>CAIWNX010000295.1 GCA_903914175.1 uncultured beta proteobacterium | reverse complement strand
GTCAGCCTGCTGCTGGGCTGCTGCCTGTTCTGGGGCTTTCAGCAGGTTCTGGTGAAAGCCACCATTCCCGATCTGCCGCCGGTTTTCCAGGCTGCTTTGCGCTTTGTCGGTGCGACGGCTCTGCTCTGGTTCTGGTGTCGCTGGCGCGGTGTGCGCCTGTTTGAGCGCGATGCTTCGCTCTGGCCAGGTCTGGCGGCGGGTTGTCTGTTTGCGCTGGAGTTTGCCTGCCTGTACGCCGGCCTGCAGTTCTCGGCCGCCTCGCGCCTGACCGTGTTCCTGTACACCTCGCCATTCTGGGTCGCCGCCTTGCTGCCCATTTTTGTACCGTCCGAGAAATTGCGGCCGTTGCAATGGTTTGGGCTGGGGCTGGCTTTTGTGGCCGTCGGCTTTGCGCTGCGCGACGCCTGGGGCGCGACAAGCCCCATCAATCAGTGGCGTGGCGACCTGCTGGCACTGGCCGCTGGTGGCCTTTGGGGACTGACCACCATCGTCATGCGCAGCACCAGCCTGACCCGGGTTTCAGCCGAGAAACTCCTGTTCTACCAAGTCGGCGTCAGCGCGGTCGTGCTGCCCTTTCTATCCCTCTTGCTGGGTGAGCACTGGATCTGGACGTTCAGCGCCTTTGCCGGAGTTTCTTTGGCCGTACAGACGGTCATCGGCGCCTTCGCCAGTTACCTGGCCTGGATGTGGATGCTCGGGCGCTACCCTGCGACCAAGATTTCGGCCTTCGTTTTCCTGACGCCGGTCTTTGCCCTGCTCTTTGGCTCGCTCTGGCTGCATGAACCCGTCACGCTCAATCTGATCGCTTCGCTGGTGATGGTGGCGGTCGGCATCATGCTGGTCAACCGCCGGCCAGCAGGGTAGGCCAGCGCCTTACAGCACGGCGTCCCGACGCAGTGCCGCAATGGCGGCGCCGTCAAACCCCAGTTCGGCCAGCACCTCGTCGGTGTGTTCGCCCAATGCAGGCGGCGCTCGGCGCAGCACGGGCGGCGTGGCCAGCAAGCGCAGCGGGCTGGCCACAGTGGCAATCGATTCAACCGCCGTCTGTGCAGTCGTCGCTGGCGCCACCGCCTGTTTCACCACCAAGCCACGCGCCGCTACCTGAACGTCGGCAAAAGCTTGTCCCATGTCGTTGATCGGCCCACAGGGAACGGCCTTGTCTTCGAGCAGTGCAATCCACTGCGCCGTGCTGCGTGTGCGTGTCAGCAGCTGCATGGCAGGAATCAACTGCTCGCGGTTTTTCACGCGTAGCGTGTTGCTGGCAAAACGCGGATCGGCCGCCCACTCGGGCTGACCAGTGGCTTCGCAAAAGCGCGCAAACTGGCCGTCGTTGCCAATGGCCAGCAACATGGAACCATCCAGGGTCGGAAAGTCCTGGTACGGCACCAGACTCGGGTGACTGTTGCCCTGGCGCTGCGGCACCTCGCCGCTATTGAGAAAACCGGCGGCCTGATTGGCCAGGATCGCCATGCCGACATCCAGCAAGGCCATGTCGATGAACTGGCCGACTCCGGTACTGTGGCGCACCTCCAATGCTGCCAAGATGGCGCTGCAAGCGTAAATCCCGGTAAACAAATCGACCACGGCCACGCCAACCCGTAGCGGTCCGCCACCGGGGACGCTGTCGGGGCGGCCCGTGATACTCATCATGCCGGTCATGGCCTGGATCATGAGGTCGTAGCCGGCACGCTCAGCGTACGGCCCGTTCTGGCCGAAACCGGTCACCGAGCAGTAAATCAGGCGCGGGTTGATGGCTTTGAGACTCTCGTAATCCAGCCCGTAGTTCGACAGTCCACCGACCTTGAAGTTCTCGACCAGGATGTCACTTTGCGCTGCCATCTGACGGATCAGCGCCTGCCCCTGCGCGTTGGCCATGTCAATGGTGAC
>CAIWNX010000294.1 GCA_903914175.1 uncultured beta proteobacterium | reverse complement strand
GGCGCTGGCCAGTTCACCCTGGTTGAGAATGGTGTGGTCAACGCGCATTGCATTGAAACGGGCATTGCGCAACAGTCGCTGATTGATTTGCTGGGCGTCGTCGCGGCCGCGTTGGGCCAGTCGAACGGCCAGTTGTTCGGCACTCACCATGATTTGCACCACCCGCACAGACGGGGTGGCTTCCAGATTCAATGTGTGTTCACGCGAGCCGTTCACCACGACCGTCCGTCCGGCTGCAACCTCGGCGCCGTAGTGCGCGGCGATGCCGTAATCAAAACCATGGGCCTGCCAGCACCAGACCAGGTCGCCCGCGCGGCGCATCAGTGCGAACTGTTGGGGTGTTATCGGGTCATGGTCCGAGCCGGGCTGCATCGGGCGTGTCACCATGCGCCGCGCAAAAACGATATCGCAGCGGTTCGCCAGATGATCCGCCGCCCAGGCCAGCACGCTGTCTTTGCCGGCGCCGGACGGACCGCAAACAAAAACCCACGTCCCGCTCATGCACGCAACTCCGCATCGATCAGCCGCTTGAACGGCTGCCCGGGTGCCGTTTCAACAAACAGGCAGAGCCGGTCCAGCAGCAAGGGCGCAGCGCTGTTCAACCGGGCCACGGGTTGTGCAACGGCCTGCATGACGGACTGCGCTGTGGCGCGAGGCACCGGACCACTGAGGGTGAAATGCAAACGGTAGCGATCCAGCACATAGGGGTAGCCATATTGGCGCAGCAATTCCTGCTCTCGGGTGCTCAGTTGTTCGATGCGTCGCCGCGCCAGCTCTGCGGCTGTCAAGGGTGCGCGCAAGTCATCGAGTTCGACCACGCAGGCTGCCGCCAGGGTTGCCAGTTCTTCAGTCGGAGTTATTGGCATCAACGCGACAAAATCACCCAGCGACACGACCTGTAGCGGCCCGAGCGTGACGGGACGAAGTGTGCTCGCCAGCGCCCGCATGCGTGTCACCAAGTCATCAAGGCTCAATCCTTCGCGCAGGTGAAAGGGCGCTTTCAGGGTGGCATGGAAGCCGTAGCGTCGCGGCTCTGCCGTGATGCTGTTGAGATCGGTTGGGCCGATGTGTGTCAGCTCCGGCTGCGCCAGGGCTTGGTCGTCACACTCGTCGCGACCGAGCCAGTGCGCGCCGAAATCCCACCACGGCGAATGCTTGGCCGGCGAGAAATAAATGGCGTAGCGCGCGCTCATGCACCGTCTCCCGCATTGATGACCAGTTGCAACCGATCACCGCAAAATACGGTCTCGCCGTACTTGATCGGCACGCCATTCATGTCCACGTCCACACACTCGACGCACAGCACCGGTCGGTTGCTCGATTGTTTGAGCAGGCGTGCTGTTTCCTCGCTTGGCAATTGTGTCGTGATGCGGCTTTTTTGGCGCAAGTAATCCTGCACGCCAAAGTGCTTCAGGATATCGCTGCTGCGCGTGCCCTGCGTCAGCATTTCGAGCATTCCGGCAAAGCGGCGTGCCGGGTAATACGCGGTGGCCAAACCGATCGGTGCTTCATTGGCCTCGTCCAGCAGTTCAACCATCAAGACGCTGTCCCCCTTGGCCAGTTTGAGTTCCCGGGCCGCGCGCTCAGGCGCCAGCATTTCCCGCGCGCTCAGCAACTGCTGGCTCGGCAACAGGCCCTGCCGTAGCAGGTTTTCGCTATACCGGGTGCGGTTGGAGATGGCGTAGTCGAGTAATTCGTGTTGCACAAAAGTGCCGCGCCCAGCTTCAATGCGCACCAGCCCCTCGGTTTGCAAGGCGGCCACCGCTTGGCGCAAGGTATGGCGGTTGACGGCAAAGCGCGCAGCAAGATCGATCTCACCCGGCAACTTGCCGGTTTCAACGTAAGCGCGGTCACGAATTTCGGACGTCAAGGTATCAGCGATCTGGCGCCACACGGTGACACCGCTGCGCCGGCCAGCGGCGCTCGACATATGTTGGCTGAGTGTCATAAATCTTTCATGTTGTCGCGGTGAACTAGCACCTATTACTAACTCGGTTCAACGCCGAATGAATTTGTTTGAACTTTAGTGACTGATTTAGACATCTGTACGACAAGCAACACTTCGACCCAATATTTTTCGGAACGCCAAGCTTGGCTTGCCGTTCTGGCGCGTGCAAGCCGGATCGAGTTGGAGGCCAAACTGGAATTGGCGAACGAATCGCTCTCGATCTTGCAGCGTGTTCGTCCGGCGGAAGTCGGCATGCTGATGTTGCGTGGGCGTGTCGGTGGCACCGGCAATCCCTTCAACTTGGGCGAGGCCAGCGTGGTGCGCTGCGCCGTGCGCCTGGGCAACGGACCCCTGGGCGTGGCTTACGCGCTGGGTCGCGACAAGCGCCGGGCTGAATTGGCGGCAGTGTTTGACGCCCTGTTGCAAGACCCCGCGCATCACGATGATTTGCAAAGCAAGTTGATCGAACCGCTTGCAACAGCCCAGTCGCAGGCGCGTGATCAGTTGCAAGGCGAGGTGGCCACTTCCAAAGTTGAATTCTTCACCTTGGTGCGGGGTGACGCATGAATACGACAACAAGGCTGGCGGCGTGCCTGCCTGACGCTGTGCACGAAACACAGCACGCATTCCGTGCTGCGCTCGATGCCCTGGCCCGACCCGGGCAAATTCGCCGCATTGGCGCGCCCTTGCCCGGCGTGGCATTGGGTGGCGCGATGGCGCGCTTGTTGCTGACGCTGTGCGACGACGAAACCCCCGTTTGGTGGCAAAGCGGCGACCCGGCTCTGCAAAGCTGGCTGCGTTTTCACACCGGTGCCACGCTGGCGGACAGTCCAATGCTGGCGGGCTTTGCCATCATGACCGAGATCGGTCGCGCCCCCGCGTTGGCGGACTTCGCTGTGGGAACCGCTGCGGCCCCCGAGTTCTCCAGCACCTTGCTGATTGAATTGCCCGCACTGGAGGGCGGGGCGGCGCTGGACTGGCGCGGCCCCGGCATTGAGGTGATGCAGCGCGTCACGCTGCAAGGTCTGCCGGCGGACTTCTGGACCCAGTGGCAAGCCAACCAGGCGAGCTTTCCGCAGGGCGTTGACATTATTTTTACCTGTGCCGAACACGTGATCGGCCTGCCGCGTACGACCCGGGTCGGTCGATCGGAAGGAGTCTGATATGTACGTTGCAGTCAAGGGCGGCGCAGCTGCCATTGAGAGTTCCTGGCGTCTGCTGGAGGCACAGCGCCGTGGCTCTGGCAGCCTGGCAGCGCTATCGGTCAGCCAGATCAGGGAACAACTTTCGCTGGCGGTGGACCGGGTCATGAGCGAAGGCTCACTCTTTGATCCTGAACTCGCGGCGCTGGCCATCAAGCAAGCCAGCGGTGATTTGCTCGAAGCGATCTTTCTGCTGCGCGCCTACCGCACCACGCTGCCCCGGCTCGGTTATGCCTTGCCGCTGGACACGGCGCGCATTGCGCTGCTGCGGCGCATTTCAGCCGCTTTCAAGGAGGTGCCCGGTGGTCAGGTGCTGGGGGCGACTTATGACTATACGCAGCGCCTGCTCGATTTCGCGTTGCTGGCTGAAGACAGCTTGGCGACCCAAGCGACCGTCAGCACCGCCGCAGCGCAGCCGAACGCCGGGCAGTTTGGCGTATCCGACGCGGCCTCGACCGTACCCCGCATCAACGACCTGCTGGCAAACGAAGGCCTGCTCGAAACACCACTACCCGCAGATGACGCGCCGCGCGCCGACCTGACCCGTGAACCGCTGATGTTCCCGGCGGACCGGGCCCTGCGCTTGCAGTCGCTGGCGCGTGCGGACGAAGGCTGGCTGTTGGGCATGGGCTACTCGACCCAGCGCGGCTATGCCAACTCGCACCCGTTTGCGGGCGAGATCCGGCGCGGCTTTGTCAGCGTCGAGATGCTGCCCGATGAGCTCGGGTTTGTGATTGACATTGGCGACCTGGAGGTCACCGAGTGCCAGATGATCAACCAGTTCAATGGCAACCGGGAGTTGCCGCCCCAGTTCACCCAGGGCTACGGCCTGGCTTTTGGGGGTGGCGAGCGCAAAGCGATGGCGATGGCACTGGTCGATCGTGCGCTGCGCGCTGACGAACTAGGCGAGCCGCATGTGGCACCGGCGCAAGACGAAGAGTTTGTGCTCTCGCACGGTGACAACGTCGAGGCCTCGGGCTTTGTGCAGCATTTGAAGCTGCCGCACTACGTTGACTTTCAGGCCGAACTCGAACTGGTGCGCAAGCTGCGCGCCCATCACGCCGCGGCAGCGCAGGCTTTGTCCGCGACCCCGGGCGCAGCCACCCCATCGCCGCAGGAGCTTGCATGATCGAACAACACTACAACTTTGCCTTTCTTGACGAGCGCACCAAGAAGCGCATTCGGCGTGCCTTGCTC
>CAIWNX010000293.1 GCA_903914175.1 uncultured beta proteobacterium | reverse complement strand
TGACGCTGCCGCCGCTACGGCGCGCCACCGGACGCGACTCGCCGGTCAGCAGCGCCTCGTCCACCAGCGTATCGCCTTGCAGCAGCACACCGTCGGCCGGAAAGGTCTCGCCTGGCAGGATGCGGATGACATCCCCGCTCACCAGGCGGCGCACGGCCACGCGCTCGAATGCGCCATCAGGTGCGCGACGCGCCACACTGTCGGGCAAGCGGTTCATCAGGGATTCCAGCGCACCCGCCGTGCGGTCGCGCAGGCGCAACTCCAGCCAGCGCCCCGCCAGCAGGAAGAAGACAAACATCGTCAGCGAGTCAAAGTAAACCTCACGGCCAAAGTGGCCGCTTGGGTCAAAGGTGCCCATGGTGCTGACGGCAAAGGTAATCAGCATGCCCAGCGCCACCGGCAGATCCATGCTGACGCGGCGCTGCACCACATCGCGCAGGGCGCTGCTGAAAAAAGGTCCGCAGGAAAACAGAATCACCGGTAGCGACAACACCCACGAAGCCCAGCGCAGCAACTGCTCCATCTCGGCCGAAAGGTCGCCGGCCCGCGCCACGTAGGCCGGATAGGCGTACATCATCACCTGCATCATGCACAGGCCGGCGACGGCCAGGCGCCACAACGCCTTGCGCGCTTCCATCTGACGCCGCTCACGCGCCTGCGCATCATTGGCCGGCACGGCGCGGTAGCCGACGCTCTGAACAGCGCGCATCCAGACGGAGGGCAGAACCCGCTGGCTGTTCCAGATCACGCGCGCGCGGTGACTGCCCGCGCTGACCTCAGCCGATACGACACCGGGGACACGCAGCAAGGCATCTTCGATGGTGAGGGCGCAGGCGGCACAGTGCATACCTTCAATCAGGAGATTGGACTCCCAGCAATCGGTACGCTGCTGATCGGGGCGGCTAAAGGCCGGCCACTCCAGCGCATCGTCGAGCAAGGACAAAACATCCGTGTCTGCTGGCGCCGCAGCGAAATCGGGGGGACTGGCAGGTGACATAAGGTCCAAGGGGTCCACGGTTGCGCGGCGATGAAAGCAGTTTACCTGACGAAAATCAAGACTGCAGCAATACAGCAGAGTAAGCTGCAAGCTATTCACTCAAAAGGAGCACACCATGTACCAACGCATTCTTGTCGCCACCGATGGAACCAATCTGTCCAAGCGGGCAGTTGCCAGCGCCATTTCGCTGGCCGCACTGTGCGGTGCTGAATTGGTAGCCCTGAAGGTTATCCCGCGCTATCCGCAAAGCTACTTTGAAGGTGGCTTGGCCTTGCAGGCGGCCGAAGTCAGCCGGGTTGAAAAGCAATGGGCCGAAGACGGTCAAGCCATCGTCGACGCCGTGCAAAAGGCGGCACAAGCCAAAGGCGTGAAGGCCAAGGCGGTGACAGTGAAGTCAGACCTGGTGTCCGACGCCATCATTGCCGCCACCAAGAAACACAAATGTGACCTGATCGTCATGGCCTCACACGGCCGGCGCGGCATCAAGCGCCTGCTGCTGGGCAGTGAAACGCAGCTGGTGCTGACGCACTCGCATGTTCCGGTGCTGGTGCTGCGCTAATTCGGCTTGTCCTGCCGGACCCGATCCGGCATCCAGTGGCGTAGCCCGTATGGCGCACAGCGCAATACGGGATTGATGCTGCAACGCTGTCCCCGTATTACGCCTTCGGCTTCATACGGGCTACGCCAAGACGCTCACCTGCCGGAGCCGTAGCGCTCCCGCAGGACATTCTTCTGCACCTTGCCCATGCTGTTGCGTGGCAGGGCGTCGATCACAAAACACTGTTTGGGCACTTTGAAGTTGGCCAGCGTTGCCTTCAGGCTGGCGATGATCTGTGCCGGGTCCGGCGCGGCACCCGGCTTGGCCGTGACCACCGCCAAACCGACCTCGCCAAAATCAGGGTGCGGCACGCCGATCACGGCGCTTTCCTCCACCCCGGGCAAATCGTTGATATAGGCCTCGACCTCAGCCGGATAGACGTTGTAGCCGCCGCTGATGATCAGGTCCTTGCTGCGACCCACAATCGTGACGTAACCGAGCGCGTCGACCTTGCCGACATCGCCGGTCTTGAAGAAGCCGTCTGATGTAAATTCCTCTGCCGTCTTTTCCGGCATGCGCCAGTAGCCCTTGAACACATTCGGGCCCTTGACCTGAATGCCGCCAATCTCGTCGGTCGGCAGCGCTGCTCCCGCGTCATCGTGCACGCGCAGACTGACCCCGGGCAGCGGGAAACCGACGGTACCGCCACGACGTGCGCCCTGCCCTGCGTCGTACGGATTGGAGGTCAGCATGCCGGTCTCGCTCATGCCGTAGCGCTCCAGAATCGTGTGGCCGGTGCGCTTCTGCCATTCCGTGAAGGTCTCGATCAACAAAGGCGCTGAGCCGGCGATAAAGAGCCGCATATTGCGCGCCGCTTGCAGCGTCAGACCCGGCTCGGTCAGCAGACGCACATAGAGCGTGGGCACGCCCATGAAAACCGTCGCCTGCGGCAATTTCTCCAGCACCTTTTTCGGATCGAAACGGCCCAGCCAGATCATCTTGCTGCCGTTGAGCAGCGCGCCGTGGATGGCGACAAACAGACCGTGCACATGAAATATCGGCAGCGCGTGGATCAGCACGTCACCGGCGCGCCAGCCCCAGTAGTCTTTCAGCACCCGCGCGTTGCTCAGCAGGTTGCCGTGGCTCAGCATGGCGCCCTTGGAGCGCCCGGTGGTGCCGCTGGTGTAGAGAATCGCCGCCAGGTCATCGGCTTGTTTGCGCGCTGGCTGCTGCTGGTCGGAACAATGCGCGGCGCGCTCCAGCAGGGAACCGGTGCGGTCCTCGTTGAGCGTGAAGACGTACTGGGTTCCGGCCTTGAAAGCAATCTTGCTGACCCAGCCGAAGTTCTTGCCGGTGCAGACCACCACCGCCGGCTCGGCGTTGCCAATGAAGTACTCAATCTCCGCTTGCTGATAGGCCTGATTGAGCGGCAGATAGACAAACCCGGCACGCAGCGTGGCCACGTACAGCAACATGGCCTCGACCGACTTTTCCACCTGCACCGCGATGCGCGCACCGGCCGGCAGTTGCAGCGAATCGAGCAGCGAGGCCAGCATGGCACTGGCGCGCTCGATGTCGCGCCAGGAATAAAGCAAGCCGTCATCGGTTTCGATGGCGACGGCATCAAGGTCTTGCGGGAAGCCGGCGCGCAGCGCGACGAAGAGATTGCCGTTGGCAGGAGTTGGAGTGTTCCGGTTTTGCATGTCAATGAAGAAGCTGATGGTGATTTGAAGAGGCTGAGTCGCCCAATGCGTAAAACTAAAAGGCCGGCTTTCTTTTCTCCAGAAAAGCCTGAATCCCTTCGCGGTGTTCGGCGCTGTCGGCGTAGGCATAGCTTGTATCGTCCGAGGGATCGCTCCGAGTTTGAGCGCCGGATTCGCGCAACAAGGCGCGAATGGTTTGCTTGTTCAAGCGCGCGGCCTGCGGCGCCAGGGCCGCGATGCGAAGCGCGCGCAAGCGGGCCACGCCGGCAAGTTCTGCATCAGCCAACACCTGGCTCAAAAAGCCGCTGGCTTTGAGTTCGGTGGCGCTGAAGATCGCCGCCTCCAGCAGCATCTGGCGTGCCACGCCCAAGCCGGCTTCACGCGCCACCAGGGCAGCCTCGCGTGGCGCCATCGGAAAACCCAGTCGCGCAATCGGTGCGCCGAAGCGCGCTGACATGGCAGCCAGCCGGATGTCACAACAACTCGCGATCTCCATGCCAGCGCCCATGCAGTTGCCCGCAATCAACGCCACGATCGGCACATCGCAATCAAGCATCGCCTGCAACGCCGGCCAGACATCGTTCTCGTGAAAATCGCGCAGGCTTGCCGCATGGAAACGGAACTCCACGTACTCGGAAATATCACCGCCCGCGCAGAGATTGCCCTCCTCGCCGGCCACGATGACACAACGCACGCCGCTGTTGGCCTGGATCTGCTCGAACGCCGCGCGCAGTTCCTGCCACATGTGGCGCGACATGGCGTTGAGCTTGCCGGGGTTGGACAGCGTGACCGAGGCCACCGCCTCCGTTATAGACAGCCGCAGCGTTCCGCTCATACGATGGCCCCCGAGGGGGCGTTCGCTTGCTCGGGGCGGCCCAGCGCGGCGCTCATCACCGTACCGCCGCCACACCCATGACCGCATCGGGCAGCGCCGTTGCAATGCCCGGAAAGACGCAGATCAGGAACACCGCCAGAAACATCAGCAGCACAAAGGGCAGCACGCCCCAGATGATGTCGCTCAGAGAAATATCGGGCGCGATGTTCTTGATAACAAAAATGTTCAAGCCCACCGGCGGATGAATCAAGCCGGCTTCCATCACGATGGTCATCAGAACACCAAACCAGATCAGATCAAAGCCCGCGGCTTTCAGAGGCGGCAGGATGATGGGCGCCGTCATCAGGATGATGCTGACCGGCGGCAGGAAGAACCCCAGCAGGATCACCATCAGCAAAATCGCCGCCAGCAGCACCCACTTGGACAGGTGCATGCCAACCACCCACTCGGCCGTCGATTGGCTGATGTGCAGAAAGCTCATCACATAGGAGAACAGCAGCGACATGCCGATGATCATCATCAGCATGGTCGATTCGCGCAGCGTCGCCGTCAGGATCGGCGCCACATCGCGCGGTCGCCAGACGCCGTAGATGGTTGCGATCAGCAGCAGCGCCAGCAAAGCGCCCAGACCGGCGGTTTCCGACGGCGTTGCAAAGCCACCGTACAGTGCAACCATGACACCGATCAGCAGCAACACGAAGGGCACGACGCGCGGCAGCATCTCGAACTTCTGCCGATTCGTGAATGTCTCATCGAGCAGCAGGGCCGACGCCGCACCGGAGCGTTCGAATTCCGCCTTGGCCAGGCGGTGTTCCTTCTGGTAACGAAAGGCAGCGTAGACCGCAAACAGCCCGACCAGCAGCACGCCCGGGAAGATACCGGCCAGAAACAAGCGACCCAGCGACTGCTCGGCCGCCACCGCGTACAGAATCATCGTGATCGACGGCGGCAGCAAGATGCCCAGCGTGCCGCCGGCGGCGATGATGCCGGCTGCAAAACCGGGCGAATAGCCACGCTTGCGCATCTCGGGAATGCCGGCGCTGCCGATGGCCGAACAAGTAGCCGGGCTCGAACCGGCCATGGCCGCAAACAGCGCGCAGGCAAAGACGTTGGCAATCCCCAGGCCACCCGGAATCCGGCCCATCCAGACATGCATCGCCGCGTACAAGTCCTGCCCGGCACGCGAACGGCCAATGGCCGCGCCTTTGAGGATGAAGAGCGGAATCGACAGCAGCGTGATGCTGGCCATCTCCTCGTAGACGTTTTGCGTCACGGTGTTGAGCGCCGAGGCGGGCATGAAAAGGTACATGAACAGCACGGCCACGCTGCCCAGCGCAAACGAGATTGGCGCGCCCGAAAACATGAAGAGCAGCGTCACCGCGCCAAACAGCAAACCCAGGCTGAGCATCGTCATGGCGCCCCCTGCGAAGCTTTACCCAGTAGGGCATTGACACGCGCGCTGAGCTGAATCAAAAGTTGCAGGCTCAGCAGCGTCATGCCAGCAGCCATCAAACCGTAGGGAATCGACAGCGGCGGCGCCCACGACGACGAGGTGGTCTGATGCTCGACCCAGGCTTCGTGAAACAGCGTCCACGACTTCCAGGCAAAGAAACTGCAAAAAAGCATGCCCAGTACATCAACCAACAGCAGGCGCAGGCGATTGAGCGAGTTCGGCAACAGGCTGGCGACGGCCTCGATGCCGACATGGCCGCGCAAGGCCTGCACAAAAGAACTGCACAGGAAGGTCGCACCGACCAGGCAGAAAACAGCGGCTTCGTCCTGCCAATCCGTGGATGACTTCATCACGTAGCGCGAGACCACGCTATAGGTCAGCACTGCCGACGCAGTCAGCAAGGCCCACATGCCGATCATCACCATGATCTGGTTGATCCGCATCAGCACGATGGCCAGCGGTAGCAGCAGGCGCGGCGTGTCAGGGTCCACGCCCAGCACGGCGGGACCGACCTCCATACCGTGTGTCATGCCAGTTTTTGCGCCGCCTTGAGCAGCGCAGCGCAGGACTCGCTCTTCTCGGCGAAATCTTTCCAGGCGGTTTCACGCGCGATGACTTGCCACTTCTTCAGCACCGCTTCGTCGATGTCGTAAACCTTGGCGCCGGCCTTGGCGTAGATCTCCGCCACCGCCTTGTCATCGGCACGCGCCGCTTCCTGGCCGAAGGCTTCAAGTTCGGCGCCAACCGCCATCACCACGTCCTGCTGCGCCTTGGGCAATTTCGTGAACACCTCTTTTGAGATGATCAAGGGCTCCAGCATGAACCAGTAGGTCTTGTTGCGCCCGGTGGTCAGGTGCTTGGCAATCTCTTCAAGCTTGAAGGAAATGAAGCTGGTGCTCGACGTCATGGCGGCGTCCATGGCGCCGGTCTGCATCGCGGCGTAGATCTCGTTGGACGGCAGCGTAATCACGGAAGCACCGGCGGCTTTGAGCATCATGTCCATCTCGCGACTGCCACCACGCACCTTCAGGCCCTTGGCGTCGTCGGGTGTCAACAGCGGTCTTGTGCGACTCGCAACACCACCGGCCTGCCAGACCCAACTGACAATGATCACGCCCTTCTCGTCCAGCAGTTTGGTGAGCAGTTTGCCAACTTCCGCGTTCTTCCAGAGCGCGCCTTGCTCATAACTCGGCACCAGTGCCGGCATCAAACCGATGTTGGTCTCTGCCACCTCGCCACCGGCATAGGACAGCGGGTACAGACTCATGTCCAGCGCACCCTTGCGCACGGCGGAAAACTGGGCATTGGTTTTCATCAGGGACGAGCCTGGATAAACCGAGGCCTTGAGCGCACCGGCCGTGCGCTTTTCAACCTCGACCGCAAAGCGTCGGCACAATCGATCCCGGAAGTCACCCTCGGTCAGCGTGCCGCCGGGGAACTGGTGCGATATTTTCAAGCTGGCACCGCTTTGCGCCCAAGCGCCTGGCGCCATGCTCGTCAGCGCCGCAGCGCCCGCACTGTTGATAAAACTGCGTCTGGATAAAGTCATTTTTGTCTCCTGGTTTATTGCCGATATTTATTCCGGCGTATTTTAAAAAGTCCCTACTTTCTCTTTGATCGACTCCAGAACCACAGACCGATCCCGCCCAGAATCATCGGCAGACACAACCACTGTCCCATGCTCATGCCCAGCGACAGGATGCCCAGATGCGCGTCGGGCTCGCGAAAGTATTCGGCCATGAAGCGAAACAAACCATAGCCAAGAAGGAATACTGCGGACACCTGGCCCTGCTTGCGATCCTTGCGAGCAAACAGCCACAGCAACACAAACAGCAGCAGGCCCTCGCCGAGGAACTGGTAGACCTGCGATGGATGGCGCGGCAGATCGCCGGCTCCGCGAAACACCATGCCCCAGGGCAGATCCGGATCGCACAGGCGCCCCCACAGTTCACCGTTGAGAAAGTTACCCAATCGGCCTGCCGCCAGACCGGTGGGCACGCAGGGCGCAACAAAATCGGTGACCTGCAACCAGGGCCGGTTGCGCGAACGCGAGAACCAGATCATGGCGACAAAGACACCGAGCATGCCGCCATGAAAACTCATGCCGCCTTGCCAGACGGCCAAAATGTCAAGCGGATGCGCCAGGTAATACAAGGGCTTGTAGAAAAGGCAATAGCCAATGCGGCCACCGAGCACCACGCCCATGACACCCATGAACAAAATGTCTTCGACGTCGCGCTGACGCCAGGCTGCGGCACCGCGCATCGAAGCAAAAGGTTCGTGCCGCAGGCGCCGGCTGCCGAGAAACATGAACAGCGCAAACGCCGCCAGATAAGTCAAGCCATACCAGTGGATGGCCAGCGGGCCGACCTGCAATGCAACCGGATTGATTTGAGGATGAATCAGCATGGACGCCATTGTGCACGCAAGCCGCTACCCCGATGCCGCAGCGCAGCACCCAACCGTGATGCTGCAAACTGACTGAATTTGATTTGCCCGAACTTGCGCGTGTGGGCACAACGCCATTGCTTCCTCTGCCGAAAGATTCCTCCCGGCAAAGAAAACAATCTGCAAACGGCTTTAGGCTGGTGCCGCTGCGCTGGATGTCAGGCCAATCGCTTCCGCATACTTGAGATAGGTCTCAACCGATGCGATCACGACACGCGCTTCAATCGACAGCAATTCAATACCGACCAGCGATACCTTGACCCAGGCGTCAATCACGATGCCCTTGTCCAGGATGCGGTCAACAACTTCAGCCAAACTCGAAGAGTCGGTCGATTTTTGTACTTTTGCCATTTTCATACTCCTAACGTATTGCACCCCTGGTTAACTCTCTCTGGCCACGAAGTACGAGGTTAAACCCTTCGCTGATGAGTACAGAGCAATCACCGTGCCAACAGCGCCCGCTGCGTCGGCATGGCCGCTACTTGCTGAGAAATATCAAGGAATTGGCACGATTGACGCTCAAATGCCGGTGTTTGGCTGCGCCATGCCGGGGTTGCGCACGTGTTGCCGCCTGATCCGTGGCGACGCTGCCGTGGTGGTGCCGCCATAGTTGGGGCGCCCATTACCGCAGCGAAACGAATGGGCAAACCATGAGGACCCTGGCGCCACGAATAAAATAAGCCGCAGCGTCAATAATTCGAGACGCCCAGACTGCCCTGCCATCGCACTACTCCTTTCCAAACGAGAACCGAAAAACACCATGGACAAGCAACCCGTCATCCTGAACCCGCGCTCCAAGAACATCACCGAGGGCAAGTCGCGTGCGCCCAACCGCTCCATGTACTACGCCATGGGCTACGAGGCCGAAGATTTCAAGAAGCCCATGATCGGTGTCGCCAATGGCCACAGCACCATCACCCCGTGCAACAGCGGCTTGCAAAAGCTGGCAGACGCCGCCATCGCCGCGATCGAGGAAGGCGGCGGCAACGCCCAGGTATTTGGCACGCCGACCATTTCAGACGGCATGTCGATGGGCACCGAGGGCATGAAGTATTCGTTGGTCAGCCGCGAGGTGATCTCCGACTGCATCGAGACCTGCGTGCAGGGCCAGTGGATGGACGGCGTGCTCGTGATCGGCGGCTGCGACAAGAACATGCCCGGCGGCCTGATGGGCATGCTGCGCGCCAACGTGCCGGCCATCTTTGTTTACGGCGGCACCATTCTGCCGGGCCACTACCAGGGCAAGGACCTCAACATCGTCAGCGTGTTCGAAGCCGTGGGCGAGAACGCCGCCGGCCGCATGAGCGATGAAGACCTGCTGGAGATTGAACGCCGCGCTGTGCCCGGCCCCGGCTCCTGCGGCGGCATGTACACGGCCAACACCATGTCCTCGGCCTTCGAGGCGCTGGGCATCTCGCTCGCCTATTCCAGCACCATGGCCAATCCGCACGATGAAAAAGTCGAGTCCGCCAAGGAATCGGCGCGCGTGCTGATCGAAGCGATCAAGAAAGACCTCAAGCCGCGCGACATCGTGACGCGCAAGTCGATCGAAAACGCCGTGGCCGTCATCATGGCCATCGGCGGCTCGACCAATGCCGTGCTGCACTTTTTGGCGATTGCCCATGCGGCCGGCGTGGACTGGACGATTGACGACTTCGAGCGCGTGCGCCAGAAGACGCCGGTGCTGTGCGACCTGAAACCCAGCGGCCAGTATCTCGCCGTCGATCTGCACCGTGCCGGCGGCATTCCGCAAGTGATGAAAATGCTGCTGGGCGCCGGCTTGCTGCATGGCGACTGCATCACCATCACCGGCCAGACCATTGCCGAAGTGCTGAAGGATGTCCCGGCCGCGCCGCGCGCCGACCAGACCGTCATCCGTCCGATGAGCAACCCGATGTACGCGCAAGGCCACCTGGCCATCCTCAAGGGCAACCTGTCACCCGAAGGCTGCGTGGCCAAGATAACCGGTTTGAAGAAGCCCGTCATGACCGGGCCGGCACGCGTTTTTGACGACGAACAATCGGGCCTGGCTGCCATTCTGGCCGGTCAGATCAAACCGGGCGACGTCATGGTGCTGC
>CAIWNX010000292.1 GCA_903914175.1 uncultured beta proteobacterium | reverse complement strand
GGTGAAACCCAGATCGAACTTGATCGCCGCATGATCAATGACAACATCAAGAAGATCAAGGAACGCCTGATCAAGGTCAAACGCCAGCACCAGACGCAGCGCCGCCAGCGCGAGCGGCGCGATGCCTTCAATATCTCGCTGGTCGGCTATACCAACGCCGGCAAGACCACGCTCTTCAATGCCCTGGTGAAAGCGCGCGCCTATGCCGCCGATCAGCTGTTTGCCACGCTCGATACCACCACGCGCCAACTCTACCTCGGCGAAGCCGGGAGATCCGTTTCGCTCTCCGACACCGTCGGCTTCATCCGCGACCTGCCGCATGGCCTGATTAACGCCTTCCAGGCCACTTTGCAGGAGGCAGTGGACGCTGACCTGTTGCTGCATGTAGTCGATGCGGCGAGCCCCAATTTTCTGGAGCAGATGGCCGAAGTGCAGCGTGTGCTGCGCGAGATCGGCGCTGCCGAGATACCGCAGGTGCTGGTTTTCAACAAGCTCGATGCGCTGGATGCCGCTGCGCGCCCGCTGCAACTCGAAGACAGCTACGATCTGGCCGGTGTGCAAACACCCCGGATATTTCTGAGTGCGGCGCAGGGCGAGGGCCTTGCGCTGCTGCGCCAGCGCCTGGCCCGTATCGTCAGCGGCGGCGAGTTGCCGGCGCAGGATGCGCAATATTCTGCGCAAGCCGGCGATACACCTTTCTGATTTGGGCACAATCGGGTTTACTTACATACGAGAAGACGAAATGAAACTTCATTTACCCATCTTTCGCTGGGCCGCTGTCCCGGCGCGGATCAGGGGCATGTTTAACCTGAACGACTCGCGCTGGGGCCGCAGCGAGGACAAGCCCAGCGATGGCAGCAAGGCGCAATCCGAGCCGCCCGAGGGTGATGCGCCGCAGGGTCCGCCCAAGGCGGAAAACGAGCCCCGACGCGGCGCCAATCAAGGGCCACCGGACCTCGACGCGCTGTGGCGCGATTTCAACCAGCGCCTGGGTGGACTGTTTGGCGGTGTCAAAAACGCCGGGCGTGGTCTGGGCGGTGGTGGCAGCGGCGGCGGTTTCCAGCCGGACCCCAAGAGCACCAAGATCGGCATTGGCCTGATTCTGGGCGTCGTGCTGCTGATCTGGCTCGGCACCGGCTTCTTCATTGTGCAGGAAGGCCAGCAGGCCGTCATCACCCAGTTCGGAAAATACAAGTCCTCGGTTGGCGCCGGTTTCCAATGGCGTCTGCCATACCCGATCCAGCGCCATGAACTGATTTTTGTGACCCAGATCCGCTCGGTGGACGTGGGTCGCGACACCATCATCAAAGCTACCGGTTTGCGCGAGTCGGCTATGCTGACGCAGGACGAGAACATCGTCGAGATCAAGTTTGCTGTGCAATACCGGCTCAGCGATGCGCGCGCCTACCTGTTTGAGAGCAAGAACCCGGCCGAGGCAGTGGTGCAGGCGGCGGAGACGGCGGTGCGCGAAGTCATCGGCAAGATGCGCATGGACGCGGCGCTGTCGGAAGACCGCGATCAGATCGCGCCCAATGTGCGCGCCCTGATGCAAGTCATTCTGGACCGCTACAAGGTTGGCATCGAAGTGGTCGGCGTCAATCTGCATCAGGGCGGCGTGCGTCCGCCCGAGCAGGTGCAGGCCGCGTTTGACGATGTGCTCAAGGCGGGACAGGAACGCGAACGCGCCAAGAACGAGGCGCAGGCCTACGCCAACGATGTGGTGCCACGCGCTGTCGGTTCGGCCTCGCGCCTGAAAGCCGAAGCCGACGCCTACAAGTCGCGCATCGTGTCGCAGGCGCAAGGCGATGCACAGCGCTTCAAGTCGGTGCTGGCCGAGTATCAGAAAGCGCCGCAGGTCACGCGTGACCGCATGTACATCGACACCATGCAACAGATTTACAGCAATGTGACCAAGGTGCTGGTGGACTCCAAGCAGGGCTCCAACCTGCTCTATCTGCCGCTGGACAAGATCCTGCAGATGACGGGGCAGGGCACTGACGCGGCAGCGTCGGTCGCCGCCGCACCGGCACCAACCCCGGGCGCCGCAGCGGCGGCACTGGCCCCTGATACACGAACCCGGGACGCAGCCCGTACCCGTGATCGCGAAACGCGCTAGGAGCCCGCAATGAACAGGATTGGTCTTATTTTTTCGTCGCTGCTGGTGGTCCTGGCGCTTGCCAGCTCCATGTTGTTTGTGGTTGATCAGCGCCAGTTTGGCGTGGTCTATGCCCTCGGGCAAATCAAGGAAGTCATCACCGAACCCGGCTTGAACTTCAAACTGCCGCCACCGTTCCAGAACGTCTCCTATATCGACAAGCGTCTGCTGACGCTCGAGACCAGCGACACCGAACCGATGCTGACAGCCGAGAAGCAGCGCGTCGTGATCGACTGGTATGTGCGCTGGCGCATTTCGGAGCCGTCGCAGTACATCCGCAACGTGGGCTTAAGCGAGGCCGAGGGCGCCAATCAGCTCAACCGCGTGGTACGCAACGCCTTCCAGGAGGAAGTCAACAAGCGCACGGTGAAGGAATTGCTGGCAACCAAGCGCGAGGCCATCATGGCTGATGTGAAGGCCGAGGTGCTAGGCAAGGTCAAGGGTGAGAAACCCTGGGGTGTGGATGTGGTCGATGTGCGCATCACGCGTGCGGATTACGTTGATGCCATTACCGAATCGGTCTATCGGCGCATGGAGGCCGAGCGCAAGCGCGTGGCCAATGAACTGCGTTCCACCGGTGCGGCTGAAGGCGAAAAAATCCGCGCCGACGCCGACCGGCAGCGCGAAGTGGCAGTGGCCAACGCCTACCGCGATGCGCAGAAGATCAAGGGTGAGGGCGACGCTGAAGCCGCGCGCATCTACGCCGAGGCTTTTGGCCGCGACGCGCAGTTTGCCCAGTTCTACCGCAGCCTGGACGCCTACAAAGCCAGCTTTGCCAAGAAGAGCGATGTCATGGTGCTCGATCCTTCTTCGTCCGAGTTTTTCAAGACCTTCCGAGGTGCTGCGCCAGCGGCGCCGGCAGCGGCCAAGCCGGCCAGGAAATAGCGTTTGGACAGCGACACGCTTTGGCTGGCCCTCGGGCTGGTCCTGGTGTTCGAGGGCCTGTTTCCCTTTCTGTCGCCGCGTGGTTGGCGCCAGATGATGGGACGCATCGTGCAATTGAACGACGGCCAGCTGCGTTTTTTCGCGCTCTGCAGCCTGATTTCAGGGGTCCTGCTGATTTGCGTACTGGCCTGACGAAATTCGGGCCTTTAGCCCGGTAAAATCGCAGTTTTAACAGCCCCACAAAACACATGTCTGCCTGGGTCCTGCCGGATCACATTGCCGATGTCTTGCCGTCTGAAGCGCGGCACATCGAGGAACTTCGACGCGACCTGCTCGACGCAGCGCGCAGCTATGGCTATGAACTGGTCATGCCGCCGCTGCTGGAGCACCTGGAATCCCTGCTCAGTGGTTCGGGCGAATCTCTGGATCTGCAAACTTTCAAACTGGTCGATCAGCTCTCTGGGCGCATGCTCGGTCTGCGTGCCGACAGCACGCCGCAGGTAGCCCGCATCGACGCCCATTTGCTCAATCGCCAGGGCGTCACGCGCCTGTGCTATTGCGGCTCGGTGCTGCACACGCGCCCGGGCAGCCCGCACGCAACGCGTGAGCCTTTGCAATTTGGCGCCGAAATCTACGGCCATGCCGGTCTGGAGGCCGACCTTGAAGCGCTGCTGCTGGCGCTGGAATGCCTGAAGGTTTCGCAAGTCAAGGACCCCAGCGTGGACATGGCCGATGCGCGCATCGTCAAGGCGCTGCTTGAAGGCGTGCCGCTGGCCGCTGCTGCGCTGGCGCAACTGCACGCCGCGCTGGCCGCCAAGGACAGCAGCGAACTCGCCGTGCTGACACGCAATTTCCCGGTCGCCGCGCGTCAGGGCCTGTTGGCGCTGGTGCAGCTCTACGGCGACGAAAAAATTCTGGTCGAGGCGCAAAGAGTTCTGCCCGCGCTGCCGGCCGTGCGCGAGGCGCTGCGCAGCCTGAAGTGGCTGGCAAGCCGGCTTGATAACGCCCGTGTCAGCTTTGATCTGGCTGATCTGCGCGGTTACGCTTATTACACCGGCGCGCGCTTCTCCATTTATGCCGAAGGCGCCAGCGACGCGCTGGTGCGCGGCGGCCGTTACGACGAGGTCGGCGCCGTCTTTGGCCGCAACCGCCCGGCGGCAGGTTTCAGTCTGGATGTCAAGGCCCTGGTCGGTGTGCTCACGCCGCGCCCCCTGCGCGCGGCCATCCGCGCGCCCTGGCGCGATCTGGCCGAGCTGCGCACTGCCATTGCGGCGCTGCGCTCGCAGGGTGAGACCGTGGTTTGTGTCCTGCCCGGACATGAGAGTGAAGTTGATGAGTTCCACTGCGACCGCGAGCTCCTTGAGCGCGCGGGCCAGTGGGTCGTGCAAGCTGTTTGAGAAACGAGAAATGAACGCAACAAAAGGACGCAATGTGGTCGTGGTCGGAACCCAGTGGGGCGACGAGGGCAAGGGCAAGCTGGTGGACTGGCTGACCGAGAGTGCACAGGGTGTGGTGCGCTTCCAGGGCGGCCACAACGCCGGTCACACGCTGGTGATCAATGGCGTCAAGACCGCGCTGCACCTGATTCCGAGCGGCATCATGCGCCAGGGCGTCAAGTGCTACATCGGCAACGGTGTTGTGCTCTCCGTGACAAAGTTGTTTGAAGAAATGGCCGGGCTGGAAAAGGCCGGCGTTGAAGTGCGTTCACGTTTGCGCGTGAGCGAACTGTGCCCGATGATTCTGCCGTTTCACGCCGCCATCGACGTGGCGCGCGAAGCGGCGCGCGAGAAGGGCGGCAACGCCAAGATCGGCACCACCGGGCGCGGCATCGGCCCGGCCTACGAGGACAAGATCGCCCGGCGCGCGTTGCGCGTGCAGGACCTCAAGTTCCCGGAGCGCTTCGCCAACAAGCTGCGCGAATTGCTGGACCTGCACAACCATGTGCTGACCACTTACCTCAATGCCAAGGACTTTGATTTCGGCCCGACCCTGGCACCTTACATGGTCGATGGCAAGGTTCTGTTCCAGCCAGTGTATGACGAGGCGATGCGCCAGGCCGAATTGCTCAAGCCGATGATGGCCGACGTCTCGCGCGAACTCAACGAGGCGCACCTCAAGGGCGCCAACCTGCTGTTCGAAGGCGCGCAGGGCACGCTGCTCGACGTTGATCACGGCACCTACCCTTATGTCACATCGAGCAACTGTGTGGCCGGCAATGCCGCCGCCGGTGCCGGTGTCGGTCCCGGTCTGCTGCACTACATCCTGGGCATCACCAAAGCCTATTGCACGCGCGTTGGCGGTGGCCCGTTCCCGACCGAATTGCAGTGGGAAGTGCCGGGCACGCCGGGTTACCACATGAGCACGGTGGGCGCAGAAAAAGGTGTCACCACCGGGCGCAGCCGACGTTGTGGCTGGTTCGATGCGGCCCTGCTCAAGCGCAGCGCCCAGGTCAACGGCCTGAGCGGTTTGTGCATCACCAAGCTTGACGTGCTCGACGGCCTGAGTGAGTTGCTGCTGTGCACCGGCTACGAACTCGATGGCGAACGCGTTGACATCCTGCCGATGGGCGCTGACGATATCGAACGCTGCAAGCCCATCTACGAGAGCATTGCCGGCTGGAGCGACAGCACCGTCGGTGTCACCCAGTTTGACAATCTGCCGACCAATGCGCGCCTGTACCTGCAGCGCATCGAGCAGGTCACCGGTGTGCCGATCCACATGGTCTCCACCGGCCCCGACCGCGAGCAGACCATTCTGCTGCGCCATCCGTATTTGGTCGAATAACAGGAGCAAATTGATGTTGACCGAAGACGGCAAACACCTGTACGTCAGCTATGACGAGTACCACAACCTGATCGAAAAGCTGGCGATCAAGATTCATCAATCGGGCTGGAAATTCGACACCATTTTGTGCCTGGCGCGTGGCGGCATGCGCCCGGGCGACATCCTGTCGCGTGTCTTTGACAAGCCGCTGGCCATCATGTCCACCAGTTCCTACCGCTCTGAATCCGGAACCGTGCAGGGCATCCTGGACATCGCGCACTACATCACCACACCCAAGGGCGAGATCGCGGGCAAGGTGCTGCTGGTGGACGACCTGGCCGATTCGGGTCACACACTCAGAGCCGTCATTCATCAGCTCAAGAACAACTACAAGCCGATCACCGAGTTGCGCAGCGCTGTGATCTGGACCAAGGCGCTGTCAACTTTCGAGGCTGATTATTCGGTCGAGCATCTGCCGACCAACCCCTGGATTCACCAGCCGTTTGAAGGCTACGACTCGACGCGTCCCGAGCAGTTGATTGAAAAGTGGAGCGTCTGAGGGCGCAGTCGGCATGAGCGATATCACGACCGCGCTGATTCACCACCCCTACCTGCCACCGGCCGGTTTTGCCGCGCCGCAGCCCGGTGTCTTCAAGGCCTCCACCGTGCTTTTTCCAAACGTCGCTGCCATGCGCAACTTCGACTGGAAAGACAAATCGGCCTACACCTACGGCCTGCACGGCACGCCCACCAGTTACCTGCTTGAAGAACGTTTGTGCACGCTCGAAGGTGGCCTGCAATGCCTGCTGCTGCCCAGTGGTCTGGCGGCGATCGCCAGCGTTGCGCTGTCCCTGCTGCGCAGCGGTGACGAGGTGCTGCTACCCGACAACGCCTATGGCCCGAACAAGGCGCTGGTCGAGGGCGAGTTCAAGACCTGGGGCATCACGCACCGCTATTACGACCCGATGGACGTGCAGGACCTGGCCGCCAAGATCAACCCGCAGACGCGCCTGGTCTGGCTTGAAGCGGCCGGTTCGGTGACGCTGGAGTTCCCCGATCTGTGCGAGCAGGTGCGCGTCTGCAAGGCGCGCGGCGTGCTGTGCGCACTGGACAACACCTGGGGCGCCGGTTTGGCCTTTGCGCCCTTTGATCTGACGCCGGGATCGACCCCGGCGCTGGCGGTTGACATCTCGGTGCACGCGCTGACCAAGTACCCCAGTGGCGGTGGCGATGTGCTGATGGGCAGCGTCATCACGCGCGATGCCTCGCTGCACATGAAGCTCAAGCTCACGCACATGCGCATGGGTTTTGGCGTTGGCGCCAACGATATCGAGGCCGTGCTGCGCTCGCTGCCGAGCATAGCGCTGCGTTACCGTGCGCACGATGAAGCAACACGCGAACTGGCGCGCTGGTGCCAGGGCCGCAGCGAGTTCGCTCAGGTGCTACATCCGGCACTGCCGCAATCACCCGGTCACGCGCATTGGCGTTCGCTGTGCCACGAAGGCCCCGGCAGCGCGGCTGGCCTGTTCAGTGTCATCCTGCAGCCGCGTTACGCGCAGGCGCAGGTTGATGCCTTTTGCGACGCACTCAAACTCTTTGGCATCGGCTACAGCTGGGGCGGCCCGATGAGCCTGGTTGTTCCCTACGACCTGGCGGCCATGCGCAGCCAGTGGCCGGCGCATCTTGAGCGCGGCACGCTGGTGCGCTTTTCCGTTGGACTCGAAGCCGCGGCTGATCTGCAGGCCGATCTGGCGCAGGCGCTGCTGGCGCTGGCGCGATAGATTGGCGCCCATCTGGCCGTCATTGCGAGGCCGCATCCACTCGTCATTGCGAGCGCAGCGCGGCAATCCATGTCCGTTGGCATTCCTGCATGGATCGCCACGCTGCGCTCGCGATGACAGCCAAAGACATGGATTGCCACGTCGCTACGCTCCTCGCAATGACGATTGGGGCTCAGTGTTTTCCTGAGTATTCAGGCCAACCGATCCCGGTTAGTCTGAGCTGATGAAGCAGCCGCCCGAAACTGGCGCAGCCACTGCGGCTGACCCGCCACAAAAAACAATTCCGGTCCTGCGCCTGCGCGACCCCTTGCGCTGGCTTGCGCGGGGCGGGCGTGATTTGCTGGCCACGCCGGGCATCAGCCTGTTCTATGGCTGCTGTTTCTGGCTCATGGCCATCGTGCTGGGCGCTGTTTTTCGCAGCAAGCCTGAGTACGTGATCTCGATCGCCTCGGGCTGTTTGCTGGTCGGACCGTTTCTGGCCATGGGGCTGTACGAGGTCAGTCGCCGTCGCGAATGCGGAATTGCGCCGGAACTCGGAGCCTCGTTGACCTGCTGGGACTCGCACCTGGGCAGCATGAGCATGCTGGTGCTGGTGTTGATCGTGCTGGAACTGATCTGGGGTCGGGCCTCGCTGGTGGTGTTTGCCGTCTTCTTCAACACCGGCATGCCGTCCACCACGGGCGTGGTCCAGGCCGTCTTCAGTCCGGATAACTGGGAATTTTTGCTGGTTTACCTGCTCGTGGGCGGCGCCTTTGCGGCAGTGGTTTTTTCGGTGGCGGTGGTCTCGATTCCGATGATCCTGGACCGCGACACCGATGCCATCTCGGCCGCCATCACCAGCATGCAGGTGGTATTTGAGAACACAGGGGTGATGCTGCTGTGGGGCGTGCTGCTGACGGCGCTGGTCTTCCTGGCTTTGCTGCCCTGGGCGGCGGGCCTGCTGCTGATCGGTCCCTGGCTTGGACATGCGAGCTGGCATGCCTACCGTGGTAGCGTGCGCTGGGCGGACCCACCGGGTGCGGCCGCCGTACCGTGAGCTAAGAAAAATTTGTTCCCGGCTGGCCGGGTCCCGGTCACTCAATGGTAAAGTGGCCCCAACTACCTGAAAGCAAACCTTGGCTACACCCAACTACGGATACGAGAAGCGCCAGAAAGAGCTGGCAAAGAAGAAGAAGAAAGAGGAAAAGCTCAAGCACAAGGCCGAGCGCAAGGTCGGTGAGGGTGCGCCCGATGACGCGCCCGATGAGAACTCAGGCGAGTCGCCGCTGGCCGGTCCTGACGCACCGGCGCAAGCCTGACTTTTTTCGATTCCTACTTCGGCAACCAGCCCAGCCCTTTGGCGTGCAGGCTCTGGATGTAGAGCCGCTCCGGCGTTTCCGTAACCGCCGTCGTCTCCGGGTATGCGCCGCTCGGGTCCTGCAAGTCTGCCACCACTTTGCCGTCTTCCGTGAAAGCGATCACATGGCTGTACGCCTTGGGGATCGGCCACATGGAACGCGGCAGGCGCAGCGTGAGTTCACGCATAAAGGGCTTGGCGGCAAGATTGTCGATGGTTGGGTTGCGCGGTTTGGCAAAGCCGAGCCAGATCTTGCCGTCCAGCCCCCGCATCAGGTTGTCCGGGTAACCGGGCAGGTTGTCGAGCAGCACGCTGGCCTGATCGCTCTTTGCCATTACATCTATTCCATTGGCGAGCACCGCGATCTTCCAGACCCGGTATTTGCCGGTTTCATTCACGAACAGCGTCTGCTCGTCCTGGCTCAGTGCCACGCCGTTGGCAAAGCTAAAGCCTTTGGCCACCAGGCGCGTAATTTTTGTTGCCGGGTCGTATTCCAGAATCCGTCCCGTCGCTGACTGCTCCAGAATATCGAGCACACTGGCCTCGAAGGTGCCACCCCAGTCGGCCGGCGCGAAACGGGCCGAGGCATCGCTGACATACATCTTGCCGTTGCGCGCCACGATCACGGCGTCGGCGTAGCGAATCCGGTCACTGCCGACCTTGTCGGTCAGCAAAGTGATTTTTTTGTCCGGGCTGATCGACAGCAGTCCCTTGACGGCATCGGCGGCGATCAGGTTGCCGCTGGCGTCAAAGTCAAAGCCCAGCACGCGTCCGCCGGTGTTGGCAAACACCTCCTGCGCGCTGCCGTCCGGGTTCATGCGCAGGATATTGCCGCTGGCCACCGTGGTGTAGAGCTTGCCGTCCTTGGCCAGCACGATGTGCTCCGGGCCTTCTTCCTTGCCCAGTGAAATAATTTTCAGGCCAGCGAGCTTGTTGTTGACCGCGTGCGCGCCAACGTAGCCCGGTGCAGCCGGTGCGCTCCAGGTGACGGCTTTGATCGGGACCGGCCACAGGCTGAGGTACGCGGCGAGCGCGACCAGCAGCAGCGCTAGCGTCAAAAACAGCTTCTTCATGGTGTCTCCTCATGGTTGTTGATGTCGTGCAAATTGTGACATGGCTGTGCGTACTACACTGGCATGCAAACCTGTCGTCAAGACCATGTTCACATCCGCTAATGCCGATTCCGAGCTGCAAGCCTTGCTGGCGCGCCATGGCGCGCAGCCGCAGGCGCTGGTGCAAGTGCTGCGCGAAGTGCAGGCGCAGCGCGGCTGGCTCTCGCGTGACGCGCTGAGCCAGATTGCCGGTGCGCTCGGTCTGACCCTGGCGCAGGTGCAGGGCGTGGCTGGTTTTTACCGTTTCTTCTACACCCAGCCGGTGGGTGACTACCGCGTGCTGTTCAGCGACAACGTCACCGATCGCATGCTTGGCAGCGAGGCGCTGCGCGCTGACCTGTGCCGGCTCTTGAGCGTTACGCCGGGACAGATGCGCGCCGATGGCCGCGTCAGCGTCGATAGCTGTTCCTGCACCGGTCTGTGCGACCAGGGCCCGGCCCTGCTGATCAACCAGCACCAGGTCGTGACCCGGCTCGATGCAGCGCGCGTGGCGCAGATCGCCGAACTGATTGACGCGCAGGTGCCGGTGGCGCAGTGGCCGGCGCACTGGTTCGAGGTGCAGGACAACATGCGCCGCGCCGATGTGCTGCTCGGAGTGCAGGCGGCGCCGGGTGCGGCGCTGTTGGCGGCCCTGGCGCGCGGCGCATCGGCCATGCTCGCAGAAGTCAAGCGCTCCAAGTTGCGTGGCCGTGGCGGTGCCGGTTTTGCCACCGGCCTGAAATGGGAGTTGTGTCGCCAGGCGCCGGGTGCGGAGCATGTCGTCGTCTGCAATGCCGACGAAGGCGAGCCTGGCACCTTCAAAGACCGCGTGCTTTTGAGCCGCTGCGCCGACGCCGTCTTCGAGGGCATGACGATTGCAGCAAAGGTCATCGGCGCCCGCCGTGGCCTGCTTTATCTGCGCGGCGAATACCGCTACCTGCTGGAGCCTCTGCAAGCCGTGCTGGCGCGTCGGCGCGCCGCGCAACTGCTGGGCCGCAGCATTCTTGCGCAGCCAGGTTTTGACTTCGATATTGCCATCCACGTCGGCGCTGGCGCCTATGTCTGTGGCGAAGAGTCGGCGCTGATCGAGTCGCTTGAAGGCAAGCGTGGCACGCCGCGCATCCGCCCGCCGTTTCCGGTGGAGAACGGCTATCTTGGGCATCCGACCATCGTCAACAACGTCGAGACCTTCTGCGCCGCCAGCCAGATCGCCCTGCACGGCGCTGCGTCGTGGACGGCCATCGGCACGCTGCAATCAAGCGGAACCAAGATCCATTCGGTCTCGGGTGATTGCGAACGCCCGGGCATTTACGAGTACCCGTTTGGCACAGCGATTGAGCGCATCCTGCAGGATTGCGGCGCGCACGATGCGCAGGCGGTGCAGGTCGGTGGGCCTTCGGGCGTGTGCCTCGCGGCCAATGAGTTCGGGCGTCGTGTGGCGTTCGAAGATGTGCCAACAGCCGGTGCCTTCATGGTGTTTGGCGCCGGGCGCGACATGTTTGAAGTGGCACGCAGCTTTGCCCATTTCTTTGCGCACGAGAGTTGCGGCTTTTGCACACCGTGCCGGGTCGGCAGTACGCTGGTGTGCAAGCGCATGGACAAGCTCGCCGCCGGCCACGGTTCGCGCGAAGATCTGGACGTGCTGCAGGAACTCGACCAACTGATGCGAACGACCAGCCATTGCGGCCTCGGTGCGGCGGCCTGCAACCCGCTGCGCGATACGCTGCGCAAGTTCCGCCCGGCTTATGAGCGGCGCATGAAATGGCTGCAGTTCGAGCCTGGTTTTGACCTCGACGCCGAACTCTCGATTGCGCGGCGCATGACCGGTCGCGACGACGCCGGCGCGCATCTGGAGGACCTGACATGAGCGCGCCGCAGACGTCCCTGCACTTTGTGCTCGACGGCAGCGAACTGCCGTTTGCGCCCGGCGAGACCGTGCTGCAGGCTGCCACGCGCGCCGGCCGCTACATCCCGCATCTGTGCTGGCATCCGGCGTTCGCCGCGCACGGCTCGTGTCGTCTGTGCCATGTCAAGGTCAACGGCCGTCTGGTTGCGGCCTGCACGCAGCCGGCCAGCGCCGCGCTGGAGGTCCAGAGCGATACCGAAGAAATCAACGCGCAGCGCAAGACCCTGTTGCAGATGCTGTTTGTCGAGGGCAACCACTTCTGCCCGAGTTGCGAGAAGAGCGGCAACTGCCTGCTGCAGGC
>CAIWNX010000291.1 GCA_903914175.1 uncultured beta proteobacterium | reverse complement strand
GACGCCACACGCTGCTCAGGCTGCGGGCGCTGCATCGCGGCCTGTCACCTCAACCTGTTTGCCTTTGAGACGCAGGCCTGGCGCAAGGTCTCGGTGCTGCACAGTAGCGAACGCTGCAGCGCCTGCAACAAGTGCGAAGCCCGCTGCCCGATTGGCGCGATCCGCATGGATGCCCGATTGGCATCGCCAGCGAATCTGCAGCGGCGGATCACACCTGTCACAGCAAGCGCATACGGTCTGGGCCAATCCATTTCCTAATGATTTCGGTTGGTCCGGGGCGCTTGCCCTGCGGATGCTTGAATCGATTCCCACTTGGCGCCCCGGCCCTTGCCGTTGGGGGTAATCAAGCCCTCGGCTTTCATGGCGCGCAAGATGACGCGCACCATGTCGCGACTAATGCCGGGACAGGCTTCTTCGATTTCCGAAATGGAAAACGGCAACTGGCGCTTGAGAATTTCGGCGCGCACCCGGTCACCCTTGGCACCACGCCCACGCTCGATGGTGCCTACGCGTTCCTCGAATTCCTTGTAGGCCCGCAACAACGCGCCCCAGAAGTAGTCGAGCCATGGAGCGATGTTGTGGGTGCCGTCATGCCATCCCTGCGAGCTGGCTTCCAGCGTTTCGTAATAGCTCTCTTTGGATTCTTCAAAGATTCGCTCCAGGCTGATGAAACGGCCCACGGCGTAGTCGAAGTGGTAGAGCAACTGCAGGGTCAGCAGGCGCGCCATGCGGCCGTTTCCATCCGGGAAGGGGTGAATGCAGAGAAAGTCGAGAATGACCAGCGGCACCAGCACCAGAGGGTCGGCCAGGTGTTGATCGAGTGCCGTGCGATAGCGCGCGATCAGGTCTGCCATGGCCATGGGCGTGAGGTGCGCCGCCACTGGGCGAAAGCGGATGCGCGAACTGCCGTCAGGGTGGCGCTCGATGATGTCGTTGTTGGTGGCTTTCCAGTGTCCACCGGGCTGCGGCATGTAGCGATACAGGATGCCATGCAATTGAAGGATCATGCCCTCCGACAACGGCATCTGTTCGCCGCTTTCGTGGATCAATGCAAGTGCATCACGGTAGCCGGCCACCTCTTGCTCAGATCGACTCTTGGGGGTCGCATTCTTGAGTACCAGCGACTTGAGCCGGTTGGCGGCAACCACCACACCTTCAAGGCGATTCGACGACTCAGTGGACTCGACAACTGCCACTTGGCGCAGATCACGCAGAACCTCAGGAGACTGCGCGACATAGAGCCGCTGCTTGCCACGGTACTCACCCAAGGCGCGCAGCGTCGCCAAATGCTGGGTGTCAAAACGCAGCTTGGCGAGATAGTCAGGCAAGAGTGAGTGCATGGATTGTCTCGGAGGCGGAAACAGGGTAATGCCGGATTTAATTGGGGTATATTGTCACACAATTACCCCAATAAATCCTTGGTTACCCCGTTCCGTACGATGCGGTTTAACCCAGCAGCCTGCGTGCAAGCACCGACTGCATATCGCGTCGTCCATCTGCAATCAGGAAGATGATGACTCGATCACCCGTGACCCGGTAGTTCACCCGGTAGGGCTTGAACGAGGTCTGCCGGTATTCCTTGATGCCCAGCGCCAGCAACTCCTTCGGGTAGCTGCCACGCTGGGAGAACCGTGACAAACTGTTCACCACACGCATCAATTGGTCGAGCACATGGTTGGCGTTGGCCACGCAATCAAACTCGGCGATGTAGTCGTAGATCGCCTCCAGGTCCTGCTCGGCACCCTGGGTGAGCAGGACTTCAAACTCGGCCGGCGCGCCAGTCATCAGGCATTTGCGCGCTTGGCGCGCAGACGAGCCACCACATCAGCCACCGGCTTCACCTTGCCTGCCGCCACGTCCTGATTGCCCAGCGCCAGAATCTTCAGCAGTGCCATCGTTTCCTGCGTTTCTTCAAACGAGGCCACGTCCTGCAGCACCGCTTTGGCCTCCCCGTTTTGCGTAATCAGCATCGGCTGGCGCTGCTCGGCAAGCTGCGCCAAAACCTCCGCCGCGTTGGCCTTGAGGTAACTGATGGGTTTGACCTGAGACGAGTAGCGCATGGCCGTTTCCCTGACATTTGATGAGGACTGAATATAGTCTTTTTATGGTCTGACGGCAAGATGCGTGTCTTTACGTCACTGCAGTTGGTTGGGGTCGAAAGTCAAGGGACAAGAAAAAAGCACCTGGCGTTTCCGGCAAGTGCTTGATTCAATCAAAATTTGTGGTGGAGAGGATGAGGATCGAACTCACGACCTCTGCATTGCGAAAGAAGGGAAATTATCTTTTCAATTGTTCGCCAAAGTTCATAATCATATATAAATCAACAACTTACGAGTTTGACTATTCGCCATTGACCGCTATAATTCGCCTAGCTATTTCATACTTTTTTCATACTAGGT
>CAIWNX010000290.1 GCA_903914175.1 uncultured beta proteobacterium | reverse complement strand
TGCCTCGGACTCACTGCTCAACTTCCTGAAGAAGCTGTGATTATGAGAAGTGCCGCAAGATGCTAGACCATTTTGTACGAGGCGCCTTGCGTGCCTTCCCATGTCCAACTTCTCATAACTGGGATCTTTGCATAACGCTGCACCCCAGTCCCCTGAAGCGCTCAGTCCTGCGGCCGCAATGGGTGATCAGCGGGGCGCAGTTGTCTATCTCATCTTCGAGGGTGGCCGGATGACCTCACCCGCCACGCGGAAGGCGCCGCGCCGCTGGTGGTGCAAGGTGGCTGGCGCTTTGATGGCGGGATCGACCCAGGCTTTTCGCACTTCGAGTACGAGCAGGCCGTAGCGGTTCACCATGCGGACAGCAGCAGCACCGGCCCGGGTTTGGGTAGGCCGTATACCCTGGACAGGGGGTAGGAACGCTTGGCCATCGCAACACCTCGCTTTTAACTGTTTCTTTCCGTTACCACTTCGACTCCGGAAAAGCGCCAGATGCGCTCCAAAATAGGCTCGTTGTGCACTCCACGCCCCAGCGCTGAGCGGTCGCTGGCGAGCCAGGCAATGAAACGACGGCCCTCTGACTAAGCCACCCTTAATATTCAAACCTTACCATCACTGCATGCAAAAAATACTCACTACCCCGGCACCCACTTTTGATCTCGATCTGGCACAAGAGCACACCGGAAGCGCTCTGGATTTCATCCAACACACGAAATCAAATGGATCTGCGCTCGCAACTTTTACGCCGCACCTGGTGGTTCTTGGCTTGATTTTGGGCGCTGTGCTCGCCTATTCGTAATTACTGCAGTCCGACATGGCCGCAGATCACACCAATCAGGCTTATCGCGCCAGGAAACCCATAGTGAGAATGTTCATGTTTTCCAGGTACCACTGATACGCAGCATTGCTGGTGCTCGTACTGGCAAAACCATCGGAAACAGCTTGCGAGGTGAAGATGTCGCCACTGCCGGCAATCGATTCATTCAGCAGCGTTGTGAATGAGTTTTTATTTGCCTCGGTTTCCCGCATCCCCCACCAGAGGGCGGAAGTGATGGACCGGTTGTTCATCAGGCGCGAAGCATCGAGTCGCAGTGGCCAGTCGTATCTGAACAGCGGCAAAGTCAGTGCGGCCTTGTTAAGCGTGGCACCCAGCGTGGTACCGGTTTTGGCCTCCACGTAGGTTTTGCTGCTTGCGTTCATGGCGGCCAGCAGCGCATCACCGGCTGTGCCGTCCACCACATCGATCTTGGCACTGACCGAATTCAACAAGCGGACGTCTTCACTTGCCAGCGCGGGAATCAGCTTGCTGAAGAAGTCGGCCGCCATGGTCCGCAGTTGGGCCCGCTCAGCGGGTGTAAAGGTCCGGTTGTTGCCGTCCTGGTCAACAATCGTATAGAAAGCGGGGTCTTCGGTGAGCGTGTTGAAACGCTTGATCCACGCGTCTTTCCAGGCGGGATCGACGATTCGGAACATCCCGCTCAGGGATGTGAGGCCCAGGGGGTTGGACTGGAGCCAGGCGTCGAGATCGGAACGGACAACCGGGATGACTGCGGCGCGCAGGCTGGTTTGATCGACGTCCCAGAACAGGGTGCCGGGATAGTAACTCTTGAGCGTGCGCGCATAAAAGCCGGCCTGGGTGAAGGGCAGCAGCAGCAGCGGTTTGGTTCGCAGCAGGCTGTTTGCTTTCTCACCAGGCGACGGGTGCAAATCGGCAACGCGGGCTCCGGTCTCCATCAGTTTTGCCACCTGCTCAAGGTAGAACATGACCGGCAGGATGTCGGGCCGTAGTTGGTATTCGATTTCCGAGGATGCGTATTCCAAGGGCGAGCGGCCGTGATCAAACCGCATGCAGTCCTGCATGACGCCATAAGCGTCCGAGTCGGTGCAATAGGGGATGCTCGTGTCCAGCGCCTTGTCCTGATAAAGAAACTTCATGGCGCTGATGTCATGCGGCAGGGTACCGTTGCCGGTGTTGAAGCGCTGGGCGATCAGAATGTCTTCGACCGAATCGTGGTAGTCCATCGCGCTGCTCGATGGCAGCACCCCGACAACGTAGGGTTTGTTGTTCAGAAAGTTGCTATACAGGTCCTCGCGCTTGTTGCCGTTGTAGACGGCAGCCAGACTACCGGCAAAGTTGTGGCGCAGCCCCATGGTGTGACCAATCTCATGGGTCACGATCTGCTGCACGGTTGCTTGCGCTGTCTTCAATATCGCAGCATCGCTGGCATTGCTCGCCAGCAGGGCCGTTATCCGCCTGAGTACTCCCTCTTTGACCGACAAGTCGCAGATGGCGGGTGCGTGCAGGTTCTTTAGCGCGACCTGCGTCGTCGCAGCTGCCGGTGCGGCCAGCAGTTTGAGCGCGCGCCATGCCTCTTTTCGACTCCCGACTGCAAACGCGCTTGGCATGAAGACCTGGGCGTGCAGTATCTGGCCGGTTCTCGGATCGGCCTGGATGTCCGCGTAGGCCGATGCCGAACTGTCATCGGTCACCCACTGGATCATGTTGCGGTCCATGTCAGGTGCCGTAGCACCCAGCGGCGCGTCGGCCACGGCGAAGACATCCTGCCCCAGTGCCTGGTTCCAGTACAGCACACCGTTCTTCAAGGCATCACGGTACTCTGGCGGTGTGTTGGCGGAAATGAAATAGGTGATCGGTTCTTTGTTCAGTTGCCATTTCATGGCCAGCACTTTGGTCTTGGCACCACCTGCCACATCCTGCGGCATGACTTCGAAATAACCGGCATTCGTGAAGCCGGGCGACACAGTCTGCTTGAAAGTAGGGTCTGGCAGATAGGGGGAGAGGTAATAGCGGAGCTCCAGATTCTGCACCGTATTGCTGTTGATTTCGACCTGGGCCGACTGTCGCAAGGCCAGACGATTCAACTGGCTGGCATCGACCCCGGTCAAGTAACTGCTCCTCACCGATACGATGTCGAAGGACGGTGTGTAGGCGCTGCCTTGCACGTCGGACGCATATATTTCAGCCGTCGTAAATACCTTGGACATGCCCTGATTGAAATCAAACCAGATCCAGCCGCCGTCTTCCGTGGTGATGGGAAACTCGGCCAGGATGATGGCAAAGGGGGTGTCGGGCATGACCGTATGCCCGATTTGGGATTCCAGCATGAAGAGCTTGCCAGCCTGCTTCTGAAAGACGACGACCCGGCTCTTGAGCCCAGTGAAGTTCTGGGCGCCTTCAAGTTTGATCATGTTCCCCTGCAACAGGAATTCATGGTTCAGCGCGTCGGACCTAATGGAAATATTTTTGTTGCTGTCTGTTCTGAATGATTCGTTGAGCACGGGAGACGCAGGCGAGGCGCCACCGCCGCAGCCGCCCAAAAGGAGCATGAAAAACACGGTGGTGGATAAAACCAGCAGCTTGCGTGCTGTCTGAAAGCGAGGTCGGTTCATACGGCTGCCCAAAAAGTCGTGCTGGTAAAGATAATGCCCTACTGGTAGCAGCAACCATGCCAATTTTGCCAGACCAATGTAGAAGGGCGGACAAGCGGATCATTGCCCTGCGAGCCGGGCGGGTGCGCCAATCCGTTACATTGGCGGCCTGATGTCGAAAATTCAATCCGCGCTTCCGTATCTGACACAGGCCCGCGCGCCCCTGACGCACGAGGTCAGCGCGCTCAATGAATTTGGCCAGCAGGTGGCGATTTCAATGCCGGCGGAGCGTGCGTTGACCCTTTACGTTGACAAGCAGGAACTGGTCACGCTGATGACGCTGGGCGCGCAACCGGAGCTGCTGGTGCTGGGTTTTTTGCGCAACCAGCGGCTGATCAAGTCGGCGACTGAAGTGCATTCGATCACGGTGGATTGGGAAGTGGGCGCGGCCGCAGTCAAGACGCACAAGGGCATTGCCAACCTACAAGCACGCACCGCCAAGCGTGTGCACACCACCGGCTGTGGTCAGGGCAGCATGTTTGGCGACCTGATGGCCGAAGTCGATGAACTGGTGCTGCCCGAAGCCACGTTGCGCCAGGCGCAGCTCTACGCCATCGTCAATACCATGCGGCTCAATGAGAGCACCTACAAATCGGCAGGCTCGGTGCATGGCTGCGCCCTGTTTCGGGGCGAGGAACTGCTGCTGTTCGTCGAAGACGTCGGCCGGCATAACGCCATCGACACCATTGCCGGCGCGATGTGGATGCAAGGCCTGGATGGCGCTGACAAGGTGTTCTACACCACCGGTCGATTGACCAGCGAGATGGTGATCAAGTCGGCGCAGATGGGCGTGCCGATCGTCGTTTCGCGCAGCGGCATGACGCAGATGGGTCACGCGCTGGCGCAGCGTCTGGGTCTGTGCGCAATCGGCCGCGCCACGAACCGGCGTTTTCTCTGCTACAGCGCGCCTGAGCGCCTGCTGCTGCAACCGGAACTGGCCACGGCTGGCACACCATGATGATTTCTTTCTGGCGCCTGGGCGCTCGCTCGCTGTGGCGCGATCTGCGTTCGGGTGAACTGCGTTTGCTGATCGTTGCCGTGACGCTGGCGGTGGCGGCGCTGACGGCGGTCGGATTTTTTGCCGATCGGCTCAAAGGCGGTTTGCAACGTGATGCACGCCAACTGCTCGGTGGCGATGCGGTGATCGTCAGCGACAACCCGACACCGGCCGCCTTCATCACAAAGGCGCGCGCGCTTGGGCTGGAGCAGGTGCAGACGCTGGGTTTTCCGACCATGGCGCGCGCGGTTGATGCGCGCGGTGGCGCGGCCAAATTGGTGGCGCTCAAGGTGGTGGAGGGCGGCTACCCCTTGCGCGGTAGCCTGACCGTGGCCAGTGCGCCGCTGGCTGCGGGCAGTCTGGTGCGTGTCATTCCCGCCTCTGGCGCGGCCTGGGTTGAAGCGCCGCTGCTTGAAGCACTGGGCCTGCAGATGGGCGATACCCTGTTGCTGGGTGAGACCCGTCTGCACATCGACAAAATTATTGTCAACGAGCCCGATCGCGGCGCGGGCTTCATGAACTTTGCCCCGCGCGTCATGATCAACCGCGCTGATATTGCCGCCACGGCGCTGATCCAACCGGCCAGCCGCATCAGTTACCGACTGGCACTCGCGGGCGACGAGGGGCGCATCAAGACCTATGTCGATTGGGCGCAACTGGAGGTGAAGAAGCCCGAGGCGCGCGGCTTGCGCGTCGAGTCGCTGCAGGGTGGGCGACCGGAACTGGGGCAGACCATCGAGCGCGCCGAGAAGTTTCTCAACCTGATTGCCTTGCTGGCGGCGTTGCTCAGCGCAGTGGCGGTGGCGCTGGCGGCGCGTGGTTTTGCCGCCAGCCATCTCGACGATTGCGCCATGCTGCGCGTACTGGGCTTGAGCCAGCGCACGATTGCGCTGGCCTACGCCTTCGAGTTCATCCTGATTGGCGCGCTGGCCAGCGCGCTGGGCGTGGCCTGCGGCTACGCGGTGCACCATGTGTTTGTGTTGCTGCTGGCCGGTCTGGTGGACGCTGCGCTGCCCGCCGCAAGCCTGTGGCCGGTGCTGTTTGGCATGGGCATGGGCTTGACGCTGCTGGTGGCCTTTGGTCTGCCGCCGGTGCTGCAACTCGCGCAGGTGCCGGCGCTGCGCGTGATCCGGCGCGATGTCGGTCAGCTCAAGGCCGCCTCACTGGCGGTGCTGGGTCTGGGCGTGGCCGGGTTTTCTGCGCTGCTGCTGGCCGCCAGCAGCGATCTGACGCTGGGCTTGATCGCGGTTGGTGGTTTCGCTGGCGCGGCCCTGTTGTTTGCGCTGACGAGTTGGGCTGCGGTGGCGCTGCTGCGCCGTCTGGTGAGTGAGCGCAACGCGCCGCGCGCGCTGCTGCTGGCAACGCGCCAGATCTCGGCGCGCCCGGCTTTTGCCGTGTTGCAGGTCAGTGCGCTGGCCTTGGGACTGCTGGCGCTGGTGTTGCTGGTGCTGCTGCGTACCGACCTGATTGCGAGTTGGCGTCAGGCCACGCCGCAGGACGCGCCGAACCGCTTTGTCATCAACATCATGCCCGAGCAGGGCGATGCTTTCCGGCAGGCGCTGCGCGAGGGTGGTGTGCAGCGCTTCGACTGGTACCCGATGATCCGCGGCCGGCTCGTCGCGATCAACGGCAAACCGGTGGCGGCGCAGGACTACGCCGACGAGCGCGCCCGCCGGTTGGTGGAGCGTGAGTTCAATCTCTCAAACAGTTCCAGGCAGCCGATGCAAAACGTCGTTACCGCTGGGCGCTGGACCGAGGAAGAGCAGGGCGCCATCAGCGTCGAGGAAGGATTGGCGAAAACGCTCAAGCTCAAGCTGGGTGACACGCTGCGCTTTGACGTCGGCGGTATGCAGACCGACTCGCGCATCAGCTCGCTGCGCAAGGTGGACTGGGGCTCGATGCGTGCCAATTTCTTTGCCATGTACCCGGTGAGCAATTTGCCCAAGGTGCCCGCCACCTACATGAGCGCATTCCGCGCGCCTCCCGCGCCGGGCTTCGATAACGCCTTGGTACGCCGCTTTCCGAATATCACGACGGTGGACATGACCAGCACCATCGCCCAGGTGCAGCGCGTGCTCGATCAGGTGATCGGGGCAATTGAGTTTCTGTTCGCCTTCACGTTGGCCGCCGGTCTGGTGGTGCTGTTTGCTGCTGTCAGCGCGACACGCGAAGAGCGCACGCGCGAATTTGCCGTGATGCGCGCCGTGGGCGCCACCAGCCGCTTGCTGCGCCAGGTGCAGCGCGCTGAGCTCATCGGTGTCGGCCTGCTCGCCGGTTTGCTGGCCTCGCTGGTGGCGATGGTGGTTGGCTGGGCGCTGGCCTACTACGTCTTTGATTTTGAGTGGGCGGTCTCGCTCTGGGTGCCCTTGTTCGGCGCCATCAGCGGCGCTGTGCTGGCCCTGCTGGCGGGCTGGTGGGGCCTGCGCGAAGTGCTGCGCCGTCCCGTTATCGAGACCCTGCGCCGGGCGGCGCAGTAGCCCCTGGCTTTACTTGTCATCCCGGACTCCGATCCGGGGACGCCATGACGAACCGTCGTTCAGCCTCAGCCCCTAGACGCCATCAAGAGCACCAGCAGCGCGCCGCCACCGCCATCGGCGGGTTTGGCTTGAACGAAGGCCAGCACTTCCTGTTTTTGCACCAGCCAACTGTGCACGCGGCTCTTGAGAACCGGCGCCTTGCCGGGTGAGCCCAGGCCCTTGCCGTGGACCACGCGCACGCAGCGGATGCCTTGCTGGTGCGCTTCGCGGATGAAGAAACTCAGGTGCTCGCGCGCTTCGTCGCGGCGCAGGCCGTGCAGGTCGATCTGGCGCTGGATGCTCCACTCGCCGGCGCGCAGTTTGCGCGTCACATCCGGGCCAATGCCGGGGCGGCGAAAGCTCAGCATGTCGTCGGCGTCGAGCAACGTGCCGACGTCGAACTCGTCGCTGATGGCTTCGCTCAGCACGGCTTTCTCGTCGTGCTGGTATTGCATGACCTGCGGCACCGGCAGCGCTTTGCGGAGTTGTGCATGGCGCTTTTGCGGCAGCGGCTGCACCACGCCAGCGGCGCGCACAAAGAGATTGGCTTCGTTGACGACCAGTTGCTTGGCGCGCGCCAGTTCGGCTGCCTGCTGTGCCTGCTGCTGTGCTTTGGCCTCGATCTCGCGCTTGACCTGTTTCAGTCCGGCCAGGCTGGCGATTTTGATGGGTTTGGCGCTCACAGCAGACCCCGCTCTGCCATCGACAGTGCTTCACCGGGCGCCACGATCACGTGATCGAGCACGCGCACGTCGATCAGCGCCAGCGCGGTTTTCAGGGTCTGCGTCAGGGCTTCGTCGGCGCGCGAGGGCTGCACGGTTCCGCTGGGGTGGTTGTGCGCCAGCACGACGGCAGCGGCCTGGTATTTGAGCGCCTGCAACACCACTTCGCGCGGGTAGACGCTGGTCTGCGTCAGCGTGCCCTGAAACATTTCCTTCAGCGCGAGCAGGCGGTTTTGCACGTCCAGAAAAAGCACAGCAAAGACTTCGTGATCCTTGTTCGCCAGGTGCAGTTGCAGATAGTGCTTGACGGCGTCCGGGCTGGCGAAGACGGTGCGCGCTTTGAGTTGCTGCGCCATGGCACGCCGTGCCAGTTCGAGCACCGCCACCAGTTCGGAGCGTTTGGCCGGGCCCAGGCCTTTGACGGCCTTGAGGTCGTCGGCGCTGGCGTTGAGCAGGCCGGCAATGCCATCAAAGCCCGCGCTGCCATCACGGTCGGCGGGCTTGAGTTGCAGCAGTTCCTGCGCCATCTGCAGCACGCCCTTGCCTTTGATGCCAGTGCGCAGCAGCAGCGCGAGCAACTCGGCATCGCTCAGGGCCGCAGCGCCGCGCGCGAGCAGCTTTTCACGCGGCTGGGCGTCAAGGGGTAGGTCTTTCAGGGGCATTGGGTGGGCTTTTACAATCAGCCCAGTTTATCCGGGACTCCTTAATGACTGCCACTCTTCTCTGTGTTGAATCGGACTCGTTTCTCACGCTGCACTACCGACTGGCCGGACCGGCCGGCGATTTGATCAATACCTTTGCCGGCAAGCCCGCGACTCTGACGCTGGGCAGCGGCGCTTTGTCGCCGGCGCTCGAAGCCCATTTGCTGGGTTTGAGCGAGGGCAGCCGCGCCAGTTTTGATCTGGAGCCGGGCGCCGCTTTTGGCGAGCGCAATCCCGACATGCTGCAGTGGCTGGCACGTCAAGTGCTGGTTGAGATGGGCGATGCGGCTGAAAGTTACGCTGTGGGCGACGTGGTGCAGTTCCCCACGCCCGATGGCCAGGGTCGCTTTGCCGGCACGGTGCGCCAGTTGCGCAGTGATGATCGCGGTGAGGCGGTGCTGTTTGACTTCAACCACCCGCTGGCTGGCCAGCCGGTGACGTTTGAAGTTCATGTGATCGGTGTGCTGTGAGTGCCGGTGTTGAAGTCCTTTTGGCAGAGCCGCGTGGCTTTTGCGCCGGTGTTGACCGCGCCATCGAGATTGTCGAGCGCGCACTGGGCAAGTTTGGCGCGCCGATTTACGTGCGCCACGAGATCGTGCACAACACCTATGTGGTCAACGACCTCAAGGCCAAGGGCGCGATCTTTATCGAAGACCTGGACGAGGTTCCGCCCGGCGCCACGCTGATTTTTTCGGCACACGGTGTCAGCCGCGCCGTGCAACGGGAAGCGGCGGCGCGTGGCTTTCAGGTGTTCGACGCGACCTGCCCGCTGGTGACCAAGGTGCACGTAGAAGTGGCCAAGCTGCACAAACAGGGCTTTGAATTCATCATGATCGGCCACAAGGGGCACCCGGAAGTCGAGGGCACCATGGGCCAGCTCGAAGGCGGCATCCACCTGGTTGAAGATGTGGCCGACGTGGCGCGCGTGCGCCCGGCGCAGACCGAAAAGCTGGCGGTGGTGACGCAAACCACGCTCAGTGTTGACGATGCGGCTGAGATTGCCGCCGCCATCAAGGCGCGTTTTCCGAATGTGCGCGAACCGAAGCAGCAAGACATTTGCTACGCCACACAAAACCGGCAGGACGCGGTGAAGGTCATGAGTTCGCAGGTGGACGTGGTGATCGTGGTTGGCAGCCCGACCAGTTCCAACAGCAACCGTCTGGCTGAACTCGCACGCAAACTCGGCACGCCAAGCCACATGGTTGACAGCGCAGATGAGTTGCAGCCAGCCTGGTTTGCCGGGCAGCAGCGCGTGGGTCTGACGGCCGGTGCCTCGGCACCCGAGATCCTGGTCAATCAGGTAATTGACCGCATCAAGGCGCTCGGCGCTGTGTCGGTGCGCAGCATGAACGGCACGCCGGAAACCGTCAAGTTCCCGCTGCCCAAGGGCTTGAAGGTGGAGGCGCCATGAACCTTACCGCACCAACCCGAATCGACGTCGAAGCGGCGCGGCTGCGCCTGGCTGCCCATGGCGATTTCCTGCGCGAGACGCCGCTGCTGCGGCTCTCAGGTGCGGCAATGGGACTGCCGTGCGCGCAGGTTTGGCTCAAGCTTGAGCAGGTGCAAGTAGGCGGCAGTTTCAAGGCGCGCGGCATGCTCAACCGCATGCTGTCGAACACAGTGCCGGCCAGCGGCGTCATCATCGCTTCCGGCGGCAATGCCGGCATTGCCACGGCAGCGGCGGCGCAGGCGCTGGGTCTGCCGTGTGAAGTGTTTGTGCCCGAAATTTCGAGCGCAGCCAAGCGCGAACGCCTGCGTCAGCTCGGCGCGACCGTGGTGGTGACGGGCGCCGCTTATGCACAGGCGCAGGAGGCCTGTGTGGCACGCCAGCAGCAAAGCGGCGCGCTGATGCTGCATGCTTACGATCAGTTTGAGGTGGTGGCGGGCGCCGGCACGCTGGCGGCCGAGATTGAGGCGCAGGCCGGTGCGCTGCCCGATAGCGTGCTGGTCAGCGTTGGCGGCGGCGGACTGATCGGCGGTGTGTCGGCCTGGTTTGAAGACCGCGTGCGTGTCGTCTCGCTGGAGCCAGAACTGGCGCCGACGCTTTTCGCTGCACGTCAGGCCGGGCAGCCGGTGGATGTGGCGGTCAGTGGCATCGCCGCCGATTCACTGGGTGCCAGGCGCATTGGCGCGCTGGCCTGGGAACTGACCCAGCGCCATGTGCGCGATGCGCTGCTGCTGAGCGATCAGGCCATCAATGATGCGCAGCGCTGGCTCTGGCGCGAACTCAAGCTGGCGGTGGAGCCGGCTGCAGCGCTCGGGCTGGCTGCGCTGCAGTGTGGCGCCTATGTGCCGCGAGCCGACGAAACAGTCGGCCTCATTTTGTGCGGTGCCAACCTCGACCCGGCAACGCTTTCGCCAAAAACTACAATCGAATCATGCTAGACATTACCCTGCTCCGAAAAGACCTCGCCGGCGCCGTTGCGCGCCTGGAAACCCGCAAAAAGCCACAGGCTTTTTTGGATGTGGCCGCGTTTCAGACGCTGGAGTCTGAACGCAAGACGATCCAGATGCGCACCGAAGAATTGCAGAGCCGGCGCAATAGCCTCAGCAAACAGATTGGTCAGCTCAAGGCCAAGGGCGCTGCCGGGCAGGCTGAGGTCGATGCCGTCATGGCCGAGGTGGCGGGACTCAAGAACGAACTGGAAAGTTCGGCTGCGCGCCTCGAACAGATCCAGGCCGAATTGCAGACGCTGCTGCTGGCGGTGCCGAACCTGCCGCATGAGAGTGTGCCGCTGGGCGCGGATGAACACGGCAATGTGGTGGCGCGCACCTGGGGTACGCCGCGGGTCTTTGACTTTGCGGTGAAAGACCATGTTGATCTGGGCACACCGCTGGGGCTGGATTTTGAGATGGGCGTGAAGTTGACGGGCGCGCGTTTTACGGTGATGAAGGGGCCGATTGCCCGCTTGCATCGCGCACTGGCGCAGTTCATGTTGGACGTGCAAACCCAGGAGCACGGCTACACCGAGTGCTATACGCCCTACATCGTCAACGGCGACACGCTGCGCGGCACCGGCCAGTTACCCAAGTTCGAGTGCGACTTGTTCGCCGCGAAGAAGGGCGGGCAAGAGGGCGAAACGCAACCGGATAACACAGCGCTGTACCTGATTCCAACCAGTGAGGTGACGCTGACCAACTTCGTGCGTGACGAGGTGGTGGCCGAGTCGGCGTTGCCGATCAAGCTGACGGCGCACACGCCGTGTTTTCGCTCGGAAGCTGGCAGTGCCGGGCGTGACACGCGCGGCCTGATCCGCCAGCACCAGTTCGACAAGGTCGAGATGGTGCAGATCGTGCACCCCGACAAGAGCTACGAAGCGCTGGAACAGATGACCGGCCACGCCGAGGCGATCCTGCAAAAGCTCGGTCTGCCATACCGCGTGATGGCGCTGTGCACTGGTGACATGGGCTTTGGCGCGGCCAAGACCTACGACCTTGAAGTCTGGTTGCCGGCGCAAAACACCTTCCGCGAAATCAGTTCGGTATCGAACTGCGAAGCCTTCCAGGCGCGGCGACTGCAGGCGCGCTTCAAAAACGCGCAGGGCAAGAACGAACTGGTGCACACCCTCAATGGTTCTGGCCTGGCGGTCGGGCGCGCGTTGGTGGCCGTGATCGAAAATTACCAGAATGCCGACGGTTCCATTACGGTACCGCCGGTTCTGCGGCCCTTCCTCGGGGGCTTAACGGTGCTGGGCGCGGCGTAGAATATTGTCCTGTATCAAGTAATATCGCGAGTATTCAGGGACGGTACGGCGATAATGCTCGCTGCGTGATGCGCGTTGGCCTGCTGGCGCACTGATCCCCCAGATTGTCTCGAATCCATTAAGGAAAGCTATGCCTGCCTGGTTGCTGTACACGTTTGTTTCGGTGGTTGCTGTTCTGTCTTTTACCGCGCTGTTCTTTTTCACGGTGACGCGGGGCGCTTTGATCATGCGCGCGGTCATGCCTGGCACGCCGGCTGAGGCCGACCACGTCTATCCGATCTACTCCAACATGCGCCTGATTCGCATGATCGATTTCCAGCCGATCATTGCCGCGATTCTGCTGTTCCAGTATGACCGTTTGGTGTCCACGATCGTGGCCGGTCTGCTCAAGACGAAATTGACTGGCAAGAACGTGCTGATCACCTCCTGCGCTTTTGGCAATGTGATCCCGCGTGTCGTGGCTGCGGCAGTTGACGCCGGCGCTCGCCGCGTGCTGATTGCCGACATCATCAAGAACGAACTCGATCATGCCCAGAGCAAGTTGCTGGCCTATCCCGGCAAGATCCAGTTTCTGGAAGAAAACGCCACCGCCATGAAGCAGGCCGACGCCTCGGTTGATGCCAACGTGATCTTCTTCCTGCTGCACGAACTTCCGCACCACCTCAAGGGCCAGGCCCTGAAGGAAGCAGGCCGCGTGCTGGCACCGGGCGGCAAGCTCTATCTGGCCGAGTTTCATCGCCCTGACCTGTGGGTGTTGCGCGCTTTGAGCTGGACCTACTTCAAAGTGTTCGAGCCGCTCGGTCTGGCGCTGTGGGATTCGCATGACCCGCTCAAGCAACTCGAAGCCATGGGCGGCTTCACCTGCGAGCGGCGCACGGTGTTCTTCGGCAACTTCCAGGTCATCGTGGCGACAAAAAACGCCTGAACCTCTGTTCTTCAGGCATAAAAAAACCCGGCCATGAGCCGGGTTTTTTGTATCAACGCTCGGTTTACTTGAGCTTGATTTCCTTGTAGTCCACATGCTTGCGAGCTTTGGGATCAAATTTCTTGATCAGCATTTTCTCGGGCATGGTCTTCTTGTTCTTGTCGGTCGTGTAGAAGTGACCGGTGCCGGCTGTCGATTCCAGCTTGATTTTTTCGCGTCCGCCTTTGGTAGCCATGATTAGTCCTTAATGGTTTCAGGCTTGACCGCGTGAGCGCAGGTCTGCGAGCACAGCATCAATACCGTTTTTGTCGATCATGCGCAGACCGGCGTTGGAAATCCGCAGGCGGATCCAGCGGTTTTCGGTCTCGACCCAGAAGCGGCGATATTGCAGGTTCGGCAGGAACCGGCGCTTGGTTTTGTTGTTGGCGTGGGAAACTTTGTTCCCGACCATCGGGCCTTTGCCCGTGACTTCACATACGCGTGCCATTTGGACACTCCAGAGAAAAAATTAACAGCTTTCGCCGCACCTCGCCACACTGCTGCGTGGCGGTAAAGAGATTTTCCGGCCACCCCAAGCCCGGTATGGACAGGGCGTGAAGAAAGCCGGAAACGAGGCAGATTATAGCCGCTTCAGCCCTGCTCGAGGAAACGCTGGACCTGGGAGGGTTCTGATAGCATCCCGAAAAAATACAGGCGCCACGGACGCGACTGGATAGGGAGGACCATGGGAGACTCTGACAACACGCATTCAAGCGGCGATGCCGACTTGGACCAGGCGCCGGTCGTGGAACGGGAAGCGGCGCTGCGTTTCACCGGCTCCGGCGCCGAGTATTTCCGGATCTGGGCCGTGAATTTGAGCTTGACTATTCTGAGTATGGGCTTGTACGGTCCCTGGGCCAAAGTGCGGCGCCTGCAGTATTTCTACCGCAACACGGAACTCGATGGTGCCGTGTTTGACTACGTGGCCAGCCCAGCGGCGATTCTGATTGGGCGCTTGCTGGCACTGGGCCTGTTTGTGCTGAACTACTTGGCATTTCAGTATTCTGCAACAGCCGGTGCTCTCTACACCCTTTGGCTTGTTGCCGTCTTGCCTTTTCTGTTGTGGCAATCCAGCCTGTTCAGGGCGCGCAACACGCGCTATCGTGGGCTGAGTTTCGGTTTTGATGGCGGCCTGGGCAGAGCCTACCGTGTCTATGCGCCGCCAATGCTCGTGTCGTTTTCCCCTTCAGTCGTTGCCGCTTTTGCATTGGGACCCAAGGCTGCCCTGTGGGTTCCGATTTTGTCTTTGCTGGGTTTGCTGGCGTTGCCGTTCTTTCATGCCTTGTTTCGGCGCTACATGCAAAGCAATCTGCGCTTCGGGGATACCCGATTTGGATTTTCAGCAGGGACTTATGACTTCGTTTTTATCTGGATTGTGGGTTTGATTATGTTGGCGGGGGCCGGGCTTTTTGGAGGTGTTGTGGGGGGCGCGATTGCAGCTGCAGTAGCCGTGAATGTGTTCAAGAGCAGTCATGGCGGGGATGCGATGGGCGTTGTGATTTTCTTGCTTTTTTGGTTTTGTTTTCTTTCTATTGGCTCGTATTTTTCGGCCTGCTTTCAAAAACTCGTATGGGAGAAGACAACAGTGGGGCCTGTGGGCTTTCGCTGCAACCTCTCGGCCCGGCGCCTGTTGTGGCTCCAGTTCATGAATACCTTGGGAATGATTCTGAGTCTCGGTTTGTACCGCCCGTTCGCCGCCATCCAATTGGCACGTTACCGGCTGCAGACCATGACAGTCACCGGAGTTCAGCATCTGGGAGATTTCAAGCTAGGGGCCGGTCAGTCGCGGCGCGGTGCCACCGGCGAGAGTGCCGCCGAACTTTTCGAGATGGATGTGGGCCTATGAGCATTTCATATGAGGGCTGCAGCAGCGACCCGGCACCGGGGGCGGGCTCCTTTTCCGCTGCGTTTTTTGATGGAGTAAGTTCCACCCGGCATGATGTGCGCTTGCGTGTTGCGGGCAGGCAGATCGTTCTCGACCGCGCGGACGGGCCAATCACGCTGCCTGCGAGCGACGCTCGATTGACCCGGTCATCGTGCAATAGCCCCTGGCTTTTGAGCTTTGCCGACGGCAGCTACTGCGAGTTGCGCGATGGACACGAGGCGCTGGCACCATTGCGCCAGGCCGGCGTCGTGAGCGTGCAGATGCCGGGTTTTGTTTCCATGCTGGAGCGCGACTGGCGTCTGGTCGCTCTGTCGATTGCGTTCCTGGCGACTGCGGTGCTGGTCTTCTATGTCTGGCTTTTACCCAAATTGGCCGAGGCCGGCACGCAGATGATGCCGGCCTCGATGGACGCGCGCCTGGGTCGTGCTGTGTTCGCAGAACTGGAGGGACGCATGCTGCAGCCATCTGGTTTGGACATGGATCAGCGAGACAAGATCGACTGGCGCTTTCGCGAGTTGCTGGGCAGTGAAGCTGGGCAATACACCCTGTTCATACGGCATTCCAGTGTCGGGCCAAACGCTTTCGCGCTGCCGGGCAAGACCGTTGTCCTGACCGACGAACTGGTTACTTTGGTGGACGGTGATCTGGATGCAATCACGGGCGTGCTTGCGCATGAACTGGGTCACGTGGAGTCGCATCATGCGCTGCGCAGCGTGATTCAGACTTCGGCTCTGTCGATTCTGGGCGCCGCCTTGATCGGCGACTACTCGAGTTTGCTCGCGGCCGTGCCGGTCACGCTGGGCCAGCTTCGCTACAGCCGCGCATTTGAAGCCGATGCTGATAGTTACGCGCACACGCTCCTATGCACCCGAAAAATCGACTCGGCTCGAACGGCATTGTTCTTTGACCGGATTGCGGTAAAGAGCGGTAATCTGGCGGAACTCGTCCCTGATTATTTGAGAACGCACGCCGCCTCACGCCAGCGTGCCGAGTTCTTCCGCAGCGCCTGCCCGTAGGTTCGACGAAGCCAGCCGCTTCAGCCCTGCTCGAGGAAACGCTGGGCATCCAGCGCTGCCATGCAGCCGGTACCGGCGCTGGTGATGGCCTGGCGGTAGATGTGGTCCTGCACGTCGCCGGCGGCAAAAATGCCGGGCACGCTGGTCATGGTGGCGAAGCCCTTGAGCCCGCCCTGGGTCACGATGTAGCCGCCGGCCATCTCCAACTGGCCCTGGAAGATCTCGGTGTTGGGCGCGTGGCCGATGGCAATAAAGCAGCCCTGGAGTGTGATGTCTTCGGTGGCGCCGCTGTTGACGTTCTTCAGGCGCACGCCAGTGACGCCGCTGGCGTCGCCCAGTACTTCATCGAGCATGGAGAAGGTCTTGAGTTCGATCTTGCCGGCAGCCACCTTTTCCATCAGCTTGTCGATCATGATCGGCTCGGCGCGGAACTTGTCACGCCGGTGTACCAGGACGACCTTGCTGGCGATGTTCGATAGATACAGCGCTTCTTCCACGGCAGTATTGCCGCCGCCCACAACGCAGCAGACCTGGTCGCGGTAGAAAAAGCCGTCGCAGGTGGCGCAGCCTGAAACGCCGCGCCCCATGAAGGCGGTCTCACTCGGCAGGCCCAGGTACTTGGCGGAGGCACCGGTGGCGAGGATGAGCGCGTCGCAGGTGTACTCGCCGCTGTCGCCCTTAAGCGTGAACGGGCGTTTGCTGAAATCAACGGCGCTGATGTGATCGAACAGGATTTCGGTCTTGAAGCGCTCGGCGTGTGCCAGAAAGCGCTGCATCAGGTCCGGACCCTGCACGCCATCAACGTCGGCCGGCCAGTTGTCGACTTCGGTCGTGGTCATCAACTGGCCACCCTGGGCCATTCCGGTGATCAAGAGGGGCTTGAGGTTGGCCCGCGCGGCATAAATGGCGGCCGTGTAGCCGGCCGGGCCAGAACCGAGGATCAGGACCCGGGCATGTCTGGAATTTGTCATCGTCTGAGCTTTCCTGGAAAAAAACGGCGGCTGCCGTGTACAGTTCGGCATAGTATGACTTATTCGCTTAATACCCTGAACTCCGGTGGCCAAGAGGCCGACCCTGCACGCCCGGGTTGGCGGCGCTTTACCGACGAACTGGGTCTGTTCGCGGGCCTGGTGTTGATGTTGTTGTGGTTGCTGGCGCTGGTCAGCTACTCACCGCAGGACGCAGCCTGGTCTACCTCGGGCAGCGGTGCGGCCTTGCTCAATCGCGCGGGTCGGCTCGGTGCCCTGCTGGCGGACGCGAGCTATTACCTGCTCGGATTTTCGGTCTGGTGGTGCGTTGCCGCGGGCGTACGGGCCTGGGTTACAGGTCTCGTGCATTGGCTGCACGGTCGCGACGCACTGGCGCCACCGCCAAGCCCGGCCTCGGCCCTGGCGCGATTCAGGTCCAGCCGCAGTGCGTTTTGGTGCGGTCTGCTGTTGTTGTTGTGCGCCAGTGCTGCGTTGGAGTGGACGCGTTTGTACAGTCTGGAGACGCGCTTGCCGGGCCATGCGGGCGGCGTCCTGGGCTATCTGATCGGTCCGCTTTGCATCCGCTGGTTTGGTTTTTCTGGTTCGGGTTTGCTGGCGATCGCGCTGGGCCTGCTCGGAGCGGGGCTGGTGTTTCGTTTTTCCTGGGCGCATGTCGCCGAGCGCTTGGGTGCCTGGCTTTATTTTCAGGTTGATTCGCGGCGTGAAAAGCGTGAACTGGAGCAGGACCTGGCGCTGGGGCAACAGGCCGCGCGCGAACGCGAGGAAGTGGTGTTTGAGGAACGCGAGGAAGTTGCCGCGCAGCCGCCTTTGCCGGTGCGCATCGAGCCGGTGCTCTCCGATGTGCCGCTCAGTGCCCGGGTTGCCAAAGAGAGGCAAAAGCCCTTGTTCATGGAGTTGCCCGACAGCCATTTGCCGCAGGTCGATTTGCTCGACGGCGCGCTCTTGCGCCAGGAGACGGTGTCGCCCGAGACGCTGGAGATGACCAGCCGCATGATCGAAAAGCGCCTGAAGGATTTTGGCGTTGAGGTGCGCGTCGTGCTGGCGCAACCCGGTCCCGTCATCACGCGCTACGAGATCGAGCCTGCCATCGGCGTCAAGGGCTCGCAGATTGTGGGCCTGGCCAAGGACCTGGCGCGCTCACTCAGCCTGGTCTCGATCCGCGTGGTCGAGACGATTCCGGGCAAGAATTACATGGCGCTTGAATTGCCCAACGCCAAGCGCCAGACCATCAAACTCTCTGAAATTCTCGGTTCGCAGGTCTACAACGAAGCCAAGTCCATGCTCACCATGGGCCTGGGCAAGGACATCGTGGGCAACCCGGTGGTGGTCGATCTGGCCAAGATGCCGCACGTGCTGGTGGCCGGCACCACCGGATCGGGCAAGTCGGTCGGCATCAACGCCATGATTCTGAGTCTGTTGTACAAGGCCGAGGCCAGCGACGTTCGTTTCTTGATGATCGACCCCAAGATGCTCGAGATGTCGTTCTACGAAGGCATTCCGCACCTGCTCGCGCCCGTCGTGACCGACATGAAGAAGGCCGCCTATGGCCTGACCTGGTGCGTGGCCGAGATGGAGCGGCGCTACAAATTGCTGAGCAAGCTTGGCGTGCGCAACCTGGCCGGTTACAACGCCAAGATCGACGATGCCAAGGCGCGCGGCGAATTCGTCTACAACCCGTTCAGCCTGACACCCGAAGCGCCCGAACCGCTGGCGCGTTTGCCGCACATCGTGGTGGTGATCGACGAACTGGCCGATCTGATGATGGTGATCGGCAAAAAGATTGAAGAGTTGATTGCACGCCTGGCACAAAAGGCGCGCGCCGCCGGTATTCACCTGATCCTGGCCACGCAGCGCCCCAGCGTTGATGTGATCACCGGCCTGATCAAGGCCAACATCCCGACACGCATCGCGTTCCAGGTCAGCAGCAAGATCGACAGCCGCACCATCCTCGATCAGATGGGCGCTGAAGCCCTGCTTGGCATGGGCGACATGCTCTACATGGCCAGCGGAACCGGTTTGCCAATCCGCGTGCACGGCGCTTTCGTCAGCGACGACGAGGTGCACCGTGTGGTGGGCTACCTGAAGTCACAGGGCGAGCCCAATTACATCGAAGGCGTGCTCGAAGGCGGCACGGCCGACGGCGAGGGCGATTTGCTGGGCGAGGGCGGCAGCGCCGGTGAGAAAGACCCGATGTACGACCAGGCAGTCGAAGTCGTTCTGAAAAATCGCAAGGCCAGTATCTCGCTGGTGCAGCGCCACCTCAAGATCGGCTACAACCGAGCCGCGCGTCTGGTGGAGGACATGGAAAAAGCCGGCCTCGTGAGCTCCATGAGCACAAACGGCCAGCGCGACATCCTGGTGCCCGCGCGCGCCGAATGAGCGAATGGCACTACGTTGTCGTCATCGCGAGGCCGCCCCACTTGTCGTTGCGATTACCACGCTTTGTTTTCCATGAACAGTTTTCCCCATGTTTGTCATTGCGGGCCTCGACCCGCAATCCATGCTTCGCGTGGCACTGGCGCAAGGCATGGATCCCGGATCAGGTCCGGGATGACAATTTCGGGTTAAAGGTCCGTAAACTGACGTGATGAAGCTCTTCTATGTTGTATTTGCGCTGGTGTTTGCCGGTTCGGCTGCGGCCGCCGGTCTGCAAAGCCTGGAGTTGTTCGTCAAGAGCGTCAAGAGTGGGCGCGCCGAGTTCACCCAGGTTGTGACCTCGCCGGCCAAAGAGGGTCAGGTGGCGCGCAGCAAAACGTCGACCGGGAGCTTTGAGTTCTCGCGGCCGAACCGTTTCAAGTTCATCTACAAAAAACCGTTTGAGCAAAGCATCGTCGCCGATGGCCAGACGCTGTGGTTGTACGACGTTGATCTGAACCAGGTGACTGCGCGCAAGCAGGCGCAAGCGTTGGGCTCGACGCCGGCGGCCTTGATCGCTTCCGCTGCAGACTTGAATGCCTTGCGGAGTGACTTCAACCTGAGCGACGCGCCCAACAAGGACGGTATCGAGTGGGTTCTGGCAACGCCTAAAGCAAGCGACAGCGCCCTGCAAAGTATCCGGGTCGGATTGCGTGGCGGCACCCTGGCAGTGCTCGAAATTCTGGACAGCTTTGGTCAGCGCTCGGTTCTCACGTTTGGTAACTTCGAAGTCAACCCCGCACTGGCAACGAAGACATTTGAATTCAAACCACCCGCCGGTGCCGACGTGATCAGGCAGTGACCCTGGCCCAGGCTCCGGTTACTTCGGACGGGCGCTCTGCCTGTTGGGTTTGGTCCTGACGACCGGCAGAGGTGCAGCGCAACCCGACTTACAGATGTTCAAATTGACCGCCAATTACCGGTCATTGATTCCGGCTGTCAATGGCGGTCAGAAACCGCTTTTTTGGCATTTTGAAACGCTTTCGAACTTGAAAATATTCCGGCCAACAGGTAAGTTGCACGCAGTGGCGTGACACATTAGAATGTATCAACGTCAATGTATATCCAAGTCAATCATGATGAATCTACAAATTGCCAAATGGGGTAACAGCCTTGCTGTGCGCATTCCCGCTGACTATGTGCGCCAAATCGGCGTCAAAGAAGGGGACCAACTGATAGCGCACCTGAGCATTGATGGCGCGTTGAATCTGAGCGTGCCCTCCCGGTGGAGCCGCAAAGCCTTCGCGCAGGAATTAGCACACGAAGCCAAGGCGCTACCGATGGGCACTTCGGTCATGGAGCAGTTGCGGCAAGGGGCGCGGTACTGATGCTGTATGTCGATACCAGCGTCCTCGTCGCGCTATGCACCAATGAGGCCAAAACGGCCGAGGTGCTCAAGTGGTATGCAGCATGCACCGTCGAACTCGCTTCTGCAGCGTGGTGCGTCACTGAATTTGCCAGTGCCCTGGGCATCAAGCAGCGCACCGGGCAATTGACCGAGTCGCAGGCGCAGACCGCGTGGGTGCTGTTCGAGCGCATTTGTGCCAACGACCTGCATTTGCTACCGGTGGAGACCATGTCGTTTCACAAGGCTGCGCTGATGACCATGGACGCGGCTGCGGGCTTGCGCGCTGGAGATGCCTTGCATCTTGCGTGTGCCATAGAAGCCAATGCACAGGGCATAGTGACTTTGGATACCGTCCTGGCCAAGAATGCCAAGCGCTTCAAGTTGAAGTCAGTGGCAATTTAGCGATCTATTCACTCAGGCTGGCTTGCGACCCTACGCTTCAACTGGAAAAAGTTGAGCAACCGGATCGCAGCGTAACCGGAAATACAGAAGTTCAAATTGACCGCCAGATTGCGGTCGTAGGTTTTCGCAATAAATCAGCAGCGGTCATTCAATCGTAGAAATCAACTGCCGAGCCTTTCATCTTCCTCGACTGATTGGATAGATCATGTCAAGCTGGTTTCGGCGACTATTGTGGTAGCTGCCTGGCACGCCAATCAAGCATCAGCCAGTTCCAGCGCGATAGCCTTGAAGTCTGCCTGCGCACGCCCAAACGCATCAACAACGGCCGGATCAAATTTTGTTCCTCTGAGACTCAAAATATGCGCACTGGCCTCTTCATGTGTCCAGGCGCGTTTGTAGACGCGGGCCGTGGTCAAGGCGTCGTACACATCAGCCAAGGCCATCAAACGTGCGGCCAGCGGAATGTCTTGCCCGCTTAGACCGCGTGGATAGCCGCTGCCGTCCCAGTTTTCATGATGTGCGCCCGCAATTTTGGCGGCCACGGCAAACAGCGAGTCGTCGGTCCGCCGCCCAGCGCCTGCCATCACCAACAGGATTGACTCGCCGAGCATGGCGTGCGTGCGTATGACTTGCGTTTCTTCGTCTGTAAGGCGATCCGGCTTCAACAGAATATGGTCGGGTATGCCGACCTTGCCTAGATCGTGCAACGGAGTGGCCTTGAAAATCAGATCAATCTGTTGCCTGGACAAATGTTCCGCATAGTGACCCGACTGAACCAGGGCCTGCGCCAGCGTCTTGACGTAGAGTTGCGTGCGCCGATTGTGCAGGCCAGTTTCGTTGTCTCGAATGACGGAGAGTTCGGTCAGCGCGACCACTACCTGGCCGCGCGCACGCTGCATCGCTTGCTCACTCAACTCCTGGTATTCGTCGAGTACCTGATTGAGTTGTTCGGCTTGCTTTTCTCGGGTCATGTCTTCAGCGATGCCCCAGCCATAGCTTTTTCCATCGTTACCAGTGACCAAGATGCCGTGGACGCGCACCGGCACCAGACAGCCGTCTTTGCGCAGGTATTCTTTCTCGAACGGACCATAGCGCCCCGTTTCCCTCATTTGCATAATTTGCGCAGATTCCTGTTCGGCATACCTCTGTGGCGTCAAGTCCAGGTAATCAAGCTCCTTGAGTTCATCAGCAGAGTAGCCACAGATCTTGCAAAGCATTTCATTGGCGTCGACGATGCGCCCGTTCAAATCGACCATTCCGATCCCCACCGGGGCAACCTCGAAGAGGCCGCGCAGCTTTTCATCTCTTTCACGCAGCGCCATCGCTGCTTTCTTGATGGAGCTGACGTCACTGACCAGAACGTAGAAACCCTGCACCTGCCCGTTAGCGATGTCGGGCAGGTACTGGGCCAAGGAGTAGCGTGTTTGCTTGCCGTCAGGCGACGGGATGGCGCGTTCAAATTCCTGTCTTTCACCCCGCAGCGCGGCTTCTATGTAAGGCAGATTGAGTTGGTAGCGCTCCTCGCCAATGACCTCGCGGATGTGTTTTCCGGTCATTGAAGCTGCGGCATCACCGAACCATTCGACGTAGGCTGCGTTGCCGAAGCGGTTGCGCAGATTCTTGTCCCAGTAGCCGATCATGGACGGCATGTTGTTCAAAATGGAGCGCAAATCACGATTGCTTTGGTTCAGGGTATCTTCAGACCTCAGCAACTCAACGGCCAGTGTGTTCGCTTCAAATTTCAGGATCCTCTGCAGTCGCTTGTTCTCGACGGTCAGCCGATGAACTTCGGATTCAAGTTGGTGTACTTTCCGTTGCATAGCGTCATTCCTATGTCGTTATGAGAGAAGTGCGGAAATCCTGGATAACTCGATCGAGTGGCGCTACTGTGACAATATGAACTGGCTCAGCTGATCGTGCGCCGTGTCATCAACAACGAATTGCACAGCAACGTCGAGCCCGAGCGGGGCAAGCCGGCAACACCAACGAAGCGGTGGCTCATAAGTTGATCTCCTTACAACTTCAAAAGCGAAAGAATCCGGTCAACCAGAGGGTCGATACCATGATTACTCTTCTATGGCAGTTGAAATAACGATCGATGTCTTTATCCCGTCGCTTGAAATCACTACCGTCAATGGCAAGCCGCCGGCCGGTACCTTGGTGGCAACAAACGCGTTGGATTGTGCGTCGTACTTGATCCACCCCGGTAAAGCGCCGCCATCGACCGTTGTCGTTGTCACGTTCTTGTTTCCGGCAATGTCAGCGGGCAGACCAAAGCTGAAACCACTGGTTGCCGCCGCGTCTTTCGGTACGGCCACCGTCACAGCGCCAGTCACGGTGGCTGAGGCTGTCCTTGCCAGCGTCACCACCACGCCCGGGCTCCCGGTATTGAGGACGGTACCTGTCGCAGCCACAGGAGCAGTGGCTGGCACAGCGACGCTCCTTGTTGTGCTGGTATCGGTGGCTGATGCCGAGGTTGTGCCATCAGCCATGCCGGTGCTACCCGATGCTGTGGTACTTGTCGTCGTACCAGCGGGCGCTGGCACCGCCGACGGGCCACTCGCAGTGTCCACATTGGGCAAGATCTGCACGGCCGGGGGCGGCGGTGGCACGTAGACCGCATTGATGGTCAAAGTCCCATCCTTGAAACTGGTGAAGTCGTAGTTGCCCGCTGCCAGCGTGCCCTGCTTGGCAACAATCGGAGCGGTTCCAACCGGCGTGGTGTTATCGGCTGCGCTGGACAACGCGACACTGCCGCTGACGCCAGAGTTGGCCAGCGTCTCGCCATGAACAAAACCGCTGAGTGTGGCTGTGAACGCAGGGTTCGTAGAGCCGACAATTTTGCTGGCGTCATCAGCCGAAACCGTCAGGTGCGCCTTGCTGATCACCATCTGCCCATTCACAAAGCTCAAGGTGTAGTTATTGCCCGCACTCAGACCTGCCACTGAGAGCGTGTAACTGCCCGCGTTGGTCGCACCCTGCGCGTTGCCTGCGTAAGTGGCGGTGCCAGCTAGCAGACTGTTGCCTTCGCCGTTCACAAAACCGCTGACGGCCACGCCATTGCCGCCTTGGTAGGCCAAGCCATCGTAGGTCTTGGCCGCATTGTTGGCGGTCACCGTCAGCGGCGCGGGAGTCACAGACAAGTTGCCGTTGACAAAGCTCAGCGTGTAGTTGGCGTCGGTGCCCGTTGGCACGACAGCGTAGCTGCCCGCGTTGGTGCCTGAGCCACTGGCGCTGACACCCCTGAGCACGCTGGCACTTTGGCCATTGACCAGCCCGGTGGCGGTAAAGCCAGTAGCAGTCTGAGCCTGTCCGTTGTAGGTCACGCTGGCGCTGTTGCCGGTGATGGTGGCCGGTGCCTTGGCGATGACCAGATTGCCGTTGACAAAGCTCAGCGTGTAATTGGCATCGGTGCCGGTTGGTACCACGCTGTACGTGCCCGCATTGGTGCCTGAGCCACTGGCGCTAACGCCGGTCAGTGCGCTTGCCGCTTGGCCGTTAACCAGGCCGGTGGCCGTAAAGCCGCTGGCGCTTTGGCTTTTGCCGTTGTAGGTGGCACTGGCGCTGTTGCCGGTGACGATCGCGGGTGCCTTGGCGATGACCAGGTTGCCATTCACAAACGTCAATGTGTAGTTGGTGTCAGTTCCGGTGGGCACCAAAACGTAGCTGCCTGCGTTAGTGCCGGAACCACCGACGCTTACACCTGAGAGAACACTCGCTGTTTCACCGTTGACCAGCCCGGTGGCGCTAATGCCGTTGCCGCTTTGGATTTTGCCGTTGTAGGTCACGTTGGCGCTGTTGGCGGTAACCGTAGCTGCAACCTTGGCGATGACCAGGTTGCCGTTCACAAACGTCAAACTGTAGTTGGTGTCGGTTCCCGCTGGCGCCACGGCATAACTACCGGCGTTGGTGCCGGAGCCACTGGCGCTGACACCTGAGAGAACACTCGTTGTCTCACCATTGACCAGACCGGTGGCAGTAAAGCCGCTGGCGCTCTGGCTCTTGCCGTTGTAGGTGACGTTGGCGCTGTTGCCGGTGACGGTGGCGGCGGCCTTGGCGATAACCAGGTTGCCGTCCACAAACGTCAGGTCGTAGTTGGCCGCGCTACCGCTGGGAGCGACGGCATAACTGCCGGCGTTGGTCCCTGTGCCGCTGGCGCTCACGCCACTGAGCACACTGCTTGTCTCACCATTGACCAAACCCGAGGCGCTAAAGCCGCTGACGCTCCGTGCCTGGCCGTTGTAGGTGACGCTGGCGCTGTTGCCGGTGACGGTGGCAGCGGCTTTGCCTATATCCAGACTGCCGTTCACAAATGTCAAGTCGTAGTTGGTGTCCACCCCCGTTGGCACCACCGCGTAGCTACCGGCGTTGGTGCCGGAACCGCTAGCGCTAACCCCGGTGAGCACGCTGGTTGTTTCACCATGCACCAGACCAGTGGCCGTAAAGCCGCTGACGCTCTGCCTTGTGCCGTCGTAAGTCACGCTGGCGCTGTTGCCGCTGACAGTGGCAGTGACTTTGGCGATGTCTGCGCTTGGCGAAGGTTGGGTCACCGAATAATTGCTCTGAGCTGTGCCACTCAATGTGAAGCCTGTCACAGTAACGGGCTTGGCCGTTCCCGCTCCAGCTGTGCCGAAGGTGCCCGATGGTGTGCCGCCCAAAGTGACATTCGCCCTGTCGGCAGCGTAGACCCCAGCGAGGGTGCCTGACCCCGCCAGCACTGCAGCAACAGTGCCGTCATACACCTTGTTGCTGGCTGTCATGCCGGTCACTGTGAGCGGTGCTTGGGCGATGGTCAATGTGCCGGTGGTATGGGTGATGTTGTAATTAGTCGAGGTTAGCCCGCTCGGTGTGATGGTGTAGTTGCCTGCATTGGTGGGGCTTGCAGTTGAATAGGCGTAAGCCAGTGTGCCGCCCAGCAGCGCGCTGGTTTCCCGCACGCCACCGGTGGGTGTGACGAAGCCGCTGTAAGTTACCCCCGGTGTGCCCGCGTAAGCCGCCGCGTTGTAGGTGGTGTTGACGTTATTAGCGGTAACAGAAAGCGACGCGGGCGTAATGGTCAGCGAACCGGTGGTATTGCCGCTGCCTGCCACTGAGAAACCGGACTTGAGGACATTCACCGTGATGCCAGAATACGTGCCCGCATTGGTAAAGTCAGTGCTCGTGTTGCCGCCATAACTGAACGTGTAGTCTGTGCCTGAAGCCCACGTGTTATAGGATGGGCCAAAGATTGACGAGGCAGTCCATAAGGCACTCAGCGCATATGCGTTGCCGTTGTAAATATAGGACGGACCGGTGATTGGCGAGAGTGTATAGGTGAGCGGGGTGCTAACAAACGCATTCCCTGATGCCGATACAACAGTTCCGTCGTTGCGTCCTAGCACTGTGCCCAAATAGCCAGTCGCCGTTCCGGTACTACTTCCCGTTAGCGCACTGCCGCCCACGGTTGGCATGGCCGTGTTTACGTTGTTCGTTACGGTGGTGTAGCTTTTTAGTCGGGCATGCAAAATTCGTTTTTCAAAAACCACCCTGCGCAGCATGACCAAAAAACTGATTTTTGGGGACCACGCCGCCGATCCAATTGCCCACGCCAGCCAACCAAGAGCGTCCAATCGTACGGTATGACCTTCCTGTAGCTCGTTGCTGCAGCAGCGCTGCCTGTAACAGGCGCAAAAAAACTGCCGCTATGCCCAGGCGGGCAATGGCACGCAGCAACCAGCGCAGGTTGTACCCCGCAGCGCAGCTGATTGAATGCAGCGCATCACCCAGCGCGCCTTGCAGCCAACAACGGTCCATGCGGTGGTCCGACTTCAAGTGCCCAATGGCTGGCTCTACTGCGGGTCGGCGTTTGAGCCAACTCTTTTGCTGCTTGCTCAAGCTCTTGAATTTACCTCTGTGAATGATTTCTTTGTCGGGGTTGCTGGCATCAACGCCACGAAACCCCAGATCAACCACGATGTGTTTGATCTTGAGTCCAACATCTTGTGTCAGGTTGCTTGCCTGCTCCAGCACGGCGCTCAGGATATGGCCATCGTAAGGGTTGCCGGGGAAGGTGCGTGCGCCCAACATCAGACCGTCTTTGTGTGAAACCACCACAGCACTTTTGACGCCGAACTCATAGGGCTTGCGCGCCTTGCCTTTGCCGATGCATTCCACTTCTGGCGCATGCAATGCATACAGTTTGTTTTTGTCGCTGCGTTGCTGGGTACGAATGCGCTCAGCGCGTTCAAGCCACATGGCCAAGTCACTCGCCGCCTTCGGTTGATCGGGTGCAAAGTCGGCAGCTTGCATTTTGCGTTTCACCTCACGCATGACGATACCAAGAATGGTGTGCTGGCGTTTGAGCACTCGGCGCAAACGCCGGAATTGTTTTGCATGGGCATAGCCACCGGCCTTCCAGCGCAAGGTCTTGCTTTCTTTTGCGAAGGTTTGTTTGAGTTGGATGCCGGCGCGCTTTGCGGCCCTGATAACCTTGTATCGGGCGATCTCCAGCAGGCGACTGTCCACCGGATGGGCAATGGCTTTCTCCTGCACCGTTGTGTCAACGATCACCCGCTCCAGGTCTTTGGGCTTGACTGCATTTATGGCGACGGCGGTGTCGATGGTGGCTTTGAGCAGCAGTTCGAGTCCGTCTTCTCCGAGGTCACGGCGGAAGCGACCGATCTGCGTGGCATCACATGGCAAGCGGTGTTCGTAGTACTCCATGCCGCTGAAATATTGCCAGACAATGTTCTCGCTCCAGCGCACCACCAACTCTTCATCACTGACGTTAAAGCTGTGCTTGAGGTAGAGAAGACTGGCCATCAGGCGAATGGGTAACTTGGGCCGACCGGCGTTGCTGCGCCCTGCACCAACCAGAGCCGCGGTGGTACCGAACATGTCTTGGGCTTTGAGGATTTGACCGGCGCGGTTTTGATGCTCGAACTTGCTCGCCACTGATTCTTCAAGCTGACGCCACGGCAAGCGCGTTGCCAGCACTGCCAAGGGATCGTTCATGTTGATCATGGCGTCAATGCGATTGCGGAAAAAGTCGATTGCTTGCATACCAAAATCCCTCAGAAAGTATCTTCTCCATTAACGCTTTTTGAGGGATTTGGTGCACACAATTTATACAAAAAAGCTAGTGTCTATGCGGGTTTCAGGGGTTTTGCAGGGCCGACTTATTACAGTATGAGCTGGCCTTTTGCGGCGGGAGCCCTGCGCACCAGTGTCGATGATCTTGTACGCTGGGACAGCGCCATCAGGACAGGAATGCTACTGAGGCGCGAATCTTGGGACCGGATAGCCGCAGATCACACGCTAAATGGTGGCAGCCATACAGGCTACGGATATGGATGGTTCATTCGCAAAGTCGGTGGCAGCAATGCGCTTGAGCACGGCGGTGACATTGGTGGCTTCAGTGCGGACACGTGGCGTTTTCCAAAGGAGGAATTATTCGTTGCCGTGCTGGCCAACAGTGATGCCCATGATCCCGCACCGGACACTATCGCTGAAAAGATTGCAAAGATTATCTTGCGCCATTGACGCAGTCTGACCAGCGTGCGGCTTGCTTTTCAAAAGAAAGGCTAATCGAATTGTGGGATAGTTGCCTCCCATCCAATGTCTACGCCACATTTACCCCCACACTGCCCCAACTGCCAGGCGCCGGTGTTTGGCCCCTACTGCGCCCAGTGCGGGCAAGAGACCGTGATCGGCAAGTTGCGTCTGCGTGACTTTTCACACGAGTATTTGCAGAATTTCGTCACGCTGGAAGGGCGCCTTTGGCGCTCGCTGTGGTTACTGGCGAGCCAGCCTGGCCAGCTGACCCTTGAATTTCTGGTCGGACGCCGCCGGCGTTATGTGCGACCCATTCCGCTGTACTTGAGCCTGAGCTTCCTGCTGTTTGTGCTGCTGGCCCTAACACCGCCTGCTTCGCTATTCCAGTTCGACGATTCAAGCCCCATCGCGGCAACCCCGACTCCGACCATTACGAATAGGACCACCCAGAGCCCACCAAAAGCGACGCCGACCGCCAAAGACAAATTGCCTTCACTGGAAAAGCTGGAGCTTGAGACGGGTCTGCCGCAATGGCTGAAACCGCTTGGCAAACGCTATTCCAAGGCGGTAGAGCAATTGAACGACGACCCTCAGGGGACGTCGCAGCGGCTGCTGCCAGCGGTGCTGGCGAAGCTGCCTTACGCTGCCTTCATGTTGGTTCCCCTGTTCGCTGTCAATACGCGTCTCCTGTATTGGCGGCGCAGCCGTGTCTACGCTGAACATTTCCTGTTTGCATTGCATCTGCACGCCTTCGTTTTTCTGACATTCTTGGTCGGTCATTGGTTGACCGCGGACACCCTGGCGGCTGCGCTATTTTGGTCGTGGCTGATTTACCTGACCCTGGCGCTGCGCCGCTTCTTTGGTGGGCGCTGGTGGGTCCAAGGCTTGCGTGCCTTGCTTCTAATAGCGCTACACGCGCTCGTGATTGCTATCGCACTGGCCTTGACTCTGGTGATCGCGCTGCCATTCATGTGAGCCTTCCCGCACGCGGGAATGCCTGCAGGTGTTGCCTAGCTTGGGCGCACCAGACGCACGAAATAGCGTGCGTCACGAATATTTCCGTGGACTTTTCCATTGCGGAAATCAACCACCCAGGCGTTCAGGTTGTCATCGTTCTCTGGGCGCAGGGCCCAATACAGACCTTTGGGCGTGGCAGGAAACGCCACTATATCCATTTTCGGCTTCTTCTTCGACCGGTCGGCAAGCGCGGCGAATTCATCCTTGGTGGGCATGCGCCAAGCGGAATTGGACGGGTCGTTGGCCTTCTTGGCCTGTGCCAAGTTGAACTTGGTGGGCTTGCCAGCGCATATCTTGCCATCCCACTTCGACCCGAGTGGGCAGCGTTGCCAGATTAGCTTGGTCCGACTGTCGGTCACTTCTTGGCCGTCGTCAGACAGCGTATACCGCGCACTCGATGGCTCGGCAGCACTTGCCATTGGCGTCACAAAGAAGCATGCGGCCGTGCCAAGCCCCCACAGAAAACGTGTCCAAGAAAGGGCGACTGCCATTGAAGATCTCCATAAAGTTGGGTGATTGACCGATCGAGTCCGATTTCGAGCCAATTGCGGGACACGCCCGCACTGTACCAGTCCCCGGAGCTGGGTGGTGCAAGACCTTCGTTGAGTAATGTCATTCGCAAGGACTCCTCTCGATTGCGCAAGAGCGGGTGCAGGTTATCGTTTGGATTCAACCCTTAGATCGACTGCTATGTAGAAGTGGGGGTGCCGAAGGTCCGCAACAGAGTCCTATATTTCAAAGTCGGCACGTGGTCGGGTGCGGGTATCCCTTTGATTGAATTCGCGACCACTCTGCTGTCGTGGGGCTACTGGAGGCAATGACCGGTATCTGGTGGTCAATTTGAACTTCTGTATTTCCGGTTACGCTGC
>CAIWNX010000289.1 GCA_903914175.1 uncultured beta proteobacterium | reverse complement strand
GCCGCGCAGGGCTGCAGTACGAGCATGAAGCCCAGTAGCGCCAGCGCCAGGAGACGGCGAAGCAAGTTTTTACAAGCAAGCGGGTTCACGAACACACCTTGAAGCAGGACACAGAATTTCCCCCGATTGGACACCAGAGTCGATGCGCTCGGCGAAATGCGCGCGGCAGGCGCTGGAAATACAATCAAGCCTCATGCAAGCCACACGCATCATCGCCATCCGCCACGGCGAAACCGCCTGGAATGTGGACACCCGCATCCAGGGCGAACTCGACATCGAATTGAACGCAACCGGGCGCTGGCAGGCACAGCGCTTGGCGCAGGCGCTAATCGACGAGCCGATCGACGCGATCTACTCCAGTCGTCTGCTGCGCGCCTGGGACACTGCCCGCGCCATAGCCGACGCAACCGGCGTGCAGGTGCAGGCTTGCAGCGACTTGCGCGAGCGCAGCTTTGGAGTTTTTCAGGGCAGGACGTTTACCGAGATTGAGGAGGCCTGGCCGGAGCAGGCGTTGTGCTGGCGCCGGCGCGAACCCGATTGGGCACCTGAAGGTGGCGAGTCGCTGGCGCAACTGCGCCAGCGCATCGTGCAAACCGCTTGCGAGCTGGCGCAGCGCCACGCCGGCGAACAAATCGTGCTGGTGGCGCATGGCGGCGTCATGGACATGCTGTACCGCGCTGCAACCGGGCAGGATTTGCAAACCGCACGCAGCTGGAATCTGGGCAACGCCAGCATCAACCGCCTGCTGTGGACGCCGCAGGGCCTGACTTTGATTGGCTGGGCCGACACGCGGCATCTGGATGAACTGGCGACACTGGATGAAAGCAACACCTGAAGCGCCCCGCCAGCAAGCAGCCACGCCGCCAGAGGGGCTGCTGACGCTGCTGCTGATCACCACGGCCGTACTCAGCACCGCCAGCGCCACGCTGGGTCAGCTCACGCTGTACTACGTCTTCAAACCCGCAACGATGCTGCTGGCCATGGTCCTGGTTGTGGTGCGCGCAGGCAGCGTCGGCAAACTGGAGCGATTTGACATCCTGCTGTTGCTGGCACTGCTGGCCTCCATGGCCGGCGACGTGTTCCTGATGCTGCCGGGCAACTACTTTCTGCCGGGTCTGGCCTCGTTTCTGGTGGCGCATCTGTTCTACATCGCCTTGTTCCGACAGAACACGCCCTGGTTTGCCAGCGGCCGCGCCCTGGTCGGCACGCTGGGTGCCGGCGCTGCCATGTATGCCTGGGTCTGGGGTGGTCTGAATGACCCGGTGCTCAAAATCGCAGTAGCAACTTACGTCACGGTCATCGCCCTGATGGTCGCGCAAGCGATGGGCCGCGCTACGGTTGGGCAAGACGCTGCTGCACGTGCCGTCGCGCTGGGCGCTTGCGCCTTTATGTTCAGCGACTCGCTGATCGCGATCAACCGCTTTGTGCAGCCGTTGCCGCTGGTTTCGCTGTGGGTGTTAGGCAGCTACTATCTGGCGCAGATCCTGATCGTGCGCAATGCCAAGCCCACGATTTCGTCATTGCATCGCGTGGCGCTGTGAAAGCACTGGATCCCGGATCAGGTCCGGGATGACAACCGGAATTTGTCATTGCGGGCCCCGACCCGCAATCCATGGTGCGCGTGGCACTGGATCCCGGATCAGGTCCGGGATGACAACAGCGAGTCAAACATATCGCCGTCGCGATTCGGCGGCGTGACACCGAGGTGTCGGTAGGCGGCCAGCGTGGCGATGCGACCCCGTGGCGTGCGCTGTAGATAACCCTGCTGGATCAGGTAGGGCTCGATCACGTCTTCGATGGTTTCGCGCTCTTCGCCAATGCTGGCGGCAATATTGTCCAAACCGACCGGGCCGCCGTCGAAGCGGTGAATGACGGCTTCGAGCAGCTTGCGGTCCATCAGATCGAAACCCTGCGGATCGACATCAAGCATGGCCAGCGCCCGATTCGCAATGTCGAGCGTGATTTCTCCGATGCCCTTGACGTCGGCGTAGTCACGCACGCGGCGCAGCAAGCGGTTGGCGATGCGTGGTGTGCCACGGGCGCGCCGGGCAATCTCGAAGCCACCTTCTTCGTCAGCCGGCACGTTGAGCAGCCCGGCGCTGCGCTTGACGATGCGCGCGAGTTCCTCGGGCGTGTAAAACTCCAGGCGCGAGACGATGCCGAAGCGATCGCGCAGCGGGTTGGTCAGCATGCCAGCGCGCGTCGTGGCGCCGACCAGGGTGAACGGTTGCAGATCAAGTTTGATCGAGCGCGCGGCTGGCCCTTCACCGATCATGATGTCAATCTTGTAGTCTTCCAGCGCCGGGTACAGGATTTCTTCCACCACCGGGCTCAGGCGGTGAATCTCGTCAATGAAGAGGACGTCGTTTTTTTCCAGATTGGTCAGCAGGGCGGCCAGGTCTTTGGGTTTTTCCAGAACCGGCCCGCTGGTCTGGCGCAGGTTCACGCCAAGCTCGTGCGCGATGATGTGCGACAAGGTGGTCTTGCCCAGGCCCGGTGGACCGAACAGCAGCACGTGGTCCAGCGCTTCGCCGCGCATCTTGGCGGCGCTGATAAAGATCTCCAGTTGCTCGCGCACCTTGACCTGCCCAACGTACTCGTCCAGCAGCTTGGGCCGCAGCGCGCGCTCAACCGCCTCCTCGTTGGGCGAGGCCGGTCCCGCTGACACCATGCGGCGCGCGGGCGAGGGGGCGAAATCGTCGGTTTGAATGCTCACGGAGTCTGCTCTGATGGAGATTGGACTATAGCCTGTGGCGACAGTCGCAATGCCGGCAAATTACTTTGCCAGCGCCTTGAGCGCCAGCTTGATGCCCTCACTGACACCGACATCGGCCGGCAGTGCCTTGAGGGAGATCGCGGCTTCCTTGTCGCTGTAACCGAGCGCCAGCAGCGCCTGCAAAATATCGGCCTGCGCCGCGTTGGCAACGCTCGCGGTGACGCCGATGTCGGCACCGAGCTTGCCCTTGAGTTCGAGCAGCAGGCGTTCAGCCGTCTTCTTGCCGATGCCCGGCACTTTGATCAGACGGCCTGCTTCCTGGAGCGTCACAGCCTGTCCAAGTTCACCCACGCTCATGCCCGAGAGCACGGACAGGGCGGTGCGCGGCCCGACGCCCGAAATCTTGATCAGTTGCCGAAAGGCTTCGCGCTCGGGCGCGCTGGCAAAGCCGTAGAGAATTTGCGCGTCTTCACGCACCACAAAATGCGTCAGCAGGCTGACCTTGCTGCCCAACTCGGGCAGGTTGTAGAAGGTGCTCATGGGCACGAGGACCTCGTAGCCCACGCCATGGCAATCCAGCAGAACCTGGGGTGGATTTTTGTCCTCGAGCGTGCCTGTGAGTTTGCCGATCATTTCTTGCCTATCATTGGTGACCCATTTCAGGAATTATCAACTTGATTCTCAGACACATCTTTTCACCGCCCAACAACAACCGGTTGTCACACCTGTGCGGACCGATGGACGCGCATCTGCGCAGCATCGAAATCGCTCTGCAGGTGAAGATCGCGCACCGGCACGAACAGTTCAAGGTAGACGGCAGCAAGGCCAACGCCCAGCGTGGCATGGAGATGCTGCAGGCCCTGTACGAAATGGCGGCGCGCCCGATCGAACCCGCCACCGTGCAACTGATGCTGGCGGGCGACGCCAGCATGTCGGATGCGGACGGCCCGGCACTCAAGACCAAGCGCAGCGACCTCAAGCCCCGCACCATGAACCAGGCCATCTACCTGGACAATATTGCCGTGCATGACATCACGTTTGGCATTGGCCCGGCCGGCACAGGCAAGACCTATCTGGCGGTCGCCTGCGCCGTCGACGCCTTGCAACGCAACGCTGTGCAACGCATCGTGCTGACGCGTCCTGCCGTCGAGGCCGGCGAGCGCCTGGGTTACCTGCCAGGCGATCTGGCGCAAAAGATCGACCCCTATCTGCGCCCACTCTACGACGCGCTGTACGACCTGATGGGTTTTGAGCAGGTGCAAAAGGCCCTGGAGCGACAGACGATCGAGATTGCGCCGCTGGCCTTCATGCGCGGGCGCACGCTCAACACCGCTTTTGTGATTCTGGACGAGGCGCAGAACACGACACCGGAACAGATGAAGATGTTCCTGACCCGCATCGGCTTTGGCTCCAAGGCCGTGATAACCGGTGATGTGAGCCAAATCGATTTGCCCAAAACCCAGCTTAGTGGCCTGGTCGACGCCGAGCGCGTTCTCAAACGCGTCGAAGGCATTGCAATTTGTCGCCTCACCAGCGCCGACGTGGTGCGCCATCCACTGGTGGCGCGCATTGTGGACGCCTACGACGCGCCGCGCAAACGGGTCAGCCCACCATGATGAAAAGTTTGACGCTGTCGCTGCAGTTTGGCGCGATTGACGATGCGGCCGTCCACCGCGCGGCGTTACCGCGGCATAAGACGGCACGCTGGATTCGCCACGCCTTGCAAAGCGATGGTGAAATCACGGTGCGCATCGTCGATGCTGAAGAAGGGCGCGCACTCAACCGCGACTACCGGCAAAAGGACTATGCGACCAATGTGCTGACCTTCGACTACGCGCAAACACCGCTGGTCATGGCCGACCTGGTGCTGTGCGCACCAGTCGTGGCCAAAGAAGCATTGGAAAACGGCAAGACCTTGCAAGCGCACTACGCGCACCTGCTGGTGCACGGCGTCCTGCACGCGCAGGGATGGGATCATGAAACCAGCGAGCAGGAAGCCTTGGCCATGGAAGCGCAAGAGACACAAATCCTGACAGGCCTGGGCTTTGCCGATCCCTATCAAAGCTGACTCAACCGCCTCTCAATGCCTGCGCAGCAAGAGGCGGTAGCAACTGGCTTTACTGGGCCAGAATCCAGCCGATCAAATTCTTGATCTCGGCCATGTCCTTGGTCCCGATGGCCTTGTGTTCTTCTTCCGTGCCATCTGTCATCTTGACCTTGGGCGACTTCGTCAGGGCATCGACCAGTTTCGCTTCAGCATCGGCCTTGCCATGCCACTTGGCAGCAATCTTCTTGAACGACGACGCCTTCTTGTCCTTGTCAATCGCATGACATTTCAGACAATCGCTTTTCTTCGCCAGCGCCTGTGCGGCATCCGCGTTAACGGCAGCGCTGGAAGCGCCAGAAAACGCAAGCGCAGCAACGCCCAACGCGGACACGGTAATCAGTTTTTGAGAAATCGAGAGTTTCATTGGAAATATCCCCGATGGCCACCCCAAACTGCTCCACTTATGGCCACCCAAACTGCCCCAGGCAGGACGGCTAAATTATCAACTCTTTGGCCCGGCTGATTCGGACTTCCTTTCTTGGTAATTCCTCCCTGACTTTTTGGAATTTTT
>CAIWNX010000288.1 GCA_903914175.1 uncultured beta proteobacterium | reverse complement strand
GGCGTTGGCCTGCATCCTCTTCGTCCACGCGCACTGTTTTTACCTGGGGCAGGTGGGGATCGGGATTGACCCCTATAATGTGTTTCACTAGCGATGCGCTGTAAGTGGTTGATTTAACTGACAGTTAAATCGTGGTTTAGGTGGAGTTTAGTTCACCCCCATCACCAGCGTCTCTAGTAATGTCGATACCGCCGTTTGCCAACGCACGCAGACCTTCAGCCAGTTGCTTGAGGTGGCCTGCAAAACAGACGGTCAAGGCGACGCGTTGAAACACTGAAATGGAATACCCCAAGTTCGCAGACGTTCTGTCTGTGAATGGAATGAAGCAAGATGTTTGTGTTGATGAGTCTGATTGTCAGTTGCCTGCGGGACGTATTCGCCCCGTTATTTGGCATTGATCGGCCATCCGTGCCCATGATCTGGGCGCAACCCGCTGTTTGCAAGATTGAACTCCCACAGCCAAACCTCCTCGCTCCCCTCCACGCGCCTACACCAAGACTTATCGTATAAGTCCTGGTTCTCCGGCAATTCCTCCTCATTTCAAAGCGTCAGTTCCGGTATCAATAGCTCGTCATGAGCTGGTTTGTTATTTGAATTGAAGGAACGCTACCCATGAAACGGATGCTGATTAACGCCACGCAGGCTGAAGAACGCCGCCTGGCCATCGTCGACGGACAAAAACTCCTCGACTACGAAATCGAAATTGAAGGGCGCGAACAGCGCAAGGGCAACATCTACCAGGCCGTCGTCACGCGCGTCGAGCCCTCGCTGGAAGCCTGCTTTGTCGACTACGGCGAAGACCGCCACGGCTTTCTGCCGTTCAAGGAAATCTCCAAACAGTACTTCCAGCAGGGTGTGTCGGTCAGCCAGGCCCGCATCCAGGACGCGATCCGCGAAGGCCAGGAACTGTTGGTCCAGGTCGAAAAAGAAGAGCGCGGCAACAAGGGTGCCGCCCTGACCACCTTCGTTTCGTTGGCCGGCCGCTACGTTGTGCTGATGCCCAATAACCCGCGTGGTGGTGGCGTCTCGCGCCGCATTGAAGGCGAAGACCGCGCCGAGCTCAAGGAAGCGCTCGACCAGCTCGAATACCCGAACGGCATGAGCATCATTGCCCGCACCGCCGGCATCGGCCGCGCCGCGCCGGAACTGCAGTGGGACCTGAATTACCTGCTCAAACTCTGGACTGCCATTGACGGCGCTTCCAAGGGTGCCAAGGGCGCCTTCCTGATTTACCAGGAATCCAGCCTGGTCATCCGCGCCATCCGCGACTACTTCAACAACGACATCGGCGACATCCTGATCGACACCGACGACGTTTACGAACAAGCCCAGCAGTTCATGGCCCACGTCATGCCCGAGCACGCCGCGCGCGTGAAGCGCTACCGTGATGACGCGCCGCTGTTCAGCCGCTTCCAGATCGAGCATCAGATCGAATCGGCCTACGCCCGCACCGTGCAACTGCCCAGCGGCGGCGCGATCGTGATCGACCACACCGAAGCCCTGGTTTCGGTCGACGTCAACTCTGCGCGCGCCATCAAGGGCGGCGACATCGAAGAAACCGCGACCCGCACCAACCTGGAAGCCGCTGACGAAGTGGCACGCCAGATGCGCCTGCGCGATCTGGGTGGCCTGATCGTGATCGACTTTATCGACATGGAAGAAAGCCGCAACCGCCGCGACGTGGAAAACCGCCTGCGCGACGCGCTGCGGCAAGACCGCGCCCGCGTTCAGTTCGGCACCATCAGCAAATTCGGTCTGATGGAAATGAGCCGCCAGCGCCTGCGCCCGGCCCTCTCCGAAGGCGCTTCCATCCCGTGTCCACGTTGCGGCGGCTCCGGTCATATCCGCGATACCGAATCAAGCGCGCTGCAAATTCTGCGCATCATCCAGGAAGAGTCACTCAAGGACAACACAGCGTCGGTGCTGTGCCAGGTTCCGGTAGAAGTCGCCTCCTTCCTGCTTAATGAGAAGCGCGCCGAGATCGCCAAGATCGAAATCAAACAGCGCATCAACGTGCTGATGGTTCCGAACAAGACGCTGGAAACGCCGAACTACAAGCTGGAGCGCCTGAAGCACGACGACCCGCGTCTGGACAATGTCGAGCCAAGCTACAAGATGGCCGAGGAAGCGGAAGACGCGGTGGCCGTGACACGCCGTTCGCAGGAACCCACCAACAAGCAGACCCCCGTCATCAAGGGCGTGCTGCCCGATGCACCGGCACCGGTCGCTGTGCCCAAGCCTGAAGTTGTCAAGCCGGCGGCAACGCCAGCGCACACCCATGCCAGGCCGGCCCACGCCGCGCCAGCAAAAGCGGAAAAAGGTTTCTTCGGCTGGTTAAAACAATTGTTTGCGCCCACGCCAGCAGCCGCCCCTGCGCCCAAGCCGCGCGAGGAAGCCGGCAAGGACGACAAGCGTGACGCCCGTCCCGGCCGCGACGGCGCGCGCCGTGGTGAACCGCGCGGTGAAGGTCGTCCGGAAGGTCGCGGCGACGGCCGTGGCGGCCGTGGCGAAGGTCGCGGTGGCCGTGGTGGCCGTGGACGCGGCGAGCGCGCCGGTCAAGGCCCGCGTGAACGCCTGGATGCCGAAGGCAAACCCATGGCAGCCGAACTCGGCGCCAATGGCACCCGTCCGGCACCCGACATGACAGGCCAGGAAGCACCGCGTGGTGACCGACCACCGCGCACCGAACGTGGTGGCAACCGCGGCGAGCGCGGCCGTGGCGAACGCAATGAACAAGGCGAACGCGCAGCCCCATCCGAGCGCGGTGAACCCCGCGCCGATGGCCGTGGCGAACGCCGCCCTGATCGCAACCGTCGCCCGGACGAAGGCGCACGCGCTGAAGGCTCAGACGCACAAGCCAACCTGCCGCTCGAAGGCGCAGCGGCAGCCGACGGTGCAACCAGTGGCGAGCGCGAACAAGGCGGCGCTGAATCCTCGGCACCACGCGCTGAGGGCTCACAGCAACGCGAGCGTCGCCCACGCGGGCGCGACCGTGACCGTGGCCCGCGCGGCGAACGCACGGAGCGCAACGAGTCGGGTGAACGTCAGGAACGCATGGACGTGCAGGAGCAGCCGCCAGCAGAGCAGGGCTCGGAAGAACCGCGCAAGTCCTATTTCGCAGCGCCAGTTGCCGCAGCACCTGCACCGGCACCAGTACAAACGGTCGAAGCCATGCCCGAAGCCCGGCCCCCGGTTGTCGAAACTGCCCTTGCAGCACCGGCACCCCAAGCGCCTGTGGTCGCGCAGGCAGCGCCGCAACCCGTGGTTGCGCCAGTTGCGACTGCGGCCCCTGCCAGCAGCGCCATGCCCGCCTTGAAGCCGTTTGTTCTGCCTCTGACAGACCTGGCCGAGGTAGCGCAGAGCTCCGGTCTGGTCTGGGTCAACTCCGACGCCGAAAAGATTGCTGCCGTGCAAGCAGCGATTGCCGCAGAACCCCAACCCATCCGCGTGCCACGCGAGCGCCCCGCCCCGGTGCAGATCGACACCGGCCCGCTGGTGCTGGTCGAAACCAAACGCGATCTGGGCAATATGACACTGCCCTTCGAGGCGAATCCGTAAATCACCCAAGCCGGCGAGCGCCGGTTTGCTTCGATTCAAAAAGGGCACTGAGTGCCCTTTTTTTTGCGCTCGCGCCGCGTTCTCGATTCATCGCTGCCATGGTCTGAAATGAAGGCGTAAAGCACCTCTGCTTGGCCATTTCCAGTAGATAAATCCGGGTAAAACTCAGCGTGACCTTTCTTGAAACCAAGCAAAGACGGCTCGGTCACCACCAGGAGTGCGCAGCAATGAAGCACAGCTATTCCCAACCGCTTGACATCAGGCGACATTGGAAATTTTTCGATGCATTCCCAGGGTGTCAAATTCTTGTGGCGATCTGGAGATGGATGTAATAGGCGGCCCTTTTCCAACTGCCGCAGTGTCGTCGGCTCTCACCTGCCATCTAGCAGCAAGGACCATTGCCACTGCTACGAAGCTGGCTGCCAGATATTGCGGCAACCCGTTTCGCGAATCCACCAGGTTGCGACTGCGCCAAGTGCTGCCACTGCCAGCAGCAGCAACAGACCGGCATGGTAGTCCTGCGGGGTGAACAGGCGCGCACCGTTGCTGGTCAGACCACCCTGCCAGCTTCGGTCCATCACCCAGCCGACCAGTGGCTGCAACAAAGCACCCGCGAGAAAGCCCGCCATATTGGTCACGCTGGTGGACATGCCAGAAAAAACCGGCGCATTGACTTCCTTGACGCAAGCCCAGGTCAGCGTAAAGCCGGCCGTCACCAGACCCATCAGGGCATACACGGCATAGCTCGCCAGCAAGGGCAGTGCCGGGCCCCAGAGCAGCAGCAGCCAGATCAGCAGGTAGAGATGGCTGCTCGCAATCAGCACTGGCTTGCGCTTTCCAAGCCGGTCCGACAGCGTCCCGATGGCCACGCAGCCGATCGCAAAGCCGACGAAATAAAGACTGACGTGATTGGCTGCAACAGCGCGCGTCATGCCCTGCGCCTGCGTCAGAAACGGTGTTGCCCAGAGCCCGGCGAAGGCAAAGAAACTGCCGCAGATGCCGAAGTTGACCCACACCGTGGGCCAGGTATCGCGGTTGCGCAGCACCGAGCGCAGCCCGGCCAGAATCAGCGCACGGTCAAATTGCGGCTTCACTTGCGCCTGGCCGGTCGGCGCCGCTCGCTCGCGCACCAGCACCCAGCAGGCGATGCCCAGCAGAATTGAAACCCCGGCCAACGCAACAAAGATGCTGCGCCAACCGCTGAGTTGCGCAAGCCACGAAAGCGGCGCCCCCGCCAGCACCGAACCCAAATTGCCAATCAACATCGACAGCCCGACCAAGGTGGCAAAACGCCGCTCGTCGAAAGAAACGGCAATGATCTTGAGCATGGCGATGAAAGTCACCGAGACACCGAGCCCAACCAGCGTGCGCCCGAGCAGCGCCAGTTCCAGACTGGGCGCCAGCCCGAATATCAAACTACCGCCACCACCTATCAGTCCACCGATCAGCAAAATCCGCCTCGGCCCCAGGGTGTCGACCAGAATGCCGGTGGGCACCTGCATCAGCGTGTAGACATAGAAGTAGGTCGCCGCCAGCGCGCCCAGCGAAGACGCCGTGGTGTGGAACGCCACCGCCAGATCGCTGGCAATTCCGGCCGGCGCAAAGCGCTGGAAAAATGACAGCGCATAGGTCGCCACCACGATGGACAAAACCACGGTGCGGCGACGGCGTTCTTTGCGGGCTGCTTCGTCCATAGGGTTTTAAGTATCGCACCCGCTCGGAAACGGCCCGTCAAAGATGCGGCCTTTAGAATGTGCCACCCCCCGCTTCCAAGAGAACCCCATGACCCCACTGAGCGCGGCGAGCACACTGACTCGCACTACCTTGAGCACAGTTTGTACTGCGCCCAGACTGACAACGAACGCGTGGCGGGTCCTTGTGCTTCTGGCGCTGGCCTGCGTCTGGAGCAGCGCCGCCCGCGCAACACCACTCGATGACCTGCGCTCGGCGCAGGTTTCCAAGCTCGAGTTCGGAACTTTCAAGCTCGAGGTTGCCCTCAATGCCATCAAGAACTGGCCAGCGCCGATTGAAGGTGCGGGCGTCGCCTACAAGATTGATCCGGACAAGCTCGACCTCGTCATCGCCGTGCGAAAAGTTCCGGCCGAATCATTTCGCACCGTGTGTGCGGCAACCATTACCCGCGTGCGTGAGTTTCTCTATGTTGACGCCAACGGTAGCGCAACAATGGGACGCTCCTACCTGAGCGCCTATTTCGCGACGGTGGGGCGTGGCGGCGCGCGCGAAATCGCATTGCGCGCCATCGATGCGAGCACGCAGATACGGGTCAATGTGGTCGGCCTCGGAAGTTGCCATGCGGCGCTGATCAAGGCGCCCGTCACGTTTGACGCCAGCACGCCAGCCAAGTAGGCGTCACGACGCAAAACTGGCAGCACCGGCCCTGCGCCGCCATACCGCAGATCAAACCCGCGCTGCGCTTTTCCAGGCTTCGGTGGCGGCCAGCGCGTCGCCGCGCTGCTCGGCCAATTCGGCCAGCGCAGCCCAGGCATTGCGCTCCAGCGTGGCGTCCTGCAAGCGCGGCAGCGCCTGCTTGAGCAACTGCTGCGCCTTGCCCCACAGTTGCAAGCGCATGCAGGTGATACCGGCAAGATACTGCAAAACGGCATCCGCTGGATTGGACATTTGCGCCTGCTCAATGCGGGTCAGCCACTGCGCGTCGGGCGTGCCGCCGGACTGAGCGAAACCACTGACCAGCACCTGCATCAGCGCAACTCGCTGGGCGTCGGTCAAAGCGCCGGGTCGCGTCACCATGCGCTCCCATACCGGCAGCAGCCAGTTCAGGGTTGGCACAACATCACCGCCGAGTTCGAGCATGCGCCGGCACGCCGCCACGGCGACTTCGGGTGTGGCGCGTTCGGTCTCGTCGAGTTGACGCCAGATGGTTTGCATTTGTTGCGGATCGTGCGCGGTCGCCACGTACTCCAGCGCCAGCCCGCGCACGATGCCCACCGCCGCCACTTCGGAAAACGCACGGTGCTTGGCCAACAGGCGCGCCGTTTCCAACGCCAGATGGGTCTGGCGCGCCATCCGCGCCGCCTTCAAACGCAGTCGCAAGGCCAGCGTGCGCCGCGCCGCACCCTGCGGCAATTCATCGAGCCACTGCAGCGCGGCCGGCGCGTCGCGGTCTTCCACGGCCCAGCGCGCAGCCCGCAACTGCACGCCGTCGCGTGTTTCCTGCGCCTCACGCTTGGATGCCTGTTCCAGCGCCTGGCGGAAATGCGTCTCGCGCGCGCTCTTGTCCTGCAACACCTGGGCACTCTCGGCCGCCAGCAGGTGCGACAGCGTGCGCAAACGCGCCGAATAAGCCAGGGTTTCACCGCTGCTGGCCATTGCGCTTTCGCGCGCCAGCACCGCTTCGGCCGCCTTTTTGGCACGGATAAAACGCCCCGCAATCAGGTGTGACAGCGCATCAAGCAAGGCCGTGTGCAGTGCGCGCTCGTGGTGCTGAATGCGCCAGCGCTGCGCCTGCCCCGGTATCGCGAACAGGGCGGACAACGCACGCAGTGCCACATGCAAAACAAAGAACAGCAATGCCAGCAGCAGCAGCACCAGGTTGAGTGACACATCAACCCGGTACGGTGGCCAGAACAGCGTGATCGTGCCCTGGTTGTTGCCAGCAAACAGCGCGATGGCAACCGCTATGCCAAACAACGCCAGAAACCACAGGGCCGCGCGCATCGCTATCGGCCGGCAGCCGCCGTGGTCAATGCCGCCAGGGTGTCATCGACACGCGGCAGTTGCAATGTCTTCATCTGCGCCTGCACTTGCTGCAACAGGGCGGCGGTGGTCTGGGTCTTGCGCGAGTTGGCATCAAAGTATTTGTTCAGCGACAGCGCTGCCGCTGCCAGATCAGCACGCGACGATTCAAGCTGACGCGCCAGCAGACCAAGCCGCGCATTGAGCAGTTTGAGCTTGAAGTTCTCACGCAAAAAGAAAGATTGCTCGGGCGACAGCAGCGCCGCCTCGGGCTGCTCGACGCGGCTCACCCGCAGCAGGATGCGTGTCTCGTCGTGCAACACCTGCAGCGCACGCTGCCACCAGACCGGGCTGGCAACGCTCTGGGCGCGCGGCGCGGTTACTGCGTTGGCCTGCGCCACCGCATTGGCCACCACCAGTTCGTCGGCCAGACGCACCAGTTCATCGAGCTTGACCAACAGGCCCGGCGTGTCGCTGACCGCCGCCGACTTGATGCGATCGATGTCGCGCGCGATGGCCCGCTGCAGCGGCGTCAGGCGCGGCTGGGCGGCGCGGGCAACGCGCTGATCCGCACTCTTGAGCGCTGCCAGCAGCGGCTCCACGCTGCCGGTAAGTTGCGCCTGCTGCTGTGCCAGGCGAATCGCCGACTCGATATCGACCACCATGTTCTCGTCGCGTGAGCGCGACAGGCTTTGCATCAGTTCTTCAAGTTGCGTGCGCTGCAGGGCCACCTCGCTCAGACGCGCATCAAACACCGCCACCCGGGCTGCGGCTTCGCGCGCCATTTCCTGCGCCTGCTTGGCCACCGCGCGCGCCTCGGTCGACTGGGCGCCGGCATCAGCGCTCTGGCGTGCCAGTTGCTCCTGAATCGAGGAGAGCTTTTGCCACAACAGGACACTCGACAACAAAGCCAGCGTGGCCAGCAGTGCCAGCGCGATCAACAGCCAGCGTGGCACGCTGGAAACGGCTGGCGCTTCGGTTTCGCCTGCGGATGCCGTCGCACTGGCCGCAGCGCTCAGTTCGGCATCAGGGGATGAGTTCATGGGGCTATTTTAAGTTTTAAAGTGTTGCCCGAGCGCTGCGGCCACATCCACCAGAGTTGGACGCGACTCGAAAACAACACCAAAACCAGCGGCCCTGGCCGCCTGCGCGATGCGCGGATGCGTTGCCAATGCGCGTGCAGCGGCCCAGTTTTGCCCCGGCAGCACGGCATTCAGGTTGGCCAGCGCCTGCGCGCTGCTGAACAACCAGACCGAGCCATCGCTGGCGGACTGCTTTGCCAGGGCTTGCGCGCTGGCGTCCAGAGTGGGTGCGCGACGCTCGTAGGACACCACAAAATCCACCTGTCCACCCGCTGCCGCCACCTGCTGTGCAAACCATTCACGCCCGGAACCTGCTCCGTCGTTGTCTGCGGCGTCGGCACCGCGCACGATCAGAACCCGCGCGCCGGCAACCACCTGTGAGGCCACCTGAGCCCACAGCGCTTCGGAATCAAACTGCCCAGCATCCGGCGCCGGCGCGTCCACGCAGTGCGGCGCCACGCCCGCGCGCAGCAGCGCACGCGCCGTGCCAGGGCCAGTGGCCCAGGCGCGTGGCCTGCCTTGGGGCTGACCACCAAAAGCTGCAGCAGCCGCGTTTTTGGCCGCAAAAAAATGGCTGACGGCATTGCCGCTGACAAACATCACAGCGAGATAGGTCGGCAACTGCTGCCAGGCCTGCGCCAGATCGTCTGTTTGCCCGCTCGGCTTGATTTCAATCAGCGCCAGGCACTGCGCATCAAAGCCCTGTGCCGCCAGTTCGTGCACCCAGCGCTGCGCCTCGCTCGCCGGACGGGTGACGATGACACGCGGCATCAGACCGGGCCTTGCGCCGCACCTGGAAGCGGGACCGAGCCCCCTTTGGCCATCACGCCGGCACGCAGATCAGCGGCCACGCGCGTGCCCAGTTCCGCCGCGCCGGTCAGATCGGTGACGGTAGCGGTGGCGCGCACACAAACCAGTTCCAGCACGCCATCCGGGTCACCCCAGGCGGCATCAATCGTCAGCGCGTCACCGTCAAGCGTGGCGAATGCAGCCAGGGGCATCGAGCAACTACCGCCCATGGCCCGGCTCACCGCGCGCTCAGCCGCCACCGCCAGCCAGGTGCGCTGGTGCGCCAGCGGCGCCAGCGCCGCGATCACATCAGCGCGCGCACTGCGCACCTCGATGCCCAGAGCGCCCTGCCCGGCTGAAGGCAGCATCTGGGTTGGCTCAAAGGTGCCGCGAATGCGCTCGCTCAGACCCAGGCGCTTGAGGCCGGCTGCCGCCAGCACGATGGCGTCGTACTGCCCGTCGTCGAGCTTGCGCAAGCGCGTGTCCAGGTTGCCGCGCAGCGGCTCGATTTTCAGATCCGGCCGCACTGCGCGCAGCAGCGCGACGCGGCGCAGGCTGGAAGTTCCGACCACGGCGCCTTGCGGCAGCGCCGCCAGATTGGCGTAGCGGTTCGAGACAAAGGCATCACGCGGGTCTTCGCGTTCCATCACGCAGGCCAGGCAGAAACCCTCGGGCAACTCCATCGGCACGTCTTTGAGCGAGTGCACGGCCAGGTCGGCCCGGCCTTCGTCGAGCGCAACTTCCAATTCCTTGACGAACAAGCCCTTGCCGCCGACCTTGCTCAGCGTGCGATCCAGTATCTGATCGCCCAGCGTCGTCATGCCCAGCAGACTGACCTGGTGCCCCAGTTGCTCCAGCAGCGCCTTGACATGCTGTGCCTGCCACATGGCAAGGCGGCTCTCTCGTGTTGCGATCGTCAATTGGCTCATATTGGGTAGCTTTGGTTGGTAACGGTTTGGTAATGGGGTATGGACGCAGGATGCTAGCATGGCCCAGGCAAAACGCTTCCACCTGACCCCCACCGAACGCCATGATCAAGCCGCTCAAACCCGCCCCGTCCAAACGTGCCCGCAGCAATGAACGACCGCTGCTCGACGATATCCGGCTGCTGGGCCGGATTCTGGGCGACGTCATCCGAGAACAGGAGGGCGTAGCCGCCTTCGAGTTGATCGAGCAGATCCGCACGCTGTCGGTGGCCTTCCGGCGCGACGCCGACACCGCCGCCGACAAGACGCTCAAGAAACTGCTCAAGGGTTTGAGCAACGACCAGACCGTCAGCGTGATCCGGGCCTTTACCTATTTCAGCCATCTGGCCAATCTGGCCGAAGACCGGCACCACATCCGCCGCCGCGCCATCCACGAACGCGCCGGCCAAAGCCAGGACGGCAGCATCGAAATGGCGCTCTCGCGCCTGCGTCGCGCCGGCATTTCATCGAAAGCCATCGCCGCTACGCTGGCCACCAGTTTCGTCTCACCGGTGCTGACAGCGCATCCGACTGAAGTCCAGCGCAAAAGCATCCTTGACGCTGAACGCGCCATCGCGGAATTGCTGAGCCAGCGCGATGACATCCGGCTGCGCAGCGGCAGCATCCCAAGCGGCAAGGACACACCGGGCGCACGCGAACTCGGCAACAACGAGCAGCAAATCCGCGCACGCGTCATTCAGCTCTGGCAAACCCGGCTCCTGCGCCATAGCAAACTCACGGTTGCGGATGAGGTCGAAAATGCCCTGAGCTATTACGAAACCACCTTCCTGCGCGAAATCCCCCGGCTTTACGCCACGCTGGAACGTGAACTGGGCCAGCAGCCAGTGCACAGTTTTCTGCGCATGGGCCAGTGGATCGGCGGCGACCGCGATGGCAACCCCAACGTCAATGCACAAACCCTGTTGCAGGCGCTGCGGCGGCAGGCCGAGGTCGTGCTGCGCCACTACCTCACCGAGGTCCATTACCTGGGCGGCGAACTCTCGATCTCGGGCATGCTGGCGGGCTGCCTTCCGGCGCTGCAGCTACTGGCTGACAATTCACCCGATCGCAACGAGCACCGCAGTGACGAGCCCTACCGGCGCGCCCTGATCGGTGTCTACGCGCGGCTCGCCGCCGCGCTGCACGATCTCACCGGCGGCGAAGCCTCGCGCCATGCCGTGCCGCCGCAAAACGCCTACCCCAACGCGCAAGCCTTCCTGACCGACCTGCTCACCATCGAAGCCTCGTTGCAGGGTGAGCACGGCAACGCGCTGGCCGCGCAACGTCTGCACCCACTGATCCGCGCCGTCCAAGTCTTCGGATTCCACCTGGCAACGGTCGACCTGCGTCAAAGCTCGGATCAGCACGAAGCCGTGTTGGCCGAACTTCTGGCCGTGGCGCGACTCGAACCGGCCTATGCCGCGCTCGATGAAATGAGCAAGCGCACGCTGCTCATGCAACTGCTGCGCGACGCCCGCCCGTTGCGTGTGCTCGGCACGGTCTATTCCGACCGAACGCGCAGCGAAATCGAGATATTTGAAACTGCCAAAGTGATGCGCGAGCGCTTTGGTGCGCAGGCAATACGCCACTACATCATCAGCCACACCGAAACCGTGAGCGATCTGCTCGAAGTTCTGCTGCTGCAAAAGGAGGTAGGGTTGTTGCACGGAACACTGGACGACCGCAACGCCCTGTGTGACCTGATTGTGGTGCCGCTGTTTGAAACGATCGAAGACCTGCGCAATGCCGCGCCCATCATGCGCGAGTTCTACGCCCTGAGCGGTGTCAAGGCGCTGGTGCAGCGCAGCGGCGCCGAGCAGGACATCATGCTGGGCTATTCCGACAGCAACAAGGACGGCGGCATCTTCACCAGCAACTGGGAGCTCTATCGCGCCGAGATCGCGCTGGTGGCGCTGTTTGATGAACTTAACTCGCAAGACGCAAATACCGCAGCGATTCAGCTCAGAATGTTCCACGGCCGTGGCGGCACGGTGGGGCGCGGCGGTGGACCCAGCTATCAGGCGATCCTGGCGCAACCCCCGGGCACCGTGCGCGGACAGATTCGCCTGACCGAGCAGGGCGAAGTGATTGGCTCCAAATACGCCAACCCCGAGATCGGCCGGCGCAACCTGGAAACACTGGTTGCGGCCACACTCGAAGCCACGCTGCTGCAACCCACCAAGTCAGCCAGCGCACCCTTTTTGCAAGCCGCCACCGAGTTGTCGCAACTGAGCATGGCGGCGTATCGCAAACTGGTCTATGAAACACCGGGCTTCACCGAGTACTTCTTCGACTCGACGCCGATCCGCGAGATCGCCCAACTCAACATCGGATCCCGCCCAGCGTCCCGCAAATCCAGTCAAAAAATCGAAGACCTGCGCGCCATTCCTTGGGGCTTCAGCTGGGGCCAGTGCCGACTCACGCTGCCGGGCTGGTATGGCTTTGGCTCGGCAGTGGAACAGTTCCTCGCGCAGCCGACAACAACCGGGCGCAAAAACCCGCTGTCACAGTTGCAGCAGATGTACCGGCTGTGGCCCTTCTTCAGAACCCTGCTCTCCAACATCGACATGGTGCTGGCCAAAAGCGATCTGGCGCTGGCTTCGCGCTACGCCGAACTGGTGGCGGATGTGCGCCTGCGCAAGAAAATTTTCAGCGCCATCGAACTCGAATGGCAACGCACCGCCAAGGCGCTGAGCCTGATCACCGGCGACCCGGCTCGACTGGCCAACAACGAAGCCCTGCAGCGCTCGATTCGCCACCGCTTTCCCTACATCGACCCGCTGCACCACCTGCAGGTAGAACTGGTGCGACGCTACCGCGCCGGCCAGACCGACGAGCGCATCCAGCGCGGCATCCACATCTCGATCAACGGCATTGCCGCTGGGCTGCGCAATACGGGATAACTTTTGCGCGCGCCATAAATCGTCCAGCGTACAAAGGCAAAAATTGTCATGCCGGACTTGATCCGGCATCCATGCCTTCTAAGCGTGCCACATGAAGCATGGATTGCGGGTCGTGGCCCGCAATGACAGATTCTGCCTGCGCGTGCGTCAGCTAGCCCACCAATAACTCCCGCACTGCAGCCAACTGCCGGCGCGACACCGGCAGTGAATCAGCGAGTCCGTTCAACCGAACCGCCCAGCCCTCGCCTTCCTGTGTGTCCTCGCTTTTTTCCAGCGCGCGCACCGCAGAACGGGCCACCAGCGCATTGCGGTGAATGCGCAGCAAGCGTTGCGGGTAGCGCGCTTCCATTTCGCTGAGCGAGCCTTCCAGGATGTAGCTGCGCGTCGCCGTGCGCAGCGTGAGGTATTTGAGTTCAGCCTTGAGGTACAGCACCTCCGCCAAGGGCACGCGCTCGGTGCGGCCGCGCTCCTGCACGATCAGCACCTCGTCCGTCGCTTGCGGCAACAGCGCACGCTCGGCCTGCAACAACTTCTGAACCTTCTGTAGCGCTGCCTGCAATCGCTCCAGCCGCACCGGCTTGGTCAGGTAATCGACGGCTTCGAGTTCAAACGCCTGCAGCGCGTGCTCGGCATGCGCCGTCACAAACACCACGGCCGGTGGCAGCGCCAGACTGCGCAGTGCGCGCGCCAGTGCCAACCCATCTGCGCCGGGCATGTGAATATCAATCAAGGCCACATCAAACGCTTGGCGCTGCAAGCACTGCATCGCCTGCACCGCATCCGCCGCCTCGGCCTCGACGCTGGCAGCCGGTGCACGGCAATCGGCGAGCAGCGTGCGCAAGCGCGCTCGCGCCAGCGCTTCGTCATCCACAATCAAAACTTTCAACGGCGAGTTCATACCGGCACCTCGATGCGAACCTGGTACACACCGTCGCGCAGACCGCTCTGAAACTGTCCTTGCACATCGTGCAGCAGTTTGAGCCGGTTGCGCACATTGGCCAGCGCCTCGCCCTGGCCCGGTGCGCCCGGCCCGGCCGGTACCGTGTTCGTCACCTTGATGACCACCATGTCGCCGCGCCGCTGCGTCGATATCCGAATTTGTGCGCCCGCCGCGCTGGGTTCAACACCGTGGCGCACGGCATTCTCAACCAAGGGCTGCAACAGCAGGGGCGGCAGCATAGCCGCCGAGGCTGCAGGGTCGAGCGCCCACTCAACTTCAATTCGCTCGCCAAAGCGCACTTGCTCAATCGCCAGGTAGCGCTGCGCCAGCGCAATTTCATCGGCCAGCGTGACCGCCTTGCGACGCTCGGTCAGGGCATGGCGGAACAGATCACTCAAGTCCTCCAGCAGCGTCTCGGCCTTGGCCGGCTCGGCGCGCACCAGGGCGATGGCGGTGTTGAGCGTATTGAACAGAAAATGCGGTCGGATACGCGACTGCAACTCACCCAAACGGGCTGCCGTGTCGGCCGGCATCTGGCCGCGCGCGCGCAACACCAGCGCGACCACCAACACAGCGGCCAGCAGCGCGCCGCTGGCGGCGCTGGCCAGCCAGGGTGCCGGGTCCAGCCAACCAACCAGCGACAAAACCGCGCAGCCGTACAAACCAGCCAGTGCGCCCAGCAACACACCCGCAACTTGTTGCGCCACGCCACCCAGGCGCGCCAGCAATTTTTTCAGACTGCAGGCGGCGATCAGCCAAAACAGGGTTGCGGGCAGCGCGCCACCGGTGAACAGGGAGAATCGGTTCAGCCACTCCAGTGCGGAGAGCACGCCAAACAGAGCCGCCACCGCCACCACGGCCTCGACAAACAGGACCGAGCGCAGCACCACACCGAGCTTGCAGGCGTCAAAAACCAAGGACCGCGGCCGTGCCGACCCGACCGGGTCGGGGGCGCCCTCCTGGAAGGTCGATAAAATTTGCGTGTCTTTCATTAATAGTTGCGCTGACCGGTGTTCATGGTCTTCGAGCCGCCAGCCCGATTATTGATGATTCTGTGTTGTAACACTTCCACCCCACACGGCCGTCGAAAGCCGACGCCCACTGTCATGTCACACAATCAATTTGACAAAAAGTCGCAAGCCTGGTCAGCCCTGTTCTCGGAGCCGATGAGCGACCTGGTCAAACGCTACACCGCGAGCGTCGATTTTGACAAGCGCCTGTGGCAGGCCGACATCGCCGGCTCACTGGCGCACGCCGGGATGCTGGCGGCGCAGGGCATCCTCGCGCCATCCGACCTTGCGGCGATCGAGACCGGTCTGCGCACGATCCGCAGCGAGATTGAAGCCGGCGCCTTCGAGTGGAAGCTCGATCTGGAAGACGTGCACCTCAACATCGAGGCGCGCCTGACACAGCTCGTCGGTGACGCCGGCAAGCGCCTGCACACCGGACGCAGCCGCAACGACCAGGTGGCCACCGACGTGCGCCTGTGGCTGCGCGACGAGATCGACCTGATCATCGCCCTGCTGCGCGAACTCCAGCTTGCCCTGATCGATGTCGCCGAGAAAAACGTCGAGGTCATCCTGCCCGGCTTCACGCACCTGCAGGTGGCGCAGCCGATCAGCTTTGGCCACCACATGCTGGCCTATGTCGAGATGTTCAGCCGCGACGCCGAGCGCATGAGCGAAGTGCGTCGGCGCACCAACCGCCTGCCGCTGGGCGCTGCCGCGCTGGCCGGCACCAGCTACGCGCTGGACCGCGAGCGCGTTGCTGCCACGCTGGGAATGGTCGATGAAAAAGGCCAACCACAGGTCTGCCAGAACAGTGTGGACGCCGTCAGCGACCGCGACTTCGCCATCGAATTCAGCGCTGCCGCTGCCCTATGCATGGTGCATGTCAGCCGCTTGTCGGAAGAACTGGTGCTGTGGATGAGCCAGAATTTTGGCTTCGTCAAAATCTCGGACCGCTTCACCACGGGCAGTTCCATCATGCCGCAGAAGAAGAACCCCGATGTGCCCGAACTCGCGCGCGGCAAGACCGGGCGTGTCGTCGGCCATTTGATGGGCCTGCTGACCCTGATGAAGGGCCAGCCGCTGGCCTACAACAAGGACAATCAGGAAGACAAGGAGCCGCTGTTCGACACCGTCGACACGCTCAAGGACACGCTGCGCATCTTCTGCGAAATGGTCGGCGGCCAGCTCAATGCGGCCACGGGTCAGAAGGAAGGCGGCATCAGCGTCAACGCACAGGCGATGGAGCAGGCCGCCGCACGCGGCTACGCCACCGCCACCGATCTGGCCGACTACCTGGTGAAAAAGGGTCTGCCGTTTCGCGACGCGCACGAGACCGTGGCGCACGCCGTCAAGGCCGCGATCTCGCACCAGGTCGATCTGTCCGAACTGCCGTTGGCCGTGCTGCAGCAGTTCAACCCCAAGATCGAGAAGGACGTGTACGAAGTGCTGTCGCTGCGCGGCTCGCTTAACGCGCGCGACATCCTGGGCGGCACTGCGCCGAACCAGGTGCGCGCCCAGATTGCGCGGCAACGCGCGCGGCTGGGGTAAAGCATGGATCCCGGATCAAGTCCGGGATGACAACCGGGGGCCCGGGATGACAACCGGGGCCCGGGGTGACGATGGCCTCAAAACTCCAGCACCGAATCGAGCCCGCGATGCACGCCGAGGAGCGTGCCGACCTTGCGGATCGCCAGCAGCGCGCCATCGGCGTAGGGGCGTGCGCTGCTTCCCGCGTCGTGGCGGATCGTGAGGCGTTGATCGGGCATGCCGAAGATGACCTCGGCACCAATCACGTAACCAGGCAGACGAATCGAGTGCACCTGCGTGCCATTGACGCTGGCGCCACGCGCCTCAACCGGACCCACCGTCTTGTCCAGCGCAACCGTCGGCACCGGTTCGCGTACCTGCGACAGGCGAAACGCCAGTTCGCGCGCCGTGCCGCTCGGTGCGTCGATCTTGTCGTCGTGCGCGTAATCGATGATCTCCCACTGCGGAATCAGGCGCGCTGCGGCCTGGGCAAACTTCTGCAGCAGCACCACGGTCAGGGCGAAATTGCCGCAGGCCAGCACGCCACGCTGGTGCTGACGCGCGACAACATCGATCTGCGCAAAATCACTCTCGGTCAGGCCCGAAGTGCCCACCACCACATGCGCGCCGCCTGCCAGCGCACACAGGATGTTGGCCTTGGCGCTGTCGGGCTTGGTGTATTCAACAAAAACATCGCAGGCCGTGGCCAGCGCCTGGGCCGCCGTGGCATAGACCGGAGCCTTGAGCTGCGGCGCACCCAGCACCTCGCCCAATACGCGACCGGCCTGCTTGCGCGACACCGCGGCCACCAGTTCGAGATCAGACGTCGCCGCAATCGCGCGCGCCAGTTCGGAGCCGGCCCAGCCGGTCGCGCCAGCCAGACATACCTTGAGTGCCATGACGTTTCCTTTCAAATTGGGATGCGGGCACTATACCGCCGGTGCTGTTGGCAACCGAGAATGGACGCCCGGTTCACAGGAATCTGTGAGCCCGCAAGGCGGCGGGCGCGGTCGCTCATGCTGGTATGTTGGTGGTCCGATGACGCTGGGACAGCCGCGGAGCTGAGTGCCATGCCGTCCTGCGTCCCGCAGCGCATGGCGCTTTCTTCAAAGATGGGGACTGGCTTATAGTGCGAACCCTGATGCCCTGCTACACCGACACGACCAAACGCTCCGGCGCACGCCACGCCAGCCTGCTGCTGGCGCTGTGGCTGAGCGGGTCCTGCGCCATGGCGGCCAGCGGGCCGGAGCCGACGGCGCGCGAACTGCACACGGCTGACTGCATCGCGGCGCTGGAACTCAAGGCCGAGGATTTGGCACAGCAGGTCAAGGCCGGCCAGGCTGAACAGCGCCCCGCACTGCAGACCGCGCTGGACGCGGCGGCCGCTTTTATCGGCCACGCGTATTTGCAGGGTGACCGCGATCAGGAGCGGCTGGAAAACCTGAAAAACGCCGCGCTGCAGGCGCAGAAAACCATCACAAGCACCGAACTGACAACACGGCAGACCACTTGTTCGCAGGAAGGCGCACACCTGCTGTCCCAAGCCGACGTCGTCAGCCGCTTCGTCATATCACGGTTAGCGGCGCGGCAGATGAAAAGGCTACTCGGGGACTGATTCCATTTCCAAATCATTTCTGTCTAGGCGCGAAGCCGCAGACAGTGCAACTCGCACGGCAAGGCGAAGCAACAACGACAGGGATGGGTTGGGAATGGAATCACCAGTCGCCGCCCAGGGCCTTGATCAGGAACACTGTCGTCACCAGACGCTGACCCTGCAACTGCGTTGCCTGGCGCTCGCTGGCCAGTAGCGCCTGCTGTGCCGCAATCACATCGAAGTAAACCGAGGCACCGCCTTCGTAACGCGCCGTCGTCATGTCAAGCACGCGCCGTGCCGTGGCCAGCGCCTTCGCCGCTTGCAGCGCCGCGCGCTCCAGCGCCGCCAGACCACTGATGCCGTCCTCGACTTCCTGCATGGCGCCCAGCACCACACGCCGGTAGTTCGCCACGCTGGCGGCATGGCCGGCGCGCGCAAAGTCGACGTTGGCGCGCGTGCGCCCGCCATCAAACAGAACCTGCGCCGCTGACACGCCGATCGACCACAGCAGGCTTGGCGCATCGAACAGCGTCGCGAGTTCGCGGCTGTCCAGGCCCAGGCCCGTGCCCAGCGCAATGCTGGGGTAGAAGGCCGCGTTGGCGATGCCGATCTGCGCGTTGGCGACGGCCATGGCGCGCTCCGCTGAGGCGATGTCAGGGCGGCGCTGCAACAAATCCGAAGGCAGGCCCAGCGGCACGGGCGGCGCGTTGCGCTCACGCAGATCGCTCGCCAGCGTGAACTGCGTGGCTGGCACGCCAGCCAGCGTCGCCAGCGCGTGCTCAAACTGGGCGCGCTGACGCCGCAGCAGTTCCAACTGCACGCGCGTTGTCTCCAGCAGGGCCTGCTGCTGCGCCAGATCAAGGCCGGTAGCGGCGCCGAGTTCATGGCGCGCATTGACCAGTTCCAGCGCACGCTGCTGCAGGCTGATCGCGCGTGTCAGCACATCGATCTCATTGTCGACGGCACGCAGATTGAAATAGTTGCTCGCCAGATCGGCCGTCAGCAGCAGCCGCGTGTTTTCCAGGTCGGCCGCCGAAGCCCCCAGCGCCGCCTGCGCCTGCGCCACCGATTGTTCAACACGGCCCGCCAGATCGACTTCGTAGTTCACCGTCATCGCCACGCTGAGCTCGTTTTGCACGGTCGAAAAATTCGGGGCGCTGTAGTTGGTCAGCGGCCGGTTGGCTGAAATCTTCTGGCGTGACACACGCTCGTTCAAACCGATCTGCGGCAACACGCTGGCCGAGGTTGCTGCCAGCGCCGCGCGCGCCTGCGTCAGCCGCGCCTGCGCCAGCGCCAGCGTCGGACTGTTGGCAACGGCGCGCTGTTCCAGCGCACTTAGTTCAGCATCGCCAAAGCGTTGCCACCATGCGCCCTTGGCCGCCGCGTCAGCGGGCCGGCCTTGGCGCCATGGGTCTTCGAGCTTCCAGCTAACAGGCAGGTCGAGGAGCGGCTTTTCGTACGGCGCCAGCGCCGCGCAGCCACTCAGGGCGCAGGCGCAAACGACGAGCCAACTGCGCCGCAACATCACGGTTTGTCCTTGCCGTCCATTGGCACCACGGTCTGGCCATCGGCCAGCCAGTCGGGCGGATTGAGCACCAGGCGCTCGCGCTCGGTAATGCCATCGATCACCTCGAACTCGGTGCCGTAGTTGCGTCCGACGCTGACGCGGCGCAGCGTCACACGGCCCTGCGCATCGAGCACCGCCACCATGGTGCCGCCCGCGCGAAAGAGCAGCGTGTTGGTCGGCGCCAGCAGCGACTGGCTGGCTTGCAGCGGCAGCGTCACCTGCACATAGGCGCCAGGCAGCAGGCTGCCACTGCGATTGGGCAGCGCCACCTCGACCTGCAGCGTGCGCGTGGCGGTATCGATGGCGCCGGCTGTGCGCACCACCTGGCCGGCAAAACGCTGGCCACGCAATTCGCCCTGCGTCACCACCACCGCCTGAGCGACCTTGACCAGATGGGCATAGGCCTGCGGCACGCTGACATAAACACGCAGCGGATCGGTTTGCGAAAGCGTGAACAGCACGCGCGAGCTGTCGATCAAATCACCCACATCCACATTGCGCCGCGTGATCACGCCGGCAAATGGTGCCACGACGCGCTTGAAATCCTCGAGCTGGCGCAGACGCGCAACGTTGGCATCGGCCGCCGCCAGATTGGCCTGCGCCTGGGTCACGGCGCTGCGTCGCTCATCAAGATCCTGCTGCGACACGACGTCCTTCTTGCGCAGGCCCTCCCAGCGCTCAACCGTGCTGCGCGTCAAGGCCAGATTGGCAGCGGCCTGATCACGCGCGGCGACGGCCTGGCCCAGTTGCTGGTCGATTTCGGGCGTCTCGATTTCGGCCAGCAGTTCACCTTTGGTAACGCGCTCGCCGATGTCCTTGCTCCAGCGCTTCAGATAGCCGCTGGCGCGCGCCGAAATCGGCGCCTGCACAAAGCCCTGCAAGCTGCCCGGCAGCGCGAGGTTCTGCGCCGCCGCATTACGCCGGGCCACGGTCGTCTTCACGTACTGGCGCGACTGCTCGGCGCTGACCGCCGCCAGCACATCGGCGTTGGCATGACGGGCGAGCAGCGTGCGGCCCGCACCAAGCGCCAGCAGCAGCAGCACAACCAGACCCGCCATTTGCGTGCGGCGCACGATCTGCGATCGCTTGAGCAGTTCGACCGGGTCCGCACCCGGCGCCACTTCAATCGGGTGCAGACCCAGGGCCGAATGGCGTTGTTCAGTCATGTTTCGGACCTCCAGGATTTATGCGCGCTGGCAAACACCGCCGGCACGAAGAACAGTGTTGAAATGGTGGCGAACAGCAGGCCGCCGATCACGGCGCGCCCCAGCGGCGCGTTTTGTTCGGCGCCCTCACCCAGGCCCAGCGCCATCGGGATCATGCCGATGATCATGGCGAGTGCTGTCATCAGCACCGGGCGGATGCGCGTGGCACCGGCTTCGAGCGCGGCGGCCAGCGGCGGCACGCCAGCCTCCAGCCGCTGGCGCGCAAACGAGATCAGCAAAATACTGTTGGCTGTCGCCACGCCCATGGTCATGATGGCGCCGGTGAGCGCCGGCACGCTCAGCGTGGTGCCGGTGATGAACAGTGTCCAGGCGATGCCGGCCAGCGCCGCCGGCAAGGCCGCGATGATGACCAGCGCATCGGTCCACGATTGGAAGTTAACCACGATCAGCAGATACACCAGCACGATGGCCATCACCAGGCCAACACCGAGGCCGATAAAGGACGCCTGCATGGTCTCGACCTGGCCGCGCAGCACCACCTCGCTGCCGCGCGGCAGCTTGGGCCGAACCTGGTCGACCAGCGCCTGCACACGTGTTGCCACACTGGCCAGATCGGTGCCCTGCACGCTGACGAACACATCGACCGCGGGCAGGATGTTGTAGCGCGAGGCCACTGCCACCATACGGCTCGGTGTCACCTCGACCAGATTGCCCAGCAGTTGCGTGCTGCCACTGGTGCTGGCCGAGGCGATGCCGCTGCCGACCGGCATGTTGAGCAGCGCGTCGAGCGAATCAACCTGGTACTGCGGTGTCTGCACGGCGATGTTGTAGACGACGCCGTTTTGCGGATTGAGCCAGAAGGCCGGCGCCGTCTGCGAACTGCCCGAGAGCGAGATCAGCACGTTCTGCCCGACGTTGGCGGCCGACAAACCGAGCTGCTGCAGGCGCGAGCGGTCCATCTGCAGACTCAGCGCCGGCGCGTTCAGGCGCTGGTGCACATGGGCATCGACCGCACCCGGAATCTTGCGGATCGCGTCGGTCAATTCAGAGGCCAGCAGCGCATTGCCGGCCTGATCGGCGCCGGTGAACTGCACATCGATGGCAGCGGGCAAACCGAAGTTCAGGATTTGCGTCACGATGTCGGCCGGCTGGAAGAAAAACTCGATGCCCGGAAAACGCTTGGGCAACTCAGCGCGCAAGCGGGTGACAAAGCCTTCGGTCGGGGCGTGACCTTCGCGCAGCGACAGCAGGATTTCGCCGTCGAGCGTGCCGATGGTGCCGGCGTTGCTGTACGAGAGGTTGATGCCGCTGTTGGGCACGCCCAGATTGTCGAGCACGGTCTCCAACTGGTCAGGCGGGATGATCTCGCGGATGACCACCTCCACCGCATCGGCCAGGCGCGCCGTCTCCTCGATGCGGGTGCCAGTGGGCGCGCGCAGATGCAAGCGGATCTGTCCGGCGTCGACGCTCGGGAAAAAGTCGCGCCCGAGCAGCGGGAACAGCAGGCACGACAGCAGGCAAAAACCCATGAACTGGATGGCAAAGCCGCGCCGGTGCGACAGCAGGGCTGACAGCGCCAGCGTGTAGGCACGGCGCACGCGCTCGAAGCGCTGGTCAAAGGCGCGGTACAGGCGCTGCAACAGGCTGACACGCTGCGTTGTTGGCGCGCCCTGCGTGCCGCCCATCATCAGCAGCACCAGCGTCGGCACCAGCGTGCGCGACAGCAGGTAGGAGGCGATCATCGCCAGCACCACGGCCTCGGCCAGTGGCACGAACAGAAAGCGCGCCACACCCGAGAGAAAGAACATCGGCACAAAGACGATGCAGATGCACAGCGTCGAGACGAAAGCGGCCACACCGATCTCGCCGGCACCGACCTCGATTGCCTCCATGATCGGCTTGCCCATGTGCAGATGGCGCTCGATGTTTTCGATCGTCACGATCGCCTGATCAACCAGGATGCCGACCGAGAGCGCCAGGCCACCGAGCGTCATCAGGTTGAGTGTTTCGCCCAGCATGCGCAGCACCAGGATCGAAGCCAGGATCGAGAGCGGAATGGTGAGCGCGATGATCAGCGTGCTGCGCCAGTTGCCCAGGAACAGCAGCACCATGGCGGCGGTCAGCGCAGCCGCAATCAGCGCCTCCAGCACGACACCCTTGACGGCGGCCTTGACGAACACCGACTGGTCGAACAGCGGCGTCACCTTGACGTCGGGTGGCAGCACCTGCGCCACGCGCGGCAGCAAGGCGCGCAGATTGGCGACGATGTCGAGCGTGGAAGCGCCACCGTTCTTCAACACCGACAGCAGCACGCCGCGCGCGCCGTCCTGGCGCACGATATTGGTCTGCGGCGAAAAGCCGTCGCGCACCTGCGCCACATCGCGCAGGTAGGTGGTGCTGTTGCCAGCCGTGCGCACCGGCAGGTCGGCCAGGCCGGCAAAGGCGTCGGGCGAGCCGTTCATCTGCACCGCGTACTCGGTGCCGCCGAACTTGGCCGTTCCCGATGGCAGGATCAGGTTTTGCAAATTGATGGCGTTGACCACGTCGATCGGTGCCAGCCCACGCGCTTGCAGTGCCGCCGTGTCGAGATCGACCGAGATCAGCCGGTTCTTGCCACCAAACGGAAAAGGCACGGCCGCGCCCGGGATCGTGATCAGTTGCGGGCGCAGCACGTTGACCGCAGCGTCGAACACCGCCTGCTCGGGCAGCGTCGGGCTGGAAAGCGCAAGCTGCACCACCGGAATGCTGGAGGCCGAATACTTGATCACCAGCGGCGGCGTGATGCCCGGCGGCAACTGGCGCACCTGGGTCTGCATCGCAGCCACCACCTGGGCGATCGCCGTCTGGATATTGGCGGTCGGTTGGAAGAAGACCTTGATGACCGAGACACTGGCCAGCGACTGCGACTCGATGTGCTCGATGTCGCTGACGGTGGTGGTCAGGCCGCGCTCGCTCTGCCCGGCGATGCGCTGCCCCATTTCCTGCGCCGACAGGCCGCCATAGTTCCAGATGATGCTCACCACCGGAATATTGATCTCGGGAAAAATGTCGGTCGCCATCGACAGCAGCGCAAACGGTGTCGCCAGCACAATCAGCATCGCCATCACGATAAAGGTGTAGGGGCGACGCAGTGCCAACTGGACCATGGACATCGGTGGGGCTTTCGAAGACGAAAGCTGCATGATAGCCTTGCCTCGCCGTGGCACGACGCCGCTTCATCACACCAATCGCCCCAGCTGCACCGCCCGTGAAACGGCTAACCCGGCACTGTTTCAACCCTAGCGCGAGCAGGGTCAAAAAGAATCTCGCCGGACCGGCGCAAGAGTCCGATAATCGGCGACAGAAGAAGCGCAAGTCCAAATCAGGGGGCAAATCGACGCCGATGAAATTTTCATTAGGCCACGAGCATCCGTATGAAATTCTCACACTGGAACAAATTCCATATGAATGGAATTTGTTCCATGGTTCAATTTCCCTATTTCAATCCCCGGGCACGCCTTGCCAACACCGCGCCGCACTCGAATTTGAAGCGCACACAGGCTGTGTTTCCAAATGTTGCCGGTGGCACAGCTATTGCTTTGTCCTGCCTAGCTGGTGACAAGCTCAGGTCCGCAAACACGCTTGTCCGGCACAGCCCGAACTGACGCATGCGAACCCTTCTCAAGATTCCCATCATCCATACCGCACAGGACATGGGCTCGCTGCGTGACCAAACCGAACAGGCGTACCTGGACCGCTTTGGCCACGAAAAATGGCTGGCCCATCTGAAATCCATCGACGAGATTTGGGACGGCATCAGCCAGAGCATCATTTCGCTTGAATTGCCTTGCACTGCGGTGCGCCTGTACCAGGACGGCCTGCCAGTCTGCGCCAAGGAAGCCGAGATCGTGCGCGACGTTGCGCGTCAGGGAAGCAAAAACCACCGGCTGCTGCTGGACCTGATGGCGCAGGGCGCACGCCTGATGGGAACCGAAGATGCCAATCTGCTGCTGCGGGAGTATCAATTGCACCAACCCCGGCCGGCGCAACCCGGCGCCAACGACGAGCAGTTGCTGCGCGCGCAAGGGCGCGAACTGCTGCTGCTGCGTGACCGCTTCATGGCGCAGCGCATCAATGAAACGCTGCTGACCAACGAAATCGGTTTGCTGTTTCTGGGCCTGGCCCATGACATCGAACCTTTGCTCAACCCCGACATTCTGGTCCGGAATTTACTTCCCGGTCTGAGCGGACAACCGGAATCGCCGGCATGAACCAACAACGACCCGTCAACGAAGCAAGCGTGCCAGCGCTTGTGCCCAATGTCGCAAGCCGCGCAGCGATCAAGGTGCTGATCGTGGACGACCAGGAAGACGCGCGTTGGGTTCTGACCAACGTCATGCGCCAAGCCGGTTTCACTCCGCTGCCGGCAGCGAGTGGAGAAGATGCCCTGGCCAGTATCCAGCGCCACACGCCCGACATCGTGCTGCTCGACATTGGCCTGCCCGACATGGACGGCTTCGAGGTGCTCACGCGCATCAAGCTGCTCGACAAGGCGATTCCCGTCATCATGGTCACGGGCAACGGCAAACCCTACGACGCGGCGCGAGCGGTTCGCGCCGGCGCCTGGGACTACATCACCAAACCGTTCAAGAACACGGACGTGCTGCACACCGTGCATGGCGCGCTGGCGGAAAAAGCAGCGAGGTCACAAGTCCGGCGCATCGTCGATACGCCACGGCAAGCAGATTTTCTGCTGCATTCGATGGGCAACAGCCCCAGCATCAAGGGCATCCAGCGCGAGGTTGAACTGGTGGCGCGGACCAACTTCTCGATTCTGGTCACAGGTGAATCGGGCTCCGGCAAGGAACTGGTGTCGCAGGCGATCCACGCCCTGAGCCTGCGCGCCGACAAGCCGCTGGTGGCGGTCGATTGCGGCGCCATCGCCGAGTCGCTGATCGAGAGCGAATTGTTCGGCCACGAAAAAGGTGCTTTCACGGGCGCCCACCAGGCCAAGGCTGGCGCCTTCGAGCAGGCCGACGGCGGCACCATCTTCCTCGATGAAATCGGCAACCTGCCGCTGGCGCTGCAGGGCAAGTTGCTGCGGGCGCTGGAGACGCGGCGCATCCACCGCATTGGCAGCACGCGCGAGAAGAAAGTGGACTTTCGCGTCGTCGCGGCGACCAACGCCAACCTGCTGAGCATGGTGGAGCGGCGTGAGTTTCGCGAAGACCTGTACCACCGCCTGGCCGAGTATTCCATCCGCATCCCCCCCTTGCGCGAGCGCAAGGAAGACCTGGTGTTCCTGACGCAGCGCTTCCTGGCGCAAACCAACACCGAGTTGGACAAGCAGGTCAAAGGCCTGTCGACCAACGCCTGGGGCATCCTGCAGCGTTATGACTGGCACGGCAACGCGCGCGAATTGCGCAACCACCTGCGCCGCGCCGTTCTCCTGTGCGACCACCCGGAAGGCTTGATCCTGCCTGAACTGCTGGGCATGCTCGACCAGCGCGCCCAGGCGACCGAATTGAAGATGCCCGAGCGCGTGCCAGCCAAAAGCAGCACCAGGGAAACCTGCCCGTTTTGCGCGCCCGAGAGCAGCCTGGCCGATGGCACCGACCTGTCGCTAAAGGAATTGGTGGCGCAAGCGACGGCACAGGTCGAGCGCGCCATCCTGTTGCGCGTGCTGGAGAAAAGCCACGGCAACAAGGCGCTGGCCGCACGCACGCTGCGCATCGACTACAAGACGATTCACACCAAACTCAAGGTGTACGAAATTTCGTCAACGCAATTCATGAAGGATGTCTACAAGCCCGTGGCCTAAAAACCCCTGACGCGTCATCTTTGAATCACATTCACACAGGAGTTTGGGCCATGGTTGACAAGAAAAATCTTTCCGACGATTTCGCACAGGGCAAGGAACGTCTGGGCGAAATCGGTCGCCGGCTCGGCGCAGCGTTTGGCAAGACCGGAACCGAAACAGCGGGCAACGGTTTCTTCTCGGGCCTGGGCACCCTGGTCGAGCAACTGGGCAAGCTGGTCGAGCAGGCCGAACAGTCCGGCGGCGTCACGAACAAAAGCGGCGAGTTCAAGTTCGGATCCGACTCGAAGGCCAAGGGCGTCTATGGCTTTTCCATCAAGTCCGGCATTGGCGACAAGGGCGGCGTCAAGGTGGAACCCTTTGGCAACATCCGCAAGGACGAGGATGGCAAGCTGGTCGCGGTGCACGAAATTCGCGAACCCATGCTTGATCTGTTTGACGAGCCCACCCGCGTGCTGATCGTGGCCGAGGTGCCCGGTATTGAGGAAGCGAATCTGCAGATCGAGTTGCACGATGACATCCTGCTGATCGCCACGAAAAAGGGCGAACCGAATTACCGCAAGGAGCTCCTGCTGCCGGCCAGTTTTGCGCAAAAGGGCTTGAGCTTTCAGTGCCGCAACGGCGTGCTGGAGATCGTGCTCAAGAAAGAGAAAGCAAAGAAGGCCCGGCCATGAAAAAAACCGCCGATAAAGCGACGCGCCTCAAAGTCACCGAAGCGCTGAGCAAAGACGTCGGTCGCGCGCTGGCGCGCATGGACCCCGCCGACATCGTGGCACTGGGTGCCGCGATCGGCGACATTGTCGAAGTGGTTGGCAAACGCCGCACCGTGTGCAAGCTGATGCCGGCCTACAAGGACGACCGCGGCGGCGCGCGCATCCAGCTCGACGGCCTGTCACGCAGCAACGCCGGCGTTGCGCTGGACGACGCGGTGGCGGTGCAAAAAATCTCGGCGCAAGCAGCGCAGCGCATCGTGCTCTCGCCCACCGCGCCGGGTCTGTCGGACCGCGACCTGCAGTACATCGGCGCGCGGCTCGATGGCCTGCCGGTGATCGAGGGCGATCGCATCCGCGGCACGCTGTTTGGCAACCGCTCACTCGATTTTCTGGTGCGCGAAACGCAACCCAAAGGGCCGGTGCTGATCGCGCCTTCGACGCTGCTGTCGGTCGGCCCGGCGCAGACCGAGGCGCGCAGCGCCAACCCGGCCGGGCGCGCCACCTTTTCCTACGAGGACATTGGCGGCCTCAAGCGCGAAGTGCAGCGCGTGCGCGAAATCATCGAGCTGCCGCTGCGTTTCCCCGAAGTCTTTGTGCGCCTGGGCATCGACGCGCCCAAGGGCGTGCTGCTGTATGGGCCGCCGGGTTGCGGCAAGACGCTGATTGCGCGCGCCGTGGCGCACGAGACCGACGTGCGCTTCTTCTCCATCAGCGGCCCCGAGATCATGCAGAAGTTCTACGGCGAGTCCGAAGGCTTTCTGCGCAAGCTGTTTGACGATGCGACCAAGCAGGCACCGAGCATCATCTTCATCGACGAGATCGATTCGATCGCACCCAAGCGCGAAGGCCTTGGTGGTGAACACCAGGTCGAGCGCCGTGTCGTGGCGCAACTGCTGAGCCTGATGGATGGCCTGAAGGCGCGCGGCCAGGTGATCGTGATCGCCGCCACCAACATCCCCAATGCCATCGATCCGGCGCTGCGGCGACCGGGACGCTTTGACCGCGAGATCGGCATCCCGATTCCGGACCGGCACGGACGTCTGGCCATTCTGGAGATCTACACGCGCGGCATGCCGGTTGCGAGCGATGTTGACCTGACACGCCTGGCCGACATCACGCACGGTTTTGTCGGCGCTGATCTGGAAGCGCTGTGCCGCGAAGCCGCCATGATCTGCGTGCGCCGCATCTTTCCCGAGATCGACTTTGCCCAGGCCACGCTGCCCTACGAGTCGCTGCAAAAACTCGAACTGTGCAAGGACGATTTTCTGGCCGCGCTGCGCGAGATCGAGCCCTCGGCGCTGCGCGAAGTATTTGTGGAAGTGCCCAACACCCGCTGGGACGACGTCGGCGGTCTGGAAGGCCCGAAGCGCATGCTGCGCGAACTGCTGGAGTGGCCGCTGCAATACGGTGAGCTGTTCGAGCAGGCCGGGGTCAAGCCGCTCAAGGGCGTGCTGCTGTGCGGCCCACCCGGTTGCGGCAAGACGCTGCTGGCGCAGGCTGCGGCCAGCGCGACCCAGGTCAACTTCATTTCAGTCAAAGGGCCGGCGCTGATGTCCAAGTACATCGGCGAATCGGAACGCGCCGTGCGCGAAGTGTTTCAGAAAGCCAAGCAGGCAGCGCCCTGTCTGGTCTTCTTCGACGAGATCGATGCACTGGTGCCACGGCGCGGCAGTGGCGCATCCGACGCCGGTGTCAGCGAGCGCGTGGTCGGTCAGTTCCTGGCCGAACTCGACGGCGTCGAAAAACTCAAGGGCGTGCTGGTGCTGGCCGCTACCAATCGGCCCGACATGGTCGACCCGGCGCTGCTGCGGCCAGGGCGCTTTGACGTCGTCGTTGAAATCGGCCTGCCCGATGAGGCGCAACGTCTGGCCATTTTGCAAGTGCAAGTGCGCGGCAAGCCCGTGGCCAAAAATGTGGACCTGGCGGCCCTCGCTGCTGCCAGCAGCGGTCTGACTGGCGCCGATCTGGGCGCGCTGTGCAACCGCGCTGCGCTGAACGCGGTGCGTGAACGAATCGATCAGGGCGGCAAGAAGTCGGCCAGCGCCGGCCCGCTGCTGATCCAGGCCCGGCACTTTGACGCGCCATCCACGAGCAGCCCACCATGAGCGACTCCGTCGCCAGCACCGGCATCTACCTCTACTGCCTGGCGCGCATCGACTGCCTGGCAACGGTACAGACACTCGCCGCGCAAAAAGGGCTCAGTGTTGACACCGATTACGGTGTTGCGGCACTGCCCAGCGCCGGTGTGGTGGCGGTGATCAGCGAGGTGCTCTTGAGCGAGTTCTCCGAGGCCAATCTGCAAGACCTGTCCTGGCTCGGCGAGCGCGCCTTGCGCCATGAGGCCGTGGTGGCGAGAATCATGGCGGTCTCACCGGTGCTGCCGGTCAAGTTCGGCACGCTGTACCACTCACGCGAGAGCCTCAAGCTGTTCATGGACCAGCACCACGGCGCCATCGATCAGGCACTGGACAAACTGCGCGACAAGGCCGAATGGAGCGTCAAGGGCTATCTGGTGGGAGAGCAGGCACGCAACATCATCGCCACCGAAGACCCCGATATTCAGGCGCGGCGCGCCGCGATGTCGCCCTCACCCGGGGTGCGCTACCTGCAGCAAAAGCAGCTTGACAGCAAGATCGACGCCGCGCTCGAAGGCGCGCTCGCGCGCATCAGCCATGACCTGGGCGAAGCCCTGGCACTGCGCGCCGAGGGCGCTGCTGCGCTGCGCTTGCACGCCAGCGCCGTCACCGGACGCGCCGAGCGCATGGTCTTCAACAGCGGCTACCTGCTGGGCCCGGACACGATCGATGACTTCCGCAGCGCCCTGGCCGAACAACAGGAAGCCTACACGCCCATCGGCCTGAGCCTCGAATTGCGCGGCCCTTGGCCGCCCTACAACTTTTGCCCGGAACTCGGGAGTCCCCCCGCATGAAAAAGACCGGCGCACGCGCCAGCCAGGCCAGCGTCGGCATGAATCCGCCGTCCACCGCATCGTCCGAAGGTTGGTACGAAAAGCTCTACCAGATGCTGCTCGGGAATATCCCGTTTTCACTGATCCTGATCGATCCGTCGCTGCGCGTGGTGTCGGCCAATCGCAACTTCATCGAGAAGTCCAGGCGCACCGAAGACAACACCATTGGCAAGCCGATTCGCGAGGTGTTTCCGGAAACGATCATGGAGTTCACGCAGCTCGAAGCCAAGATCCGCAAGGTCTTTAACAGCGGGCTGGCACTGTCGGGCTCGCAGATGACCTACCGCGCACCGGGCGTTCCGATCCGCAGCTATTTCTATACCGTCATCCCGATCAAGACCGGCGAGGCGGTGGAGCACGCCATGCTGGTGATGGACGACATCACCGAGAAACTGCAGCTCAGCGAAAAGGTCCGCATGGCCGAGCGCCATCTGGCCAGCGTGGTCGAATGCGCCCACGATCTGGTGGTCTCGACCGATCCGAACGGCTGCATCACCAGTTGGAACACGGCGGCGGAGCGCATCTCGGGCTACCGCAGCGACGTCGCGCGTGGCAAGCAATTGGCCGACCTGTCGGAGACGACGCGACGCAAGGACATGGCGGCCATCATCCGGCAACTGGTGGACGGCGGTGTCGTCGAGTTCTTCAGCGAAATCAACCTGGTCTCGCTCTCTGGCACGCTGATTCCGGTGGACTGGTCGTTCTCGCCGATCCGCGACGACTCCGGCCGGGTCAGTGGCATCGTGGCGGTGGGACGCGACCTGCTGGAGCGCCGCGCGCTCGAGCAGCACCTCTACCAAAGCGAGAAACTGGCGGCACTGGGCGTGATGGCCAGTGGTATCGCGCATGAATTGCGCAACCCCCTGTCAGTGAGTTTTTCCGCCGCCCAGTTCCTGCTCGAGCCCAGCGAAGATCCGGCGTTTCAGCAGGAGTGTGTCGGCAAGATTCTTGACGGCATCGAGCGCTCGTCCCTCATCATCGAAAACCTGCTGCGCTTTGCCCGCCCTTCGTCGAGCAACCAGCATGAATCGCTGAACCTGGTTGCGGTGGTGCGCGAGACACTCAACGTGCTGACGCCGCAAGCCAAGCTGCAGAAGATCAACCTGATCGAACACTACGGCGAAACCCTGCTGCCGGTCATGGGCAATTCCAATCTGCTGCAGCAGGTGATCATGAACCTGGTGCTCAACGCCTACCAGTCCATCACCAACGGCGGCGATGTCAGCGTGCTGACACGGCGCGAGGGCGACAAGGCGCTGATCTGCGTGCGCGACAACGGCTGCGGCATCGCGCCAACCCATCTGAACCGCATCTTCGACCCCTTTTTCACAACGCGACCGGTTGGCAAAGGCACCGGCCTGGGACTGTCCATCTGCCACACCTTGGTCGAGCAGCACGGTGGCACGATTGCGGTCGAGAGCAGTGTCGAAGGCCAGGGCACGACCTTTGTCGTGCGCCTGCCACTGGCGGTGGTGGTCTGATGCGCCAAGCCCAAACCGTGCTGATCGTCGATGACGAGCCCGATGTGCGCTGGGCGCTGGCCATGATTTTGCGGCGCAATGGCTTTATGGTGAGCCAGGCCGGCAGCGGCGGTGAAGCCATGCACTACCTGGCCAAGTCGGTCTGCGACCTGATCCTGCTCGACGCCAAACTCGGTGACGCCGATGGCGTGGAACTGGCGCGGCGCATCCGCAGCGAAACCAACTGTCCGGCCCCCGTGATCCTGGTGTCGGGCTATTTCTACAAAGACGACAGCCTGATCATGCAAACACTGGCCAGCGGCCTGATCGCTGCCTTCGTGACCAAGCCGTTTCGCCATGACGACATCATGAATGCCGTCCACGCTGTGTTACAGACGGTAAGCTGAACCCCAGCTATGGACTTTGTTCCATAGCGTATCCGCCTCCCTGCAAACACCGACCCTGCTTCAGACCCGCTACGGCGCCGGTTTGCGCAACGGTATTGGTCAAATTCGCCATGAATCGCGAATAAACGCGAAGCGCCATAAACACCTTGAACTGGCACGGGCTATGCGTTGCAACATGCAACGAAGGATTTAGCCCCGTACTTCGTGTCTGAAGAGCGTTTTCCAGGGGTGCAATACGTTAGGAGATTGAAAATGGCTAAGGTACAAAAATCGACCGACTCTTCGAGTTTGGCTGAAGTGGTTGACCGCATCCTGGACAAGGGCATCGTGATTGACGCCTGGGTCAAGGTATCGCTGGTCGGTATCGAGCTGCTGTCGATTGAAGCGCGTGTCGTGATCGCATCGGTTGAGACTTATCTCAAGTATGCGGAAGCGATTGGCCTGACATCCAGCGCAGCGGCACCCGCCTAAGCGGCAGTGCAGATTGCTTTCTCTGCCGGGGATTCACTGCTCCCGGCAGGGAAAGCAGTTTTGCGATGCGCATCGGCGCTGCACGCAAACCATTGAACCCATCCGCACACCATCAGCAAAGCGCCCGGCCTACGAGGAGTGAATTGAAATGAGCATCATCCGAAAACACATGGCAACTTCCCCGGCGAGCGGCATGACGTCCGCTGCGCGTGAGCGTGGACGCGCGGTTGCTGAAATCAAGGCGCAAACAGCCGACGCGCTGCGCAGCTTTGAGGGCGAACGCATGGCCATGGCCAAGGCGCTCAAAACAGAATTAGCGGCCGATCGTGTCAATCGATCGGCAGAAGTACTTGAAATCCGCGACAACGCCAGCGTCATGAGCGAGGAATTTCGCCAGGCGCATGAACTCATGCGCGAAACGCTGCGCCAGTCACTGGTGAGCGATCGACTGAGTCGCTCGGCCGAGGTGCTCGCCATCCGCGACGACGCCAGCGCCATGAGCCAGGGCTTTCGCCAGGACCACGGTCAGATGCGCCGCGATTTGCGCCAGGCCCTGGTCGAATCGAAACAGGACGTCTCCAATGCGGTGGCCGCGTTGTTCCATGAATTTGACGCCGACCGCGCCGCCTTCACCAAGGCGCTGCGGCGCATGGCAGCGGCGCAAGGCGCCAGTCTGGCGCGTGACCGGCGCGAGCGCGCACGCAGCGTGTCGCAAATGATGTTGTCCTTCGCCAAGGCGCACCACCAGATGGCCAGGATTCAATGGGCCGGTCTGGCCGAATGCCGGCGCGACCGCTCGCATTCTCTGGCTGAACTGATGCAGGGCTTTCACGGCACACGCGCCCCTGGCGCACGCGTGCCCGCCACGAAGATGCCGCGTGCATTGCCCGCAGCCACCATGGCGCGACCCGCACCCAAGCCCGTCGCAGCGCCGGTGGCAGCGCCGACTGCACCCATGGCACGGCTAGCACCCAAACTGTTCAAACCGGCCGCGCAACCGGCACCGGTCAAGGCGGCACCGAAAACGACACCCGCTGCGGCCAAGCCATGGCCAAGCACACCGCCACGCGGTGAAAGCGCCAAGCCGGTGCCCAAGAAGGCGCCGGTCAAGGCCGTCGCCGTCAAAGCCCCACCACCCAAGGCTGCAGCGCCCAAGGCAAAGGCCAAACCTGCGAAAGCCAAGAGAAAGTAAGCCGTAATTTGGATCGGGCTTGTCGCCGCATTGCGCAGCAAGGGCCTGGTCAGTTTTAACCCCCTCAAGGAGTGGACGTGATGAGCGAAGCAGAAGAGTTGACAACACTGACGTTGGAAAAGAAAGCCAACTTTGTAGAGACCCCGTATATCCAGGGTGTCTCCGGGCGGGCGCTGGACTACCTCGCCGCCGGCTATCCGATCCATTTCAGCGGCCCGGCCGGCACCGGCAAAACGGCGCTGGCGATGCACGTGGCAGCCCAGCTCGGACGCCAGGTCATCCTGATCCATGGCGACGATGAATTCGGCAGTTCCGACCTGATCGGCGGGCAGACCGGTTACCGCTCAACCAAGGTGGTGGACAACTACATCCACTCGGTGCTGAAACAGGAAGAAACCGTCTCCAAACAGTGGGGCGACAACCGCCTGACCACCGCCTGCAAATACGGCTTCACGCTGATTTATGACGAGTTCACACGCTCGCGCCCCGAAGCCAACAACGTGCTGCTGTCGATTCTGGAAGAGCGGCTGCTGGAGCTGCCCGACGCGCGCAGCGGCGACGGCTACCTGCAGGTGCACCCGCAGTTCAGCGCCATCTTCACCAGCAACCCGGAAGAGTACGCCGGTGTCCACAAAACACAGGACGCGCTGATGGACCGCATGATTACGATCAAGGTCGGGCACCACGATTACGAAACCGAAGTGGCGATCACCCAGTCCAAGTCCGGCCTGCCATGGCGCCAGGCCAAATCGATTGTCGACATCGTGCGCGAGTTCCGCACGCTGGGCGTCAACAACGGCCGCCCGACGATCCGTGCCTGCATCATGCTAGGGCGCATCGTGGCCAATCGCAAGAGCACGGTCTCCGCCGGTGACCCGACCTTCCGCGAACTGTGTCACGACGTGCTCAACGCCGACTGTCTCAAGGTCACGCACGACGGCCAGGTGGCCGGTATGGAACGCCTGGACGAAATCATCGCGCGCTGCTGCCCGCCGCTGCCGGCACTGGTGCCGATCATGGGCGACAAGATGACCAGCG
>CAIWNX010000287.1 GCA_903914175.1 uncultured beta proteobacterium | reverse complement strand
CGGCAGAAGCTTGCAATCGATCAACGTGAAGCCGCAGAAATTTTCGGCGGAGGCATCAATGCTTTTTCGCGTTATGAGAACGGCAAAACAAAACCACCGCTTTCTTTGGTGAAACTGCTCAGGCTACTTGAAAGTCACCCCGAACTACTTAACGAAGTCAGGGCCGCCTGACTACGAATCTCAAATCTTGCTACCCCCGTTCTCGTGAGTGCTGATGAGTTGATAATATTAGACACGCTTCGGTCTGAGATTGGAACGCGTTTTTCTGGGGGAAAATTCTTCTTCAAGTATCAGACCCGTTAGGATTCAGTGGGTCAAACCCATTCTCCTTGGCCCACTCGTGGAACAGGTCGCGCAGCTCTGCGGGAAGCTCCAAGACGAAGTCGATGTCAAGGGGATAGGTGTCGGCCAAGAAGTAGCGGCACGCGCTCAGAAGCACGTTACCTTGCCGTAGGTCTTTAGGCTTTTTCAGCGCGTTGCGCTCGGGCTTTCTGGATAGCCAGAGCTTGTGCAGAGCCATCCATCGCGGGTCGGGTACATAAAGGGGACAGGCACGCTGCCGAAGCGTCGCCACGACGACGGACAATGGGCGCCCTTTCAGCAGCCATTCCTGCTCAGTCAACGACACCATGGGTTCGAAAACCTCAGTCTTCGGCAGTGGCGCCAAACTGGGGGCCATCAAAAGCTCGACCTCGTAGTTGCTCGAGTTGACGGCTTGGTAAGGTTTCTTATGGTTCAACCGAAAGGTCGAGTCCACGCCCTGCAACACAGCCATTAAGGAACTGCGCTCGAGGGGAGCTGCGGTTTTGCGAGTCAACGATACGCCCGAGTCGCGGCACCATGCTAGGTCAAAATCTTCGGTTTCCTCCACGCCAGTAGGAAACCGGGCGTTGCACAACAACGAATAGGCGATGAAGGCGTTGGTGCCGACGACCATCAGGTCATTTCGCAGAAGCTCGGCGACATCGAGAGCTCGAAGTATTTCAGCCTGACGGTCAGGAATTGGCGGCAGCCGCAGTGCCCGATATTGGGCAGCGCGGTCGCCAATTGTTTTGTCAGCATCCGAAACACGCTTTTTGAGCTCGCCTTTGTGCTGCGTGAATTCGGCGAGCTTGGTTTCGGTCACGTTAGACCGTGGGCCAATCGTCGTACCGGAGTCGGAAGAACTCAGCTTGACGGCCAGATAGTCACCGCTGGTTTTTGTCTGCCAATACATGCTCACAGGCATCTTCAAGAGCTGCTGGCGGGCGTCAAACCATTGGACGTAGGATGCCTCCAGGTTGGCAGCGACTCGCCCAGAATCCGGCGAGAATGGAATGAAATCGGTGCGACTGTAGGTCATAAGTCATTATAAATGTTTTCCACCATTTACACGTGTATTTGCGTGCTAATGGTGGAAAATACCAGAGAAGCACTCGACTACTTTATAGGCGCCGCAGCCCAACCAGCGGCTTCTCCTGGCGCAAACAGACCCCTCAGTCATCGACCCGCCGCATTGCGGGCCAATCAGCCTCGGCTTAGCCAAACTTTAGTAAACCGGGGAGCACAGCGTGCACAATCTTCCTGTGCAGCTAGCAAAACTTGCGATCAAGGGCCGTCACTCTTTTGGAATTATTACAGGCCCAAAATACCGAGAATCAAAGCTATTCGGGTGTTCACCGGCAACCCAAATTTCTCCTTGCTTGAGATAAAAAAATCCGCGCACATGTGGCAGGGTCTGTCCCTTGCTATCCAGGTCAAGCGGCCTTGAATTCGGCACTGGTTGCCCGTTGATTTCTATACCGGCATCCGTAGCCGTCACGAGATCACCAGCAACGCCCACCACTCTTTTTATCAAGGGCATGCTGCCATCAGGGCACGAACCATGACCGATTGACCGATGTGAGATCGGCGAGCAAAAGCTGGCCATACTGCCTTTTCCACCATGGCCCAATTTGTAGACAATTTCAGGCATTGAACTGGTGACGTTCAAGACAATGCCAACAGACTTTGCAGCTATCGCAAAAATCGCCACCAACAACAATGCAAGCAGCGACACATGGGTCGGCATCAGGTTCAATTGCTTTGTTTCCATGCAAGAGTTCTGTCAGTCAGCGCTGGATACTTGTGACGCGTGAGTCGATCGCTGTATTCCCAATCATTTTTGCGACCCCCAGCATCTGTCTTTTAACCAGCGCGGCGTCCTTGTAATAGATGATTTTTTGGCAGTAAATTGGCGCGTGACCAGCCACAAAAACCAACTCGTCAGCGGGCGGGAGGCGCATGGTTTCATCGGGTGTCAGTAAAGGCCGTTGGCTCATTTGTTCATTCGTGCTGACATGGTTCAAAACCACGCTCAAGCGTGAACCAGAGAAATTTCTTTGGGTGTGTGCAACCGTGGATGCACCGCTCATTTTGGAGAGCAGTTCAGCGGTCTCAATTTTGTTGGGCGCGAACGCAATCCGAATGTGGCAATTCGACATGATGGATTCG
>CAIWNX010000286.1 GCA_903914175.1 uncultured beta proteobacterium | reverse complement strand
TGTCCACGATGCGTCGCTATGTTGAGGCGATGGGCGGCACCCTGGAATTGGTGGCGCAGTTCCCCGATCGACCACCGATGGTCATTGACCATTTGCCACCGGCAACTAGTCGATCCAATGGGACACTGGCGGGACACTCAGGTGCAAATAACCGCCACTTCTGACCACACAGCACAACAGACCAGTTGCGCTAAGTCGTTGATTTAACTGTCGTTGTTCGTTGCACTGATTTGTGACCTGTTGTATGGACCCGACTGTTAATCCGTAGGTCCCTGGTTCGAGCCCAGGTCGAGGAGCCAAATTTTCAGCTAAGTCATTGATTTAGTTCTTGATTTGTCAGCGTCATTCTCAGACTTCGCTAGTCCGCCGGTTTTCCGGCAATTAACGGAGAATGAACATGACATTACTGACTGAAACCCGCGAACAAGCGACTCTCAGCGCAAGTTCGCAAAACGTGGCACAGCGCCTGCGCGCCCTTGCCATCAGACCCGAGGCACTCACAGTGCACCAGGTCATCGATCGCTACATGGCCCAATATGCGGGCCGGGACCCAACACGAACACAGAGGTTGTCAGCCTGGCTGGACATGATCGGCGAGTTCACGCTCGAAAACGTCGATTCCGACCTGATCCAAGTCTGCCGCAACGAGCTGCAGACAAAACCGCCCCTGGTATTTGTCGGACTCGATCACCTGGGAAACCAGATATTCAAGATCAAAGGCCATCACAAGGTCAAAACGACCGCCACCCTGAACCGCTACATGCAAGCGATCGCGGCAGTCTTCACCTGGGTCATTGAGCAGCGACTGTGCCCAAAGGCCTGGGTGCACCCCTGCAGAGGAATCAAACGTCTGCCTGATGCTAAGGAGCGCGTGCGATTCCTTGACGCCTCAGAGCGCACCAGGCTGTTTGAGGCCGTGCGCGAGTCACAGTATCCCCGTCTGTACGCCCTGACCCTGCTGGCAATGAAGACCGGCGCCAGGCGCGGCGAGCTGCTGGCCTTGACCTGGCGCGATGTTGATCTGAAAAACGGCATCGCCACACTTGGCCGCACCAAAAACGGCGACCGGCGCACCCTGGTGCTACTGCCCGACGTGATCGAGGCCATGACGCCATTCAAGTCAACCGACCTGGACCGCTTTGTCTTTGGCAGCGTGCGCAGCAAGTACCTGGTGCCCACCAGCATCGATTCAGCCTGGCGGGACGCTGTAGATCGGGCCAAGATCAAAAATTTTAAGTTCCATGACCTGCGCCATTGCTGCGCCTCTTACATGGCCCAGGCGGGCATCCCTTTGAATGTCATTGCCGAGGTATTGGGGCATCGAAAGCTCGACATGACAAAGCGCTATGCGCACCTGACCACACAGACCAAAGCCAGCGCCATGCTGTCAGCCCTGGGAGCCATTCAATGAGAAACAAACCCCTTGCTGCAGCCAAGGTGCAAGCCTATGCCGACACAAACGGCGTACCAACACAAATCGAATCCAACCACACCAACCAAGGCCAGCGTGATGCTCGCCAAATCGAAAGTAATGCAATGATTTCAATTCCAAAAAAGACTCTGGTTTTTGCCTTCGAAACACTCAATGAAGAGCGTGATCAATTGCTGTCCATGGCGATCGTTCTGGAAAAGTTGCTCAGTCCCGATAACCAGGATTTTTCTGCGCCAGGATTCCCCACTATCGCCTACCGAATCTCCCAGGTGCTGCATGACATGCTGGAGAATCGGGATACTTTTGATAGCTCGCGTGAATCAGTGCTCGATCGGCGCGGGTCTCAGATCGCGGCAGTGGCCTGACAATCAGCATATGCCTCGCCTAGCTCGACGGAGCGAACACCGGGTCCCTTCCCGGCTGGCGTGGCACCTTTTGAAGGGCAGCATCTGAGGGGATGCGATGAGAAAAAGACCGAGCTTTGAAGGCTACCGAAGCCCAGAAAACAGGCAGGATACGCTTGCCATGCTTCAGGAATTTATTCGGACAGCTGGCATTGATCCAGGCCAGTCTGAAGTGATGCAAGAAATAACCGCTGGCGATGGAAAATTAGGCCAGGCATGGGGCCGCCTGGTGGAAACTTTGAATCAGGCTATTTCAGACCCCGTCATTGAAAAAAATGCGACCTGCGTTGAGTTCCTTCAAATCGTGCGCAGTCTCGCAAATACGCCAGTCGCAGGAACGACCATAGACATGGTTTTCGAGCCGTTGAAGGCAATTTTTCAAAGCCAAATGGCCTACGACAACACGCTTAAATCTCGTGACAAATTTTTCCTTGCCAAGTTCTGGATGTATGACGATTTGGAAAAAAAACGGCGGTGCGGTAGGGAGCAAAAACAAGATCGCCAAAGACTACGCCGTCAAGATCAAGAACAAATTTGGATTGACTGTCTCAGTTGACACCATTGCCAGATACTGGCTGTAAAAATTCAATGCGTTTTGCTAGCAGCGCACATTCACAAGAACATCAATAAACACGACATTCACTCCTAGAGGCGCAAACCCGCACCTCACGGCGTCTGAGAACCTAGGCCAACAACCTAGGGACGCTGGCAAATCAAGGATTGAATATGTCGAGCATCAAAAGCAAAGTAAAAGGGACGCCATCAACCCCTTTCATGGCGGACTTTGTCCCGCTTGAAAAACTGTGGGACGGTCCTAACGCGCCCTACCCCAGCGAATACTCTGCCAGGTGGGCGGTGCGCAAGTTGCGTGATCACCTGGTTAAGGCCCAGGCAGTGGCACTGCATCGCAGCCGCATCATGGTGCATCCGGGCCGATTTGCAGAGGTTGCTGAGCGTGCGGCAATCGATGAGTTCGCCTGCCGGGTAAGCCATGGCTAGGTCAACCCGAAGCGCAAAAGAAACTTCAGCTGAAGCGACGGGCGCTAGAAACCCACTGGGACCAATGGGGGACAGTGATGTAGTAATCCGGTATGCGCTGGTCTATGGCAGCGACAATATCTGGGACACCTCACTGATGATTCCAATGAAGCCAGCAGCGATGCGCCTGGCGATCGGGAACCAGGCGTTTAAGCAGTGGATTGCAAACCCGTCCAAGCTGGTGGTGCAGCCAAGCCAGATCGTATTTGATCCAACCAACAGGTGCAGATACGATTGCATCAATCTTTTTACAGGACTGCCAACATACCCTGAAGACGGCGATTGCGCCGACTTAACGGCGCTCCTGGTGCACCTGGTCAGCGAATCTGCAGATACTGACAAAGGCATCACAGAGACTCTCAATTTCGTTTTGGATTGGCTGGCCTTCCCGTTGCAAAACCCGGGCGCAAAAATGGCAACGGCGCTTATCTTCCATGGCCCGCAGGGTACTGGCAAAAATCTTTTTTTTGAGGCGTATGCACGCATCTTTGGTGAATATGCTGCCGTGATCGGCCAGGCGCAGCTGGAAAGCCGATACAACGATTGGGCAAGCCGCAAACTGTTTTTGATCGGCGATGAGATTGTGGCCAGCAACGAGCTGACGCACCACAAAAATGCGCTGAAGTCATACGTCACAGCTGAAACCGTTCAAGTCGAGACCAAGTTTCAACCCGTGCGCACCGAGAAAAATCACGCCAACTTCGTTTTTCTGTCAAACGACAACCGACCGCTTGCCCTGGAGCGTGACGACCGGCGACACCTGGTGATCTACTGCCCGCCAAAACGAGTCGATGACCTTTATACAAAAGTCCGCGATTCGCTTGACGCGGGAGCCGTGGAGGCTTTCTATGCGAATCTGCTGCAGCGTGATTTAAGCGACTTTCACGCGCACACACTGCCGCCTATGACCAAGGCCAAAGGTGAGCTCATAGAGCTTGGATTGCGCCCTGCTGAGCGCTTTGCTCGTGAGTGGATCAATAAGGAATTGGAACTGCCGCTTTGGCCGTGCTCGACCGGACAACTCTACAAATCGTTTGGTCGCTGGTGTCGTGTAAATGGCGACCGACTGCCGCCCAACCAGGCCAACTTCAGCGCGGCTGTTACCAGGTACGCCCATACGCGCCTGTCTCGCAAGACAACCTCCCCGTCCCCCTCCGAGTTAGGCGCACCCATTGTGTTGTGGTTGCCATCTGGGACTGGACCAGTTGAAGGCGTGCGATGGTACGACTTCGCCCGCGAATGTGTTGCGGCATTCGAGGGTCCGCTCTCACGGTTCTGTGTTTCATCACCTGGTGATCAGCAATGACCAGCAAATCAAAGCGCCACTTACGCCACTTATGGTGTCTGCTTACGATGAAACCGTCCGCAAACCCGCGTACTTATTGGACTTATTCCACTTATGAGCATATGTGTATCAACGTGCGCATGTGTGCGCAAGGATGCAAAACGCTCATAAGTGGCATAAGCGTCATAAGTGGCGTAAGTGGCGTAAGTCGGATTACCCCATGCAAGCCACAGGAACAGGCCAGGATGACCGCACAGCGCGATCAAATCTGGCAACCCTCACGCAGCATCAATGATGCCTGCAACGAGGCGCACAGAGACCCAATCGATGTAAGCGGCTAGCGAAGTCATCTTGAATCCGGCGGCCAAGCGGGTAAACATAGTGTCCACGAAACAAGCAGGTGGACACTATGGAAACGAAGAGAGTCAAGCGTCGGATGCACAGCGCGGAGTTCAGGCAAGAGGTATTGC
>CAIWNX010000285.1 GCA_903914175.1 uncultured beta proteobacterium | reverse complement strand
GCTGTTGGCCAGTCGGGCCTTGAGTTCATCGTCATCGACCATGCAGCCCTGCTCCAGATCGATCAGGAACATCTTGCCCGGCTGCAAACGCCATTTGCGCACGATCTTGTTTTCCGGCACCGGCAGCACGCCCGACTCGGAGGCCATGATGACCAGATCGTCGTCGGTGATGCAGTAGCGCGAGGGCCGCAAGCCATTGCGGTCCAGCGTGGCGCCGATCTGGCGCCCGTCTGTGAACACGATGGAGGCCGGGCCGTCCCAAGGCTCCAGCATGGCGGCGTGGTATTCATAGAAGGCCTTGCGGCGCTCGTCCATGGTGGTGTGCTGCTCCCAAGGCTCGGGAATCATCATCATCATCGCCTGGCTGATCGGGTAGCCCGACATGGTCAGCAGTTCCAGGCAGTTATCGAACGTGGCAGTGTCGGACTGGCCAGGGAAGGTAATCGGGTAGAGCTTTTGCAGATCGGCACCCAGCACCGGCGAGGACATCACGCCTTCGCGCGCCTTCATCCAGTTGTAGTTGCCCTTGACGGTGTTGATCTCGCCGTTGTGCGCAACATAGCGATACGGGTGCGCCAGCGGCCACTCGGGGAAGGTGTTGGTGGAGAAACGCTGGTGCACCAGGCCGAGAGCCGAGACGCAGCGCAGGTCCTCCAGGTCGCGATAGTAAGTACCAACCTGATCGGCCAGCAGCAAGCCCTTGTAGATGACGGTACGGCTCGACATGCTGGGCACGTAATACTCTTTGCTGTGCTTGAGCTTGAGAGCCTGGATGTTGGCGCTGGCGGTCTTGCGGATGACGTAGAGTTTGCGCTCCAGCGCGTCCTGAACGATGACGTCGTTGCCGCGTCCAATGAAGACCTGGCGGATAACCGGCTCCTTCTTGCGCACCGTGGGCGACATCGGCATGTCATGGTTCACGGGCACATTGCGCCAGCCCAGCAGCACCTGCCGCTCGGCCTTGATGGCACGCTCCATCTCCTGCTCGCAAGCCAGGCGCGAGGCGTGTTCCTTGGGCAGAAAAATCATGCCCACGCCGTATTCACCCGGTGGCGGCAGGGTTACGCCCTGCGCCGCCATCTCCTCGCGATACAGCGCGTCGGGCAATTGAATCAGAATGCCGGCGCCATCGCCCATCAGTTTGTCAGCACCGACCGCGCCACGGTGATCGAGGTTTTCCAGAATCTTGAGCGCATTCTTGACGATGTCGTGCGACTTGGCGCCCTTGATATGGGCCACAAAGCCAACGCCACACGCGTCGTGTTCCTGGTCGGAAGAATACAAACCGTGTTCCTGAAGGTGCGAGATCTCGGCAACCGTTGTCATGGCGCGTTCCTAATAATGTCAGAGCGACGGAGAATACCGCAACGCAACAAAAGTGCCAAGCAAAACAATTGGGGTCAGATTCCAATTATTTGTTGACTTTAATATTCAAGAAATAATTGGGGACATATTGAAACAGGCCCTACAAAACGGGTTTTTCATCAAAGGACTGCCTCAGAAGCTATTTTTTCGGAATGGAAACCGGTCTGCCGGCACTTCGTCTGGCGACACGACGATCCGTTCTTTTTTGTAAATCCGCCACAAAATCTGGCTCACCCAGTGCCCAGCCGCGCAAAGCTGAATCCATCAAAGCCGCCTGCTGTGCCGGATTGATACCGGCTTGCACCAAATCGGCATAGGCTGCCTCCCGTGCAAAGGGCGTGTTGCCCAACTCCCACATCAGCGCATGGGGCGTGATCAGTTTGTCGATACGCAATCCGGTGTAGTGCCCGTAGCTCGACCAGGGATAGTCCCCCGGCGCCGCCACCAAGCCGGCCCGCAGTGGATTGAGGTCGATATAGGCCATGCAAGCCAGCAGATAGCGCTCTGACTGGATCAGCGCCGACTTGTAGCGCCCTTCCCACAAAGTTCCGCTGCGCTGCTGGCTGTCATTGAAGTAGCGCACGTAACGCCGGCCCAGCGCCTGCATCATCTGCGGCAAGCCATCGGGTGTCTGCGGCGTGAGCAGCAAATGGAAATGGTTGCTCATGAGCACGTAGGCGTGGATGGCAACGCCAAACTTGCGCGCGTTCTCCTCCAGCAGATCGAGCAGCATCTGGTAGTCGGCACCGCTTGCAAAGATGGCCTGCCGGTTGTTGCCGCGCTGGATCACGTGGTGCGCGAAACCGGGCAAGGTCAAACGAGGCAGGCGCGCCATCGGTTTCAGTCCGCTTCGATTGCTGGCCCGGCGAGGCGAAACCGCGTTTCCAGCATGGCGTCCAGGCCAAATTCGTGCAACAGGGCGCGCAGGCGCTCGGCGGCGCTGCGTTTCTTTTGCCCGGTGTAGCGCGCCATGATGAGTTCGTTCTTCATGCTGTGCTCCCAGCCGACCAGCTCGGTCACGGTAACCTGGTAACCCGAAGCTTCCAGGTACAGGCAGCGCAGGACATTGGTGATCTGGCTGCCGATCTCGCGCGTGTGCAGCGGATGGCGCCAGAGTTCGGCCAGCGGCGTGCGCGACAGGGACAGCGCCTTGTGCTCGCTCAAACGCCGCGCCACCTCGGCCTGACAGCAGGGCACCAGCACCATCAGCTTGGCGTGTTTTTGCAGGCCGAAGGCAATCGCGTCGTCGGTCGCCGTATCGCAAGCATGCAAGGCGGTCACAACATCAATGCGCTCGGGCATTTCTCCAGCACCGGCGGACTCGGCCACCGTCAGGTTCAAGAACGACATGCGATCAAAGCCCAACCGCACCGCCAGCTCGCGCGATTTCTGCACCAGTTCGGCGCGAGTTTCGATGCCGTAGATGTGGCCGTTTGGCCGGGCCTTGAAAAACAAGTCGTACAGGATAAAACCAAGGTACGACTTGCCAGCGCCGTGGTCGGCCAGCGTAATGCCGGCGCCGGGCTCCAGCGGCAAGTCCAGCAGCATCTTCTCAATGAACTGGAACAGGTGGTAAACCTGCTTGAGCTTGCGGCGGGAGTCCTGATTGAGCCGGCCATCGGGTGTCAGGATGTGCAACTCCTTGAGCAGATCAACGGACTGGCCCGGTCTGATTTCCGGCGCAACAGCAGCGATCGGGGTCTTTTTGCTCTTCATGTTTGTGAGCGCCCGACCCCGAGTTTGGCCCAACCTTCGAGTCCGAGTTCCTCCATCGTTTGCATGTTCTTCTCGAAAATTGATTCGGCCTCTGGGAAAGCCGCCACGGCGCGGTCCACACTCTCCTCACGCAGCAGGTGCAGCGTTGGATACGGCGAGCGATTGGTGAAATTGGTAATGTCGTCCACGTCGGTGCCGGCGAACTGGAATAGCGGATGCAAAGCGGCAATCTGCAAGACACCATCGAGTTCCAGATCGGCCAAGGCCTGGTCGGCCTGTTCCAAGAAATCATTGAAATCGAGAAAATCGGCCAAGCAGTCTGGCGCGATCAGCAGCGTGGTGTCGCGCAGCGCCGCGTCGGTTGTCAGCAGGGCCTTGAGTTCGTCCACCAGATCGTCAAGGAGTTCCGCTGCGCTGCGGGCGGCGCTCACTGCATAGTGAACCTGCCCCTTCACGTGCACGCTCTTGGCAAACGGGCACAAGTTCAGGCCGATAACGGCGCGCTCAAGCCAGATGCGGGTGTCGTCGATGGTGATTTGCTGATTCGGGTCCATGATGTTTGTCCGCTCAAATATTGTCGGCCGCTTGCTGCGGCATCTGCACCAGTTGGCTCAAGCGCTCGTACTCACGCCCGGCAAAACGATCCGTCATGCCAGCAATGTAATCGGCCACGACGCGCGCAGCGGCGCGCAGCGGATCCGGCGTACCACGCGCGGCCTCGGAACGCGCGACAAACCGCCCCTGCATCTCCTGCGGCTGGGCGATGTAAACGTCAAACAGCGAGCGCACCATCTGCTTGGCTTGACCCGTCGTGTCGAGCACGCGGGGGTGGCGGTAAAGCTGGTGCAACAAGAATTGCTTGAGTTGCTGCGACTTGCGCCGCATCTCCGCGCTGAACACAAGCAAAGGCGCTTGCTGGCGGACCTCGTCGGCACTGGCCGGTTTCACCTGCTGTAAGGCGGCACTGGTTGCACTGATCACGTCATAAACCTGAGCGCTGAGCATGCGCCGAATGGTCTCGTAGAGCAGACGCCGGTCCTGCGTCTGCTCCTGCAATTTCGGGTAATCCGCCACCACCTCGCGTCTGAAATCTTCAAACAGCACGACACCCTGAAGTTGCTCAAGCGTAATCAAGCCTGAACGCACCCCGTCATCGATGTCGTGCGCGTTGTAGGCAATCTCATCGGCCAGATTGCACAACTGGGCCTCCAGGCTGGGCTGGGTCTGTGCCAGAAAGCGCTGGCCAACACCGCCGGGATCGCGGCGCTCCAATTGCTCGGCATGGATCCGCGAGCAATGCTTGAGAATGCCTTCACGCGTCTCGAAGCTCAGGTTCAGACCGTCGAACTGGGGGTAGCGCTCTTCCAGACGGTCCACCACACGCAGACTTTGCAGGTTGTGCTCGAAGCCGCCAAAAGTCGCCATGCATTCATTCAGAGCGTCCTGCCCGGCGTGACCGAACGGCGTGTGCCCCAGATCGTGCGCCAGTGCAATGGCCTCGACCAAATCCTCGTTCAGGGCCAGCGCGCGCGCAATCGACCGCCCCAACTGCGCCACCTCGAGCGAGTGCGTCAGGCGAGTGCGAAACAGATCGCCTTCATGGTTCAGAAAGACCTGCGTTTTGTAAACCAGGCGCCGGAACGCGCTGCTGTGAACGATGCGGTCGCGGTCACGTTGGAACTCGGTGCGCGTTGGCGCCGGCGGCTGCGCAAAGCGCCGACCGCGCGACGCCGCCGGATCACAGGCGTAGACAGCAAGCATCGATCACCTCGCGCACCAAGGCATCCGGTGCGCCGCGCAGGCTGGCACGGCCGGGTGCGTCGATCACGACAAAGCGGATATCACCACCGAGCGACTTCTTGTCCAGCCGCATCAGTTCAAGGTAGCGCCCGGCGTTGTCGCTGGCGTCCAGCACCGGGCCTGTCACCGGCAACCCCGCCTTTTGAATCAGTGTTGTTAAACGCCGCACCAGCGCTGCATCGACCAGGCCCAGCCGCGCGGACAGACTAGCGGCCATCACCATGCCACAACCGACAGCCTCGCCGTGCAGCCACTGGCCGTAACCGAGCCCGGCTTCGATCGCGTGGCCAAAGGTATGTCCGAAATTGAGGATGGCGCGCAAGCCCGATTCGCGCTCGTCCTGCGAGACTACCCAGGCCTTGATCTCACAGCAACGTTTGACCGCGTGCGCCAGTGCCGCCGGGTCACGCGCGAGCAAGGTATCGATATGGGCTTCGATCCAGTCAAGAAAAGCCATGTCGGCAATCGGCCCATACTTGATCACTTCGGCCAGGCCGGCGCTGAGTTCACGCGCCGGCAGGGTTTTGAGCGTATCGAGGTCGCACACTACCAGCAGAGGCTGGTAAAACGCGCCAATCATGTTCTTGCCCAGTGGATGGTTGATGCCGGTCTTGCCACCTACGGAAGAATCGACCTGCGCCAGCAAGGTGGTGGGAATCTGGACAAAGGGCACGCCGCGCATATAACTGGCGGCAGCAAAACCGGTCATGTCGCCCACCACGCCGCCGCCCAGCGCAAACAGCACGGTCTTGCGGTCGCAGCCGTTTTGCAGCAACGCGTCAAAAATCAGGTTCAGCGTCTCCCAGGTCTTGAATCCCTCGCCATCGGGCAGAACAACGTGGTGGAGTTGGCTGTACTTGCCCTGCAAAGCGGCTTGCAGCCTTTGTGCGTAAAGCGGTGCCACTGTGGTGTTGCTGACAATCAACGCGCTGCTGGCACGCGGCAACACGGCGTAGCTGAGCGGGTCGTCAAACAGCGAGGGGGCTATGGCAATGGTGTAGCTGCGGTCCTGCAGTTCAATGTCAACCTGCGAAATCGTTCCGGATACTTTCATCATCCGCGGCAGTTCGAAGGCAGATACTGACTCGGAATGGTTGTGCCATCCTGCGGGCTGCCACAGCGCCAGGCAAAGATGGGCTTGCGCACATCGGTTGAGCCAAGCACTCGGTTCGGATCGGCCAAGGGAACCAGGGTTAAAGTACTGCTGGTGCGCGTCAGCTCCGGCAAGGAGCGGTAGTCCAACGTCACCGTGATGGCCGCGGTGCCGCGCACCGCGATCGAGGCCAGATATTTGGAAATTTTCGCACCAGAGGACGCCCCTCCATCACAGCTAAACAGCGCCGCGGACAACATTGAAGCAGTGGTGTTCTGAACAACTTGGGCAACGACCGCGCGACAGGCATCAACCGACACGAAAACTTCTGAAACCTTGCTTCGTACTCGGTAATCCCTGTAGGCGGGCAGCGCGAAAAACAAGATTACAAGGACCACCAATACGCTGGCCGCAGCCACTATCCGCCATGACACAGGTCTGAAGCTATTTTGTCGCTCACTTTTCATCGAATATCCTCAAAGTTCAACCGGCTCGCTGCGATCCCGAAGTGTCGCAATTTTAGTCGCCCTGCTCGGAACCGACCCTCAAGGGATTAATTCCAGTATCAAGACGATTTCAGCGTTCCAGCGACTTCGAGTTGCATCAGAATCATGTTGACCAGTGTGGCAACTGATGGGCGCCCGGTCTCTACGATGAAATGCGCCGTCTCCCGGTACAGCGGATCACGCACAGCATGCAGATCACGCAGGCGGCCCAGGGGGTCCGCAACCTGCAGCAATGGGCGATTCACATCATGACGCAGGCGTCGGAACAATTCATCGGGAGATGAGTTGAGGTACACCACTTGGCACCGCCTGTGCAGACGTTCACGGTTGGCGGGTCGCAAGATGGAACCACCACCCGTCGACAGCACGCCTGCTTGAGCCTTGGTGAGTTCCTCCAGCACCGACTCCTCGACATCGCGAAAACGCGCTTCGCCCTCACGCTCGAAATATTCGCGGATCGAGCAACCCAGTTTGCGTTCGATTACCTGGTCGGAGTCAGCAAAAGGCAGTTGCAAACGGCGGGCGAGTTGACGACCCACCGTGGATTTACCAGAGCCGGGCAGGCCGATCAAGGCGCAGAGCATCGTGCTTGAAAACCGGAAATGCGCTGTTAACTCGCTGCTGGCTTCGAACCCGAAAGGTCCGAAGCCGGCATGATGTCACTTCCAAGCACCGGTCAACTCGGGTCTGTGCAACTGATGGCCGCAGGCAGGAGCACCGCACCATAACCGAACGGACTGGTCACATTCGCGGGGGAGGCTGTTTGCGCGGCGTCCTCTGCGCTCATCTCGAGAACGTAATCTTGAACCTGGCTGGACTCTGTTCCACTCACCAGAGATTTCGCCGTAATCTGTGCGGACACCCACAAAGCATAGTTCTTGCCATAGCGTAATGTGAAAGTGCCGAATCCAGACGCATCCGTAGTCACCGAAGCGGTAATCACAACCGGATTACCAGGATCCAGTTTCCCGTTGCCATTGCGATCTTCGCCGGCATCGAGAATCCCATTTTTGTTTGCATCCTCATTGAGACAGGCTTGGGACGATCCTGCCCTAATCGCATTTGAAGCATAAGTCCAAGGCCCTGTCGTACCAGGGAACGTCAATACACCTTTGCCGTAGTTAGTCGGCCTGACTAGGAGTGTGACGGCGCGGTTCCCCGTGGGCGCACCAGTAGCGTCGGTCACATAGACAGAAAAATCTTTTTGATACGTCGTTGCATCAGGACTCCCCAAAGTGTTGCTTCGGGCTATGGAAATGAAGAGCGCAGATCCACTGACGGTCAGGGCCGCATTGCCCAATATCGCAGGGGAAGACTGCACAACAGCCTGAATTACAACGCCATTGTCAGCCGTCGACGACGGCCCCGAAATAAACTGCGCCGTGGCCACCCCCCCAGCATCGGTCGTCACGGAACCCGGTGAAATACTGCCGCCGCTGGCGTCAGCTATAGCGTTGAAATTGACCACCTTCCCTTGCAAGGGATTGCCAATGGCATCACGCACAACGGCGGTTAGCGTGCTTTGGTTGGTAGTACTACCCGCTGTGTTCGGCAGCAATGCCGCCGGATTGGCCTGCAACACCAAGGTTGCTGGAACCGTTGCAACAAAAGCGGCGGTCAGACTGGAGCGGGCCGCGCCAAGTTGGGCCGACACTGTAACTGGGCCGGCTGTATCTGACTTGACATAAATCGTTGCCACGCCAGCGGCAGCGCCAACACCAGCCGTGACCGCTGTTGTTGCAGGCAGGGTCAACAGTGCATCCGAGTACAGCGTGCCGCGTGTCGTGGCAAAGTTGACCGTCAGGCCATTCTGACCTACACCCCCAACCGCATAACGAACGGTCACCGTGTTGGCCGTCGTGACCGGCAACAGCGCTGCTGGTGCAGGGCCGGTGAAGGCAAAATCAACATTGCTGACGACCACGGAAGCCGTACTGCTGGTGCCCTGTCCACTGACTGTGAGTGTATCGGCCCCTATCCCCGCATTGGTGGCTGTGAACAGCACGGTGGCAGCGCCTGAAATGTCAGTGGTCACTGTCTGCGAACTTAAGCCATTGCCAAGGCTTGAAGCAATCGACAGAACGGCACCGACAACTGGTTTGCCGCTGGAGTCCACCGCTTTGAGGGTGAAATTCTGCGCCGCACTGCCAACCAGCGCGGCGCCCGGACCACTGACCGATACCGCGGTACCAACGACCGGGATCACGATGTTCTTGGATATGCCCCCTGTTGTCGCCGTTACAGTGATGCTGCGGTTGCTGGCATCGGCACCGGGCGAGAGCGAGACGGTTGAAATGGTACCGGCAGCGTTCGTGACCGGCGCAGGATTGGCCCCGGTCAATGTACCCGAACTCGCGGTAAAGACGACGGTCTGGTTCGGTAGCGCTGTATTGGCCCCGTCCTTTACCGTCACTATGAAGCTGACCGTTGATCCTGGCGTTGAGTTCAGCGTGTTGCTCGATGCCAGAATGTCAAGGGTTGCCGCGGAAGAAGTCCCGGTACCAGCAGGATTGTCAACCACCACGGTGATGGGGTAGACGGCGCCCAACGCATCTGCAATCTTCAGGTCGGCACTACCAACGGCCAGCGCATTGATTGTCAACTGCGAAGTGAGCGGGTTCAGGACAGCCGCCGCGACCCGCGTATCCGAACTGGTTGCAGTGTAGGGCTTGGCCCCACCGCTGACCTGGTAGGCGGGTGAAACAGTCATGACGCCCATGTGCAGCGTATTCGGCGCGGTAACGAACAGCGTGTTGGAGGAAGCCACCGTTACGGCTACGGTTACAGATAGGCCACTGGTATCACGCACCAGAACCTGCGCAGTGCCACCACCGGTTGCCTGGAGTTGGAAACCTCCGCTCGAAATAACGGCATGGACCACGTTTTCATTACTGCTCAGTACCGTATAGGCCGGCACGCCGCCAAAGATGACGTAGGAATTGACATCGGTACTCGCCAGGAATACACCCGCGGCAGGCGCGCTCGTGAACATCACTGACGTCGAGGCGCTTGGCACCGTCACTTGAACAGTTACCTGAGTACCCGCCAAGTCGGTCACCGCAATGGTTGCGGTGCCGGAGCCCAGTGCCTCGACCTTGAGCTGGTTCGCATTCACGATCGTCGCCCGGGCAATAGTCAGATCTGTACTGGTTGGCGCCAAATAGGGCGGTACGCCGCCTATGATGTCATAGGTAACCGAGTTGGGGGAGGCGATGGTAACCCCCGCGCTTGGCGCACTGAGGTAAAGTGGCCCGGGCGTATTGACCGCGACAGCTATCGACACCGAGACGCCTTTGGCGTCGTTCACGATAACAGTTCCCGATCCCGCCACAGTACCGGTGATGGTAAGTACCGAACCAGTGATCGATCCCGTCGCCACATTGGGGTGTGTATTCACCACCGTGTACGGCAAAGTCCCGCCATACACCGCAAATGTCTTCGCTGCACCGGCCGCGATGGCCAGCTGAGACGGCGCGGTCGTGAAAAATGTTACCGGCGCCGCAGTGACAACAATCGTCAAGGCTGCAGTGCCTGCGGTGTCGGTCACCACCACGTTAGCAATGCCCCCTACCGTGTTTGGAAGTGCCTCTAACGTCAAGACCGAACCGGTGACCGAAGCGTTCACGAAAACCGAGTTGCTACTTTTTGCCGTGTAAATCCCGTTGCCGCCACTGATAGCATACTGGAGAGGGCCTCCGCCAATGGGGAGACTGAGACTGGATGGCGCTGTACTCATGATCGCCCCGGCCACAGGAACCGTCACGGTAATTACGGTACTGGCCCCAACTGAATCCGTAATCACCAGCGATGTCGAGCCACTCGAGAGTCCGCTGATCTCGAGGGTTGTTACGTTAACCGTTGCAGTTACAACAGCAGGATTGCTGCTATTAACCTTATACAAAGCCAAAGGAGCAGCGCTGAAAGGGATCCCACCATAAATCGTATATTTGGCGCCGGTTCCGACGGGGACGCTCAGCTTGGTCGGCGCATCGGTGTAAAGGCCATCTTTTACCGTAACGTCGATGAGCAGAACCGCACCCTTGGCATCGCTGATTGCAACCGTCTGATTGCCCGGCACCCTGCCAGAGATGACAAGGCTTGATCCAGTGATCACAGCGTTGGCGATCACGCCATTTGTATTCACTACATAGCCGCCAGCCCCGCCATATACGGTGTAGAAATTGCTCGTGCCATTCAGGATTTGCAGAGCTGATGGTGCCGTACTGAACAGCGCCGTAGATGACGGCACCGTGACGGACACTGGCGTCAGCGTGGTACCTACCGCGTCCTTAATGGTCACGGTCGCATTGCCAGCGCCAATACCCCGGATCTCAAAACTTCCATCGGCGGCAGGCTTTGTAGCGGTTGCTACCGCCGGGTTACTGCTGACTGCCGTGTAAGGCTTGATGCCGCCCGAGATTGTGTAAGTTTGGATATTGTCAGGCGATGCAGAGGCGATGGTAAGGTTTGCCGGCGCGTCCACAAACAATGTCGCCACCACCGGCGCCGACACGGTAACTGGAATTGTGAACTGATTACCCTTGGCATCCGATACGATCACGTTGGCTGGGCCACCTGTCGTCCCTGGCAATGCCACTATCGTCAGCAAGTTAGTACCTGCCGGAATCGACGCGCTTACAAGGCCTGGATTGCTACTACTCGCCGTATAGGGCGTCGT
>CAIWNX010000284.1 GCA_903914175.1 uncultured beta proteobacterium | reverse complement strand
TGCAGCGCCGCGTCAGCATGGATCTGCCGGTGGCGCTGGGCATGCTGATTACCTTTGCCGTCAGCACCATGGGCACCTTCGATCCAAGCGGCCACTTTGGACGCGAGGTTTACTTTGACTCGCTCACCATGTTCGTGTTCTTCCTGCTGGCGGGGCGCTGGCTGGAGTTGCGCCTGCGCGACCGCACGGCGGGTGCGCTGGAATCCCTGATGAACCGGCTGCCCGACAGCGTGGCCCGTCGCGCACCTGATGGCGCATTCGAGCGCGTGGCCGTGCGCCGGCTCGTCAGCGGCGATGTCATCCGCATCCTGCCAGGCGAGACCTTTCCGGCCGACGGCGTGTTGTTGCAAGGCGATACGCTGGTGGACGAGGCGCTGCTAACGGGAGAGTCGCGTCCGGTGGCGCGCCGTAGCGGCGGCAGCGTCATTGCCGGCAGCCACAATCTCTCGGCGCTGGTTCTGGTGCGCGTGGAGCGAACCGGCCCCGAGACGCGCTTTGCCCAGATCGTGACCTTGATGGAAACCGCTTCGACCAGCAAGCCGCGACTGGCGCGACTGGCCGACCGCATTGCCAAGCCGTTTCTGCTGGCGGTGCTGCTGGCTGCGGCGCTGGCCTGCGCCTACTGGTGGGGGCGTGATCCAGGCCATGCGCTGATGGTCGCGGTGGCGGTGCTGGTGGTCACCTGTCCTTGCGCGCTGTCGCTGGCCACACCGGCCGCCATGCTGGCGGCTGCGGGTGCGCTGGCACGCCGGGGCGTTCTGGTGCGGCGTCTCGAAGCCTTCGAGAGTCTGGCCGGCGTTGACACCGTGCTCTTTGACAAGACCGGAACGCTGACGCGCGACGCCATGGTGCTGGGTGCGACGCAGGTGCGCGACGGCTTGTCGCAAGCACAAGCCTTGGTGATGGCGGCGGCGTTGGCGCAGCACTCGCTGCATCCGGCCTCGCGTGCCTTGTTGCTGGCTGCAGCGAGCGTTGATTTCAGTTCTTGGCAGGCCGACGCGGTGACGGAAGTGGCGGGGCAGGGCGTTTCGGGACGGGTACGCCTTGTCGGTGCCAGTGCAGCAAGTGCTATGCGTCTCGGGTCGGCCGCATTTTGTGGTCTGGCGCCGACAAACGCTGATTCGCTGCAGGTCTGTCTGAGCGACGAACAGGGTTGGCTGGCGACGTTTGAACTGCGCGAAGACCTGCGTGCCGATGCGGGCTCGACGATCGCAGCGCTGCGGGCGGCCGGCATTGCTGTGCAACTGCTGTCGGGCGATGGTGGCACAGCGGTGGCGCGGGTCGCAGCACAGGTCGGCATCGACGCCTTCCAGGGCGAGTGCACGCCACAGGACAAGCTTGATTTTCTGCGTCAGGCGCAGCAACGCGGCCGCAAAGTGGCGGTGGTGGGGGACGGGCTTAACGATGGCCCGGTGCTGGCCGGGGCCCATGTCTCGTTTGCCTTCGGCAAGGCGGTACCGCTGGCGCAGGCACAGGCGGATTTTGTGGTGCTGGGGGACCATCTGGCCGCAGTTTCGCAAACCCTGTTACTGGCCCGGCGCACACTGACCATCGTTCGTCAGAATCTTGTATGGGCCGCTGTCTACAATGCTTTTTGCGTGCCGCTGGCCGTGTTGGGCTGGCTGCCGGCCTGGCTGGCGGGGCTTGGTATGGGTGTGAGCTCGCTGCTGGTTGTACTCAATGCGTTGCGTCTGTCCTACCATGACAGCGTGGTGCAAGGAAGCTGATGGATATTCTGTACTTATTGATTCCGCTGTCGGTCATTCTGGTATTTTTCATTTTGGGCGGATTGTGGTGGGCCATCCACCGCGGTCAATTTGAGAACATCGAAGCTGAGGGTGAGAGAATCCTGAAGGATTGATAAGATTAATTTTTCGAATTTGATCCAGATCAACCGGTATTTATATTTGCCATGAGAGACTTTGGCAACACTAACTGACAAGAGGTGAGAATGATATTTCCCAATTCGCTCGCAACGACCTACAACGACAAAGTCGTCAGGCAGTTTGCCATCATGACTGTTGTCTGGGGGGTGGTTGGCATGTTGGTCGGCGTCATCATCGCCGCACAACTGACATGGCCGGAACTCAACTTCGGTATTCCGTGGCTTACCTACGGTCGGCTGCGGCCACTGCACACCAATGCGGTGATTTTCGCCTTCGGTGGTTGTGGCTTGTTTGCCTCCGCCTACTACGTGGCACAGCGCACCTGTCAGGTTCGTTTATTCAGCGACAAACTCGCCGCCTTCACCTTCTGGGGTTGGCAATTGGTCATTCTGGCGGCGGCCATCTCGCTGCCTTTGGGTTACACGCAGGGCAAGGAATACGCCGAACTCGAATGGCCGATCGATATCCTGATCACCGTGGTCTGGGTTTCTTTCGCCGTGGTGTTCTTTGGCACCATCGGCACACGCAAGGTGCGCCACATTTACGTTGCGAATTGGTTCTTCGGTGCCTTCATCATTGCGGTGGCGCTGCTGCACCTCGTCAACAGCGCGGCGATCCCGGCCGGTCTGATGAAGTCCTACTCGGCATATGCCGGTGTGCAGGACGCGATGGTTCAGTGGTGGTACGGGCATAACGCGGTCGGTTTCTTCCTGACCGCCGGCTTCCTGGGCATGATGTATTACTTTGTTCCGAAGCAGGCCGAGCGTCCGGTTTACTCGTATCGCCTGTCGATCGTGCACTTCTGGGCGTTGATCTTCACCTACATGTGGGCCGGCCCGCACCACCTGCATTACACCGCTTTGCCAGACTGGACTCAGTCGGTCGGCATGGTGTTTTCGCTGATTCTGCTGGCGCCAAGCTGGGGCGGCATGATCAACGGCATCATGACGCTCTCAGGCGCATGGCACAAACTGCGCGATGACCCGATTCTGCGTTTCCTGATCGTCTCCCTGTCCTTCTACGGCATGTCAACTTTCGAAGGCCCGATGATGTCGATCAAGACGGTTAATGCCTTGTCGCATTACACCGACTGGACCGTGGGCCACGTGCACTCCGGCGCCCTGGGTTGGGTTGGCCTGGTGACCATGGGCAGCATGTACTACCTGATTCCACGCCTGTTTGGCCAGAAGCAGATGCACAGCATCAAAGCGATCGAGATTCACT
>CAIWNX010000283.1 GCA_903914175.1 uncultured beta proteobacterium | reverse complement strand
TGCCTCGGACTCACTGCTCAACTTCCTGAAGAAGCTGTGATTATGAGAAGTGCCGCAAGATGCTAGACCATTTTGTACGAGGCGCCTTGCGTGCCTTCCCATGTCCAACTTCTCATAACTGGGATCTTTGCATAACGCTGCTTATGGAAATATTTTCATAAGCAGCGAAGGCTGACGGCCACGAACACCCGCTTTGCGGCAGCCTACTTGTCTGTTGACCGGGATGCCTCACCCGAGTCCATCACGCCACTGCGCACCACGCCGCATCGGGCTGCCAGCTGGCCACCCAGGCGGGTAACTGCTCTGGTGGCATGGGCCATGCAATGCCGTAGCCTTGCGCCATTTCGCAACCGAGCTGCAGCAGCGCGGTGCCGTGCGCCACCGTCTCCACACCTTCGGCAATCACGTCGCGCCCGAACGCGGCGGCCAGGCTGATAATGCCTTGCAAAATGGCCATGTCATCCGGGTCGTCAAGCATGCCACTCACAAAGCTCTGGTCAATCTTGAGCAGCGTGACATGCAGGCGTTTGAGGTAGGTGAGTGACGAGTAGCCGGTGCCAAAGTCGTCCAGCGCAAACTTCACGCCAAAGCGGGCGCAGTCCTCAATCGCCTGCGACACCTGTGCCGTATCTGCCAGCGCGCTGGTCTCCAGCACCTCAAGCTCCAGGCTGGCCGGGTTGATTTGCGGGTGCCTGGCCAGGATGGCTTGCAGCTGCTGCACAAAGTTGCCTTGTTGCAACTGGCGGGCACCGATGTTGACGCTGACGGGCAAATTCAGATCGGCAGCGTGCCACCGCTCTATCTGGGCCAGGGCGGCTTCCAGCACCCACTCGCCAACGGCAACGGCCAGTGAGTGGTCTTCAATCACCGGCAGGAAGGCCTCCGGTGCCAGAAGGCCTTTGTCGGGATGCTGCCAGCGGATCAGGGCCTCGACACCCATCACCTGACCGCTGCGCATGTTGACCTTGGGCTGGTAGTGCAGCACCAACTCATGGTTCTTCAGCGCCAGGCGGATGCGCTCCAGGCTTTCGTGGTGGTCACGCATGCTGCTGTCCTGCGCGGCATCAAACACGCAATAACGGTTTTTGCCCGCCATTTTGGCCTGGTACATGGCCTGGTCTGCCTGGCGCATGAGTTGATCGGCATCGATGTCTTGCGCCTGTGGGTAAAAGGTGACACCCACGCTGGCCGAAACCTGCGGCATCAGCTCACCCACCTGCACGGGCAATGCGGCCGCAGCCAGCAACCTGCTGAGCAGTGGCGCGCTGACCGAGGTGTCTTCCAGATCAATCAGCACCGCCACAAACTCGTCGCCCCCAATACGTGCCAGCGTGTCGCCCTCGCGCAGCGCGTCTTTCATGCGCTTGGCCAGAGTGATCAGCACCTGGTCGCCGGTGACATGCCCGTGCTGGTCGTTAATGCCCTTGAAACCATCCAGGTCCAGGTAGGCCACAGCCACCCGTTGCTGCCGGCGCTGTGCCTGCGCCATGGCTTGTTGCAGGCGGTCAGCCAGCAGCACGCGGTTGGGCAGGTTGGTGAGTGCATCAAAGTGCGCAATATGTTCGAGCTGGCTCTCGTGCGCCTTGCGCTCGGTGATGTCGGAGAACAGCGATATGTACTGGCTCACCATGCCCTGCGCATCACGCACCGCACTGATGGCCTGCATTTCGGCAAACACTTCGCCGCTCTTGCGCCGGTTCCAGACCTCGCCATACCAGTAGCCGTTGGCGATCAGGCTGCGCCACATGGCAGCAAAATAGTCCGCACTGTGCCGGCCGGAGTCCAGAAAACGCGGGTTTTTGCCCAGGACATCTTCGCGCGTGAAGCCGGTGATGCTTGTGAAAGCTTCGTTGACATCCACAATGGTGCCGTCGGGCGTGGTGATCATGATGCCCTCCAGCGCGTGCGTAAAAACACCCGCAGCCAGCTGGAGCTTTTCCTGCGCCGCTTTGCGCTCAATGGCGATGCTGGTCAGTCTGGCGGTTTGCTCAATCAGGGCGATGTCGGCTAGCGCTGGCGTGTGTGGCGCGCGGTGATAAATGGCAAAAGTACCCAACACCTTGCCGCTGGCTCCGCAAATCGGTTGCGACCAGCAGGCGCCCACTCCGGCACTGGCCGCCAGGTCTTTGTACGCGGTCCAATAGGGGTGCGTGGCAATGTCGGCCACGATCACCCGCTCACCGGTAAAGGCCGCCGTGCCGCAGGAGCCCACCCCAAACCCGATTTCAATGCCGCCCAGCGCCGTGTTGTAGAAATCAGGCAGGCTCGGTGCCACCCCTTTGCACAGATGGCGGCCTTCCAGGTCGAGTTGCAGAATGCTGCACAACATGGTTGGATTGAGTTGTTCCACGCCCCGCACAATGCTTTCAAGCACGGCAGAAAGGGGCTCGCTGGAGGCCAGCATCTCCAGCGTGTGGCTTCGAAAACGCTCGTATTGCTCAGCTTGCTTGCGCTCGGTGATGTCTTGCACCAGCCCGGCTATGCGCACCACCCGCCCGCTGGCATTGCGCTCGGGGAAGCCCTTGGCGATGCAGGGGCGAAGTTCGCCGTCGGGTTGCACCGTCATCAGATCAAGCATGTAGGGCGTGCCGTCGGCCACAGCCTTGCCCACCGCATCCAACAGGGTTTGCGAGGACTCTGGCGTGTACAGCCCGGCCTGCTCCTGCAGGTTTGGTGCGCCCAGGGCCGGGTCGCGGCCGAACAGGTAAAACATCTCGGGCGACCAGGTGACGGCATTGGTGTCCACATCCCATTCGAAACTGGCCAGGCGCGCCATGCTTTCGGTGCGCTCCAGCATGGCCTGGAGCTGGTGCATGGCTTGCTCAGCACGGTACTTCTCGGTGACATCACTAAACACCAGTACGACCCCGACAATCTGGTCTGCTGCGTTGCGAATGGGCGCAGCACTGTCGGCAATCTGGTACTCGGTGCCATCACGCGCGAGCAGCGCAGTGTGGTTGGCCATGCCCACCACCTCGCCCCGCTCCATCACCTTATGCACCGGGTTGAGCGCAGGCAGGCGGGTCTCGGTGCTGATGATGCGAAACACGTCGGGCAGGGGCTGACCCAGCGCATCGGCCAGCGGCCAGCCGGTGAGGCGCTCGGCGGTCGGGTTCATGTGGGCGATCAGACCCGCAACATTGGTGGCAATAACGGCATCGCCAATCGAATTCAGCGTGATGGCGAGGTTTTGCTCGCTTTTTCGCAGGGCCTCTTCACGTTGCTTCCAGGTCTGCAGAATGCGGTTGAAGCCTGTCACCAATTGGCCGATCTCGCCTTGGTGCGTGAGCGTCAGGGGCTGCGGCATTTGCTTTGATTCGGCCAGAGCCGCCATGGCGGATGCCGCTTCCACCACGGGTGCGAGTTCGCGCTTTAAAACCAGCCAGATCAGCACACCGGTGAGCAGGGTCAGCAACAGCGTGGCCCAAAGCAAACGCTGCTGCATGGCGTAAATTGGCGCAAAGGCTTCTGTGCTCGGCATGACCACGCCCAGGAACCAGCCCGCTACGGGGATGGCTTTTGCCGCATTGAGCTCTTCGATGCCCCTGGAATTGACGGCAATGCCATAGCCTTCGTAGCCCTGCATGTAGCGGTCGTGCATGGCGTTGATGCCGGGTGCAGGCAGTGGCTGCATGATGCGGCTCTTGTCCGAGGCAGTCACAAACAAGTTGTGTTGCGGGGCAATCAGCAAGTAGCCCCCTGACTTGCCATAGGGGCTGTCTGACAGCGTATCCAGAAAACTCTGTTCCCCCAGACTGGTCACCCCGGCGAGCGCACCAATCACCTTGCCCTGGGCGTCGTGCACGGGTGCGCTCATGACGAAAACCGGGGCTTTCAACTGCTTGCCCATGACCGGGCGGCCAATGGCCGACTTACCCTTCTTGAGCGTCGCCACAATGAAATCCCGCTCCATGTAATTGACGCCGATGCGATTGGCCGAGAGCGACACATCAGCGATGGCAGTGCCCTCCAGATCGGTCACGAAGGCTCCGGCATTGAACAGCAACTGCAGCAAAGGGCGTTGCTCCAGGCGAATTTGCAAGGCCGCCGGGCGAGCCAATAGGTCCGCATCCATTTCCTTGGCAACCGTTTCCAGCGCTCGCAGGCGCTGCGTCAGGTTTTGATCGACTTCCTTGGCCATTGAAGTGACGACCGACAACTGCTGCTCGCCCAGCATTTTCACCATATCGGCCCGCAAGTTGCGGCTGATGTAGAACGAGAGCGTCCACATGCCCAGCACAAAAACAGCCAGCGTAAACACTGTGGCGCGAACCTTCAGCGACTGCCAGGGGAAGATTTTCGGCTTCATGGCGCACTCCTGTTGTGCTATCTTGTTAATAGCTGTTTACGCAGTATCTCCCTGGTCTTGTGGCACATTTTTTCTATGGAACCGGATGGCGTCGCGGCCTGCATCCGTGGTCAGGTGGCTGACTGCATTGACCCACATCGTGGTGACAACTTAGCTTCCAAAAGCTCTTACGTCAAGTCACACTTGGAACGTTGATCTAGATCACGGATTGGTTCAACAGCTGTTTGCCCTGCAACCTTCTTGTGGGCCATCGGTACTTTGCCAGGTTCTTTCAGGTCCGAAATATTGAAAATATTCCAGCAGCGCTTTGACACCGTCTCGGTCGGGACTTGACGGCCAGCGCAAGGCAGCCAATGATTTTTGGAAAACGGCAGCCGGTGATGCTCACGGGCCGGAGCGACTCAGAAACTCGCGCAGGCCTTGTCAATTTCTGTGCGCAGCTCGGTATAGTTTCGCGTGACGGGAAACTGTGGAAACTCGTCGATCACGTTTTGCGGCGGGCAAAACAGGATGCCCGCATCGGCCTCGCCCAGCATCGCCGTGTCGTTGTAGGAATCACCCGCGGCGATGACCTTGAAGTTGATTTCCTTGAAGCGTCGCACCGCTTCCATCTTCTGGTTCGGCATGCGCAGGTGGTAGTTCACCAGCATGCCGCTGGCATCCGCTTCGAGCTTGTGGCACATCAGCGTTGGCATGCCGAGCTGCGCCATCAGCGGCATGGCGAATTCGTAAAAAGTGTCGGAAAGGATGATGACCTGGAAGTCGCGCCGCAGCGTGTCGAGAAATTCCTTGGCGCCGGCCAGCGGGCGTGTCCCGGAAATGACCTCGCGAATATCGCGCAAACCGAGCTTGTGCTGGCGCAACAGGTTGAGCCGGAACTTCATCAGCTTGTCGTAATCAGGTTCGTCGCGCGTCGTGCGGCGCAATTCGGGAATGCCGGTACGCTCAGAAAATTCGATCCAGATTTCAGGAACCAGCACACCTTCAAGATCAAGACAAACTAATTGCACCAGGGTTCTCCAAAAGCAGGCGCCGACGCGAGAGCGCTGGCAGGACGACACGGATCATAAGTCAAATTGGGAGCGATTCAGGGCGGCATTACCGGGCCGGAACCGGAGCCGGCAAAGGCATCCCGCGAGCTGCCATCACCGCACGCAGGCGGTCCGGATAGTCGGCGATCTTGTAGCCGGCCGTCCATAGCCCGCTGGTGATGGTGTCGTTGCTGGCGTTCTGGAAGCTCAGTTAGGGGTCATGCGAGATGACCAGACTCAGAAGCAGGTGGGCGATTGGGCGTATCTTCATTGCTTGCATCAAAGCACCGCATGGTCCAGCGCCGGCAAGCGCGTTCGAGCGGATTGCAGCGCCGCCTTCATGACTTCGGCCACAACGACGCCGGCACCCTGCGCCTGCTCGGCCAGGATCTCGCCCCAGGGTCCGATGATCATGCTGTGGCCCCAGGTCTTGCGCTTGTTTTCGTGAACACCGCCCTGCGCTGACGCCAGCACATACGCCAGGTTTTCGATGGCACGGGCGCGCAGCAGGATCTCCCAGTGCGCCTGCCCGGTGGTGAACGTGAAAGCACTTGGCACCAGCAGGATGTCCGCCTTCAACTGGCGATACAACTCGGGAAAGCGCAGGTCATAGCAGACGCTCATGCCGATGCGGTAGCTGTTGCCGTCGATCGACGCAAGCTCAAACGTCACAGGATGTGCACCGCGTTCCAGCACGCAGGATTCGTCGTAACTCTCCTGCCCGTTGTCAAACCGGAACAAGTGAATCTTGTCGTAGCGCGCAACGCAGTGCCCGTTTGGATCAAAGACCAGCGAGCTGTTGCGAGCCCGCGCCGGTTCAGACGTCGCCAAGGGCAGCGTGCCCCCAACAATCCATATCCCGAGTTTTTGCGCGCTTTGCTGCAAGAAGTCCTGAATCGGCCCGCTGCCAAACTGCTCCTGAACCTTGAGTTTGTCGCTGTCCTGCAAACCCATGAGGCAAAAGTATTCGGGCAAAACGGCCAGTTCGGCGCCTTGCGCGGCAGCCTGCGCCAGCAATTGACCGGCTTGCACAAGATTGCGCTCGACGCTGGTTTCCGAGACCATTTGGATTGCTGCCATCTTCACGCGAATTTCTCCTTGGGTAATTTCAATCGACGGCTGTCAGATCGGCAAACCCAGTGCCTTGCGCACCGTCTCGCGCAGCAACTGAAAACTGGGCTCCAAGGCCTGGGCGCTGGTGTCGAGCTTGAACTGCGCCTTGGAATAAAAGGCAGCTCGGCCTGCCAGGATGCCTTTGAGATCATCCATCGCTTCCTTGCTCGCCGCCATCGGTCGCAGATCACCCTGCGCCATGACGCGGTGCATATGGTCTTCGGGATCCGCCATGAGCCAGACCGTGGTGCAGTGCGCCAGCAACTGGTTGAAGCTGGCCACGTCCGACACCAGCCCGCCGGGCGTGGCGATGACGGCCTCCGGGTAAATCTGGATCGACTCTTCGAGCGCGCGACGCTCGTAACGCCGGTACGCATTGACGCCGTACAGCGCCTGGATTTCCGAGACGCTGCAGCCGGCAAACTTCTCGATCTCGCGGCTCAGTTCGACAAACGGAAAACCCAGGTCATCGGCCAGCCTCTGGCCCAACGTTGATTTGCCGGCGCCGCGCAAACCAATCAGCGCAATACGCGAACCGCGCGCCGCGTTGCCTGCGCCGGTGGTGCCGAGCATCTCACCGATCGCCACGCGGACACGCTGTAGCGTGGCGTCGTCGCAGGGTTCGAGCAACTCGCGGATCATCAGCCACTCAGGCGATGAGGTCGTGACGTCGCCAATGAGCTCACCCAGCGAACATTGCAATGCACTGGCCACCTGCAACAGCACCAGAATGGAGACGTTGCCAACACCGTATTCCAGATTCGCCAGATGCCGCTCCGACACTTCAGCGGCCTGCGCCGTGGCCTTGCGCGTCATGCCGCGGCGCGCACGCAGCGAGCGCACGCGCTCACCCAACGCCGCCAGAAACGGATTCTTTGGCTCCTGCGTCAAACCTTCTTCGGCAGTCAGGGCGGCGCTATCTTCAACGATGGGCATCGGATTTCTATTGACCATTTTTGGAATTAAAGACACGGATCTTCGTCATCGCCAGGCTGCAAGCCATAGCGATCCATACCCCGGTTTGTCATCCCGGACTTGATCCGGGATCCATGGATTGCGGGTCGAGCCCACAATGACGATTCGTAATGTCATGCACATAAACGTAAAGCATTATCCCCATCCTGAGGCCATCAAACCCCGAGATAGGCCGACAGTTCCGCGCTGCCGGCCACATCGCTGGCCGAACCCTGCAGCACGACCTGGCCCTTTTGCAGCACCAGCGCACGGTCCGAACAGCGCAGCACACGACGGTAGTCTCGGTCCACGATCAGGGTGGCGATGCCACTAGCCCGAATCTCGGCGACGACGCGCCAGATCTCATCGACGATCAGCGGCGCCAGGCCTTCGGTGGCCTCGTCGAGCACGATCAGGTCCGGGTGCGTCATCAACGCGCGCCCGATCGAGAGCATCTGCTGCTCGCCGCCCGAGATCTCGCCGCCCAGATTCGAGAGCCGCTCCTGCAGGCGCGGGAAGGTTTGCAGCACGCGCGCCAGCGGCCAGTCGAGCCGTCCGTCGCGCCCGGCGCGGGCCGCCATCACCAGGTTCTCACGCACCGACAGACTCGGAAACACGCCGCGCCCTTCGGGCACATAGGCCACGCCCAGACGCGCCACCTGGTGCGGCTTGAAGTGCGAGGCGTCCTGACCAAACACGGTGATGCGGCCGCTGCGCTGCGTCACATGCCCAAGCAGGGTGCGGATCAACGTGCTCTTGCCCATGCCGTTGCGCCCGAGCAGGCCAACGGTCTGGCCGCGGCCGATCTGCAGGTCAACGCCGTGCAGCACATGGCTGGACCCGTACCAGGCGTGCACGCCTTGCGCGTCAACGATCAAACCGGTGTCGCGCGCTGTTGCGGGTGCTAGGGTTGCGGCGGCCAGCATCTCAGTGCTCCCCCAGATAAGCCACGCGCACTTGCGGGATGTTGCGCACGAAGTCGGGCGTGCCCGAGGCAATGACAGAGCCGTTGACCATCACCGTGATGCAGTCGGCGATGCGAAACACGGCGTCCATGTCGTGCTCGACCAGCAGGGTTGCATGGCTGGCCTTCAACTCGGCAAGCAGCGTCAGCATGCGTTCGGTTTCTTCGGCACCCATGCCGGCCAGCGGCTCGTCGAGCAGCAGCACATCGGGTTCAGTCGCCAGACACATGGCGATTTCAAGCTGACGTTTTTGCCCGTGCGAAAGCAGGCCGGCGGCGAGTTCACGCAAGTCGTTCAGTCCGGCGCGCTCGACGCTGGTCTGGGCGGTGGCCATGCTGGTCGGGCACTTGCGCGCATCCTGCCACCAGGCCCAGGGTCGCGGCGTGCGCGCCTGCGCTGCCAGGCGGCAGTTCTCAAACACGGTAAAACTCGGGTAGATGGTGTTGCGCTGGTAGCTGCGCCCCAGGCCGGCGCGGGCACGACGCGGCTGCGACCAAGATGTCACATCCTGACCCAGCAACTCGACGCGGCCACCGGTCGGCGCCAATTCACCCGAGAGCATGTTGATCAGGGTGGATTTGCCCGCGCCGTTGGTGCCGATCACCGCATGCACACTGCCGCGCTGCAATTCCAGCGAGACCTGGTCGACCGCCAGCAGACCGCCCCAGCGCCGGCTAAGCCCATGCGCGCGCAACAGCACTTCGCCAGAGGTCATGACCTGCCCTTCCCGCCCGGCGCGTTCGAGCGCCAACCCAGCAGACGCTGCACCACCTGATGCGGCACATCAACCAAGCCGCGCGGCAGCAGCGCCACACTGAGAATGATGGAAGCACCCAGGCCCAGATGCCAGTGCTTGGCAAAGTCGCCAAAGATCGCTTCGGACTTGAAAAATTCCTGCAACATGGCAAAGACAAAAGCGCCCAGCAGTGCGCCGCGCAAATGCCCCAGCCCACCCAGAATGATCATGATCAGCACCTCGCCCGACAAGTGCCAGCTCATCAGCTCCGGGTTCACAAACCCGTCCTTCACCGCAAACAGAAAACCGGCCAGACCCGCAATCGCGCCCGACAGCACAAAGGCCGCCAGCTTATAGGGATAGGTGGAAAACCCCGTGGCACGCATGCGCTGCTCATTGACGCGGATGCCCGCCAGCGCGCGGCCGAAACGCGATCGCAAGATCAGCGCCAGCAGCACAAAGACGATCAGCAGGCAGGCCAGGGTGAAACCGTACATTGGCAGCGAGCGGTCCAGGTCCAGCAGTGTGCCCAGCACCGGTTTGTTGTTCAGGTAGATGCCGTCGGTGCCGCCGCCCAACGGCGTGTCGTGCACCACGTAAAACGCCATCTGTGAAAACGCCAGCGTCACCATGATGAAGTAGACGCCGCGTGTGCGCAGCGAGAGCGCACCCATGAACAACGCATAGGCCGCCGCCGCCAGCATGCAGGCCGGCAACAGCCACCACAGCGCGGCCGGACGGTCCTGCGGCGACAGCAACACCGCCGCATAAGCGCCTACGCCGAGAAAAGCGGCCGGCCCGAAACAGACCAGTCCCGTGCTGCCCACCAGCAACTCCCGACTGAGCGCAACAATGCAGAACACCATGATCTTGGTGACGCGGTCAATGCC
>CAIWNX010000282.1 GCA_903914175.1 uncultured beta proteobacterium | reverse complement strand
GGCATAAAGGTCAGCGGCTGGCTGATCGGGCCGGCCACGGCCGGCGCGGCACCATCTTCCTTGGCGCAGGAGGCGCCCTGCCCTGCTGCCTGCTCGCTGGTGGTCTGGTACGGGTTGATGTGGGTCTCGACATGGCCGGGTTCGTCGACCTGCGTCGAGTCAATCTCAAACCAGTCGTGCGCCGATGCGTCATCGGGCCGGCGCACAAAGGCCGTGCCGCGCACGTCGGTGATGGACGCCACCGGCTCCCGCGCCGCGAGCCGATGCGCGACCTCGACCAGCGCGCGCTCGGCGTTGCCGTAGAGCAGCAGGTCGCACTTGGCATCGACCACGATAGAGCGGCGCACCTTGTCTGACCAGTAGTCGTAATGCGCAATGCGGCGCAGCGAACCTTCGATGCCGCCGAGCACGATCGGCGTGTCCTTGTAGGCCTCACGGCAGCGCTGGCTGTAGACGATGGCCGCGCGATCGGGCCGCTTGCCGCCGACATCACCGGGCGTGTAGGCGTCGTCGCTGCGGATCTTGCGGTCGGCCGTGTAGCGGTTGATCATGGAATCCATGTTGCCCGCGGTCACGCCCCAGAACAGATTGGGCTTGCCCAAGACCTTGAACGGCTCGGCGCTTTGCCAGTCCGGCTGCGCAATGATGCCAACGCGAAAGCCCTGCGCTTCAAGCATGCGCCCGATCACCGCCATGCCAAAACTCGGGTGATCGACGTAGGCGTCGCCCGTCACCAGAATGATGTCGCAACTGTCCCAGCCCAGCAGGTCCATCTCGGCGCGGCTCATGGGCAGGAATTTGGCCGTGCCAAAACGCACTGCCCAGTACTTGCGGTAGGCGGTCAGCGGCTTGGCAGCGCGCGGGAAAAAGGAAACGTCAGGGAAGGCAGTCATGGCACACACAGGCAGGGGGAGAGCCGAGTGTAAGGTTTTGCCCGCGGCAGGCGTGGCGCAGGGGTATCGGTTGGTCCCAGAATTGAACCGATAATTGCCGGCAATTGTTGCAAGCAACCACAACGGAGGGTCGATAAATGCTCAACTTCCTGCCGCCCCCCCTGGTCGCCCTGATCGCCGCCCTGCTGCTGGTGCTCAACGTGTTGTTCTGGGTTCCCATCCTGCTCTTCTTCGCGATCCTTAAACTGATACTCCCGTTCAAGGCAATGCGCCTGCTGATCGACCCGATTCTGCTGCGCATCGCCGAAGCCTGGATTGCCGGCAACAGCGGCTGGATGGGGCTGACGCAGCGCACGCAGTGGGACGTGCAAGGCATTGACGGCCTGGACTACCGCAGCTGGTATCTGGTGAACTGCAACCACCAGTCATGGGTTGATATCCTGGTGCTGCAGCACCTGTTCAACCGGCGCATTCCGCTGCTCAAGTTCTTTCTCAAGCAGCAACTGATCTGGGTTCCGATCATGGGCCTGGCCTGGTGGGCGCTGGAGTTCCCCTTCATGCGCCGGCACAGCGAAGAGTTTCTGAAAAAACACCCCGAAATGCGCGGCAAGGACCAGGCCACCACGCGCAAGGCCTGCGAGAAATTTGCCCTGATCCCGACCAGTGTGATGAATTTTCTGGAAGGCACCCGCTTCACACGCGCCAAGCACCAGCGACAGAAGTCACCCTACAAACACCTGCTCAAGCCCAAGGCCGGCGGCATTGCGCTGGCACTGAACGCCATGGGCGACAAGTTCCAGGCGATTCTGGATGTGACCATCGTCTACCCCGATGGCACGCCAACTTTCACGCAGTTTCTCAGCGGCAAGCTCAAACGTGTGATCGTGCGCGTGCGCCGCCTGCCCGTGCCGCAGGACCTGGCACAAGGCGACTACGCCGGCGACGCCGCTGTGCGCGAGGCCTACCAGCAATGGGTACACCAGCTCTGGCTTGACAAGGACGCGCAGATTGAGGCGCTGATTGAATCGTCATTACCGCGCTAAGCTTTCCTTGAACAACGCCAGCGGCGGCAGTGCCGGCAGCACGTTGATCAGGTGTTTGGCGCTGGGATCGCGCCCACAGTCAAGAACGCCTGCGGGCTCAAAACAGGCAGGCCCTGCCAAGGGTGCAGTGCCAGCAAATCCGCATCGCTGCTAACCAACACATCGGCACCACACGCCAGCATCAGCGCCAGAAATTGGTTGTCCTTCGGGTCGCGGCAGACCGGGACTGCTTTGGCTTCATCGTCAGCAGACACCAAAACCAGCGTCGCATGTTTGCGCACCATCGCCAAAAACGCGCGGCGCACGTCCCGTAACTGGTAGGCATCAAACTTGGGTCGCATCAGCACCGCATCCAACTCCGCCAACGTGGACACCGAGACACAGACTTCGCCGGTTGACAGCGCCAAAGCCAATGCCTGGTGGGGCGTGGAGCCCACCCGCAGCGCGGCGCTCACCAGCGTGCTGGTGTCCAGCACCAGCCGCCTGAATCCACTCACCGTGAGGCTTTCACCAAGTCGACCACCATTTCATCCGTCAGCTTGGCAGCACTGGGCAGTGCACTGGCCGCCGCTTGCTGGCTCCAGGCCTCAAACGCATCGATTGCCGCACTGCGTTTGCGCCGCGCGTCCTGCAAGTCTTGCATATCACGCGGAGAAATCATAAAGGCCGCCGCCCGCCCATGCCGAGTGATGGTGACTGGCTCGCGCAGCACCGTATCGAGCAACTGCCCAAAGCGGTTTTGTGCATCCATAGACGTAACACTGATCATGGCGGCCTCCTTTAACTAGTCAACCTGTACAGTATAGCTAGTTTGCAAATACAAACAAGCTGCCGGCATTGCGCCGTCACGGCACGAAGGTCTCACTACCGCAGGTGTTTGAACATCTTGGCGTTGAACGCCTCGGTGATGCGCAAGCGCCGCGGCCCCGGCAGCAGTTCAAAGCTTTCACCCGCGCTTAAGCGTCCGCCCTGCTGCACGGCCAGATAGAAACCGCAATTGCCCTGCTGTGCCATGGCCTTGCCCGCGCCAGCAAAACCCATGGCTGCATTGAACTTGTAGCAGGGCTCGCGCGGCTGCGTTACGCGCAGCGTGCAATCGGCAAAGCGCAGCACATCGCCGACCCAGACATCGCGCTCCAACACACCCTGCAAGCTCAGGTTTTCGCCAAGGGACCGGAAAGGCAAAGCATCATCGATACCGGTCAGCCCCGCTTGCGCGCGCGCCGCCTGCCAGAACGGGTAATGCTCACTCGGGTAGGCGTAAACCGCCTTGTCGAGCCCGCCATGCACCGAGGGGTCGGCCTGCTCGTCACCCGCCAGGCCCATCGGCGCGACCAACACCGCGCCGGCCACCGGCTGCTTGTTGATTGCCGTCAGGATGGAGCGGCCACTGATCTGCACGCGCCGCGCGGCGCCGGTCTGGATCGACAGCAGTGTCGCCACTACTTGCCGCCCAGCCCCATGGCGCGCGTGATCACTTCCTTCATGATTTCGTTGGTGCCGCCGTAGATACGCTGGACGCGGGCGTCGGCGTAAGCGCGCGTGATCGGGTACTCCCACATGTAGCCGTAGCCGCCAAACAACTGCACGCACTCGTCCATCACCTTGCACTGCAGGTCACTGCACCAGTACTTGGCCATGCTGGCGGTCGCAGTGTCCAGCGTATTGGCCAGCAACAGTTCGAGACACTTGTCGACAAAGACGCGCGCTACCTGAACCTCGGTCTGCAACTCGGCCAGCGTGAAGCGCGTGTTCTGGAACGCAGCCACCGGTTGCCCGAAGACCTTGCGCTCTTTGACGTAGTCCACCGTCCAGTCGATGGCGGCCTGCGCGGCGGCGACGGCGCCAATCGCGATCTGCATGCGCTCCCAGGGCAACTGCTCCATCAGGCAGATGAAGCCGCGGTTTTCCTGAGCGGACTCGCCGAGCAGCATGTCGGCCGGCACCACCACATCGTCAAAGAACAGCTCCGAGGTGTCCTGCGCTTTCAGACCCAGTTTCTTCAGCCGCTTGCCCACCGTATAGCCGGGCATGCCGCGCTCCACCAGCAGCAGGCTGGTGCCCTTGGCGCCGGCCGCCGGGTTGGTCTTGGCGACCACGATCACCAGGTCCGCGTGCCAGCCGTTGGTAATAAAGGTCTTGCTGCCGTTCAAAACAAAGCTGCCGTCGCTCTGGCGTATTGCCGTGGCCTTGATGCCCTGCAAGTCGGAACCGGCGGCCGGCTCGCTCATGGCGATGGCGCCTATCATCTCGCCGCTGGCCAGTTTGGGCAGGTACTTCTGCTTCTGCGCCTGCGTGCCGTAATGCAGGATGTAGGGCGCCACGATCTCGCTGTGCAGCGAGTAGCCGATGCCAGAGCAGCCCGCGCGCGCGACCTCTTCCATCTGCACCACGGAATAAAGCTTGTCAGCACCAGCCCCGCCGTATTCCTCGGGCATGGTCAGGCACAGAAAACCGTTTTCCCCGGCCTTATTCCAGACCGCGCGATCAACAAAACCCTGCTCCTCCCAGTCGGCGTGAAAAGGAGCGATTTCATTCTCAATGAAGCGGCGGAAACTGTCGCGAAAGGCTTCGTGTTCGGGCGTAAAGAGGGTTCTCTGGATCATGGTGGCACCTGATTTACAAATTCGGGGGATTTATGCGAAGCAATTGCTTTGCGAAAACCAATATACTGCATTCCAGCTTGTCGCAGCCACAACCGCGATTGAACCGACTCTGAAAGGCAGACCCCATGACCGAAGCATTTGTCTATGACGCCATCCGCACGCCGCGTGGCAAAGGGAAAAAAGACGGCAGCCTGTATGAAGTCAAGCCGGTTGATCTGCTGGCCGGCCTGCTGAGCGAACTGCAGCGCCGCAACGATCTGGACACCTCCCAGGTCGATGACGTGGTGATGGGCATCGTCTCGCCCATCGGCGAACAGGGCGCCGTCCTGCCCAAGGTGGCAGCGCTCAAGGCCGGCTGGGACTTCACTTGCGCTGGCGTACAGGTGAACCGCTTTTGCGCTTCGGGTCTGGAAGCCGTGAACCTGGCGGCGCAAAAAGTACGTTCGGGCTGGGAAGACCTGGTGGTGGCCGGTGGTGTCGAGAGCATGAGCCGCGTGCCGATCGGCTCCGACGGCGGCGCCTGGGCGATGGACCCCGAAACCAATTCACAAACTGCTTTCGTCCCGCAGGGCATAGGCGCCGACCTGATCGCCACGCTGGAAGGCTTCACGCGCCAGGACGTGGACGCCTTTGCGCTGGAGAGCCAGAAACGCGCCACGGCGGCACGTGCCAACGGCTATTTTTCACGCTCTGTGGTGCCAGTGAAAGATTTCATCGGACAAATCATCCTGGCCGAAGACGAGTTCATCAAACCACAAACCACGCTCGAAGGTCTGGGCTCGCTCAAGCCCGCATTCGAGCAGATGGGCGCCATGGGTTTTGATCAGGTGGCGCTCACGCGCTACCCGCAGGTCGAGCGCATCCACCACGTACACCACGCCGGCAACTCCAGCGGCATTGTGGACGGTGCGGCGGCGATCCTGATCGGCTCGGAAGCGGCCGGCAAGCGCCACGGCTTCACACCACGGGCACGCATCGTCTCAGCCGCGCTGAGCGGTGCCGACCCAACCATCATGCTGACCGGCCCCATGCCAGCGGCGCGCAAGGCGCTGGTCAAAGCTGGATTGACGATTGACCAGATCGACCTGTTCGAAGTCAACGAGGCTTTTGCCGCTGTCGTGATGCGCTTCATGAAGGAAATGAAAGTGCCGCACGACAAGGTCAACGTCAACGGCAGCGCCATCGCCATGGGCCATCCGTTGGGCGCCACCGGCGCCATGATCCTGGGCATCCTGATCGACGAGTTGCACCGGCGCAAACTGCGCTACGGCCTGGCCACGCTGTGCGTCGGCGGCGGCATGGGCATTGCGACCATTGTGGAACGCTGCTAATAACTTTGCGGGACAGACCGCAGTGACGCGTAGCGCACAAGCTCTGTCCTCAACCGATTGAGGAATTTTCATGAAAACCATCCAATACCAACTCACCGCCGGCATCGCCACCGTCACCTTTGACGAACCCAATTCGCCGGTCAACACCATGTGCCTGCAATGGCAGCAGGACCTCTCCAAACTGGTGGCGCAGGTGCTGCAGGACAAGGACGCCATCAAGGGCATCATCCTGGCCTCCGCCAAATCGACCTTTTTTGCCGGCGCTGACCTCAAGGGTGCGATGCGGCTCAAGGTCGCTGACGCGAGCGCCATCTTCACCGAAATCGAACTGGTGAAGAAGAACTTCCGTACGCTGGAGACCCTGGGCAAGCCGGTGGTGAGTTGCCTTAACGGCACGGCGCTGGGCGGCGGCTGGGAAGTGGCGCTGATCGGCCACCACCGCATCGCCATCAACGACCGCAAGATCCAGTTCGGCCTGCCCGAAGTAACGCTGGGTCTGCTGCCCGGCGCCAGCGGTGTGACGAAGATGACGCGCCACCTCGGGCTGATGGGCGCGCAGCCCTACCTGGTCGAAGGCAAACTGTTCTCGCCGCAGGATGCGAAGAACCTGGGCCTGGTGCATGACCTCGTCAGCCCCGGTCCCGACGCTGCAGCCGAACTTAAAGCCAAGGCACTGGCCTGGATTGCGGCCAACCCAAGCGCGCAGCACCCGTGGGAAGTCAAGGGTTACAAGGTGCCCGGCGGCCTGCCGTCGAGCCCGGCGGTGGCCCAAATGCTGGTGGTGGCACCGGCCATGATCAAGAAGCAGACACGCGGCCTCTACCCGGCCCCCGAAGCCATCATGGCCTGCATGGTCGAAGGCCTGCAGGTGGACATCGAAACCGCGCTGCGCATCGAGAGCCGGCATCTGGCCAAGCTCATGACCGGCACCAATGCGCGCGCCATGATCAACACCTTCTTCTTCAACCTCAACGCCATCAAGAGCGGGCAGTCGCGCCCGGGCAAGGCGCCGCGCTTCAAGCCGGCCAAGGTCGGCCTGCTCGGCGCCGGCATGATGGGCGCGGGCATTGCCTACGTGCAAGCCAGCAAGGGCATCGCCACGGTGCTCAAAGACGTGAGCACGGAGAAGGCCGAGGCCGGCAAGGCCTACAGCGCCAAGCTGACGCAGGCCCGCGTTGACAAAGGCCGCATGAGTGCGGAACAGCAGACTGAAGTGCTGGCGCGCATCCAGCCCACCGGGCAGGTAGCCGACCTGAAAGACTGCGATCTGATCATCGAAGCCGTGTTCGAGAACCGCGAACTCAAGGCCAAGGTAACGCAGGAAGCCGAACCGATGCTCGCCGCCAGCGGCTTCTTTGCCTCCAACACTTCAACCCTGCCGATCAGCGGCCTGGCCAAGGCCAGCATCGCACCGGAGAAGTTCATCGGCATCCACTTCTTCAGCCCGGTCGACAAGATGCAGTTGGTGGAGATCATCCGTGGCAAAGAGACCAGCGACGAGACGGTGGCGCGCGCCTACGACTATGTGCAGGCGATTGGCAAGATGCCGATCGTGGTCAACGACTCGCGCGGTTTCTTCACCAGCCGTGTCTTTGGCACCTTCGTCATGGAAGGTGTGGCCATGCTGGGTGAAGGCCTGCCGGCGCCGGCGATCGAGAACGCCGGCATCCAGTGCGGCATGCCAGTGGGACCCTTGGCCGTTCTCGACGAGACGGCGCTCAGCCTGAGCCTGCACGTGATGGAACAAACGCGCGCCGACTTCGCCGCCGAAGGAAAGACCTATGTTGCGACACCGGGCGAGTTGCTGGTGGCCGACATGGTGCGCATCCACCAGCGCGCTGGCCGCGCCGCGGGTGCCGGCTTCTACGAATACCCGAAGGAAAAAGGCGCGAAGAAATTCCTCTGGCCACAACTCAAATCACTGTTTGAAAAGGCCGATGCGCCGTGGGACATCGCGAACCTGAAAGACCGGTTGCTGTACCGCCAGGCCGTCGAGACCGCGCGCTGCCTGAGCGAGAACGTGCTGACCAGCGTGCACGAAGCCAACATCGGCTCCATCTTCGGCATTGGCTTCCCGGCCTGGACCGGTGGCGCCATGCAGTTCATCTACGGCATCGGCATCGACGCCTTCGTCAAACGCGCCGATGAACTGGCCGCCAAATTTGGCGCCGGCTTTGCGTTAAGCGAAGAGGTCAAGGCCGCCATCGTGCGCTATCAGCCGGTCTATTGAGCGCGTGAAATCCGCCGTCCTCCTGCGCGAACCCGGCCCTGGCGACATGGGCTGGGTGGTGCAGCAGCACGGCGCCATCTATGCCCGCGAATACGGCTGGAACGACGAATTTGAAGCGCTGGTGGCAGGCATCGTCGGCACTTACCTGCGCAAGCGCCAACCGCAATGGGAGCGCTGCTGGATGGCCGAACTTGACGGCCAGTTGGTCGGTTCGGTCTTCGTCGTTCGCAAATCGAAAACCGTGGCGCAGTTGCGCATGCTGATCCTGACGCCACAGGCGCGCGGCCTGGGCCTGGGTACACGCCTGACCGACGAGTGCCTGGCCTTTGCGCGCGAGAAAGGCTACAAGAAGATGGTGCTCTGGACCAATAGCTGCCTCAACGCCGCACGCCATATCTACGCCCAGCGCGGTTTTGAATTGATCAAGAGCGAACCCTATCGCGGCTTTGGCCACGATCTGGTGGGAGAGACCTGGGCCCTCAAGCTATGAGGTTGGCGCTGCTGGCCGCCGCCGCAACTGGCGTGCAGGTCGGCGCGGCCATCGTGGCTTCGCGCATGGTCGTGGCGGAAGTGCCGCCACTGACGCTGGCCATGCTGCGCTATGGCATCGGTTTTCTGTGTCTGCTGCCCTTTGTCCTTCGGCCCGGAATGGCCGAGCAACATGCGCCACGCCGGTGGCCACTGCGCGACGTGCTGGCAATGGCAGCGCTGGGTCTGGGACAGTTTGCGATCCTGATCGCGCTGCTCAACTTCGGGCTGCAATCGGTCGGCGCCGCGCAGGCCGCGCTGATCTTCAGTCTGTTCCCGCTGCTGACGCTGCTGCTGTCAGCCCTGCTCGGCCGTGAAGCCATCAGCGTGCGACTGATGCTCGGGGTGCTGCTCTCGATCACGGGTGTGGCGTTGTCAATGGCGCCCAAGCTGGCGAACTTCGGTGCCGGTCCGTGGTGGGGCGAACTCGCGGTGCTGGCCAGCGCCGCGGTCGGCGCCACCTGCAGCGTCTTTTACCGCCCGTATCTGCAGCGCTACCCGACACTCAAGGTCAGCGCCTTTGCCATGCTGGCATCAGTGCTGTTTTTGGCCGTGCTGGCGCTGCACGAGGGCTGGCCCACGCGCGTGCAACACCTGTTGGCGCCGACCTGGGGCGTCGTGTTCTTCATCGGCGCCTCCAGCGGCATCGGCTACTTTCTGTGGCTCTATGCGCTCAAGCACGAATCGCCAACGCGCGTCACCATTTTTCTGGCGCTCAACCCGCTGACCGCCGCGCTGCTGGGCGCGTTGTTGCTGCACGAGATGTTTGACCTGTGGCTGCTGGGGGCTATCCTGTTCATCGCCGCGGGTCTCTGGCTGGCCACGCACACGCCGGCGACACCGCGACGATAATCGCCGCATGCCCGCAAGCCCCCGGCCCCAACCCCAATCTGTCGCCGACCTGTTCTGGTCATTCACCCGTCTTGCACTGCAGGGTTTTGGCGGCGTGCTGGCCATCGTGCAGCACGAGATGGTCGAGAAAAAACAGTGGCTGACGCGCGAAGAATTCATTGAAGACTGGGCCGTGGCGCAGATCCTGCCAGGCCCGAACGTGGTCAACCTCTCGCTGATGATCGGCGACCGCTACTTCGGCCTGCGTGGCGCACTGGCGGCACTGGCAGGCATGCTGACTTTTCCGCTGCTGATCGTGCTCGCGCTGGCCGCTATTTTTGCTGGCATTTCCGATAGCGGCGGCGTTGCAGGGGCGCTGCGGGGTATGGGTGCGGTGGCAGCCGGACTGATTGCCGCCACCGGCCTGAAGCTCGCCGGCGCGCTGCAGAAAAACGTGATGGGTACGCTGCTCTGCTGGTTGCTGGCGGCGCTGACTTTCATCGCCATTGCCGTGCTGCGCGTGCCGCTGGTCTGGGTGCTGCTGACGGTCGGCGGTGCAGCCTGCATCTGGGCCTATCGGCAACTGGGCCGCTACCGCGTGCTGGGTGGCGATTCATGATCGTCACCATGACGCTGGGCGACTGGCTGGCGCTGCTGACGCACTTTCTGTCGCTCTCGCTGCTCTCAATTGGCGGCGCCATCACCACCGCACCGGATATGCACCGCTACCTGGTGGACCAGCGGCACTGGTTGAGCGACGCCCAATTCACATCCTCCATTGCACTGGCACAGGCCGCGCCGGGACCCAATGTGCTGTTCATCGCACTGCTGGGCTGGAACATCGGCATGAACGCGGGCGGCAATCACTGGCCTTATGCGGCACTGGGCGTGCTGCTGGCCATGATCGGCATCCTGGTGCCAAGCACCACACTGACATTTGCCGCAGCGCGCTGGGGCCATCAAAACAGGGAACTGCGCGCCGTGCGCGCTTTCAAGCAGGGGATGGCGCCAATTGTGATTGCACTGCTGATTGCCACGGGCTGGATTCTGGCCAGCAGCCAGGGCAGCACGATCAAGAGCTGGCCGCTGTGGCTGCTCACCGCCGTCACCGCGCTACTGGTATGGCGCACGCGCATTCACATGCTGTGGCTACTCGCCGCCGGCGGCCTGCTCGGCTGGTTCGGCTGGATTTAACGTCAATGATTTCGCGGAATCTTTTTGTCATTGCGGGCCCCGACCCGCAATCCAGGGTTCGCGTGTCACGCTCAGAAGCCATGGATCCCGGATCAGGTCCGGGATGACAACTACGGGAGACGGGATGACAACTACGGGAGACGGGATGACAACTACGGGGGACGGGATGACAACTCGGGACCGTATTGTTTCAGTTGTACCAGCGCACAAATTCATCCAATTCGGCGCGTGAACTGCGGTAGCTGTTGAGTTTGGCCGCCGGGTCCGGATAGCCTAGCGAGAGGCCAAGCATCAGGCGCTTGTCTTGCGCCACACCCAGCAGCGCCCGCACCTCATCGGGGTAATGCGTCAACGAAGCCTGCAGGCAGGTACCCAGACCCAGGCCGTGCGCTGCCAGCGCCAGCGTCTGCGTGAACAGACCCAGATCAAAAGTGGACCACTCACTGAGCGTGCGATCGAGCCACAGCAGCACCACACAGGGTGCGCCGAAAAACTGGTAGTTCATCAGGCGCAAGCCATTGCGTGCGGCGCTGTCGTCGCGTTCAATCTCGAGTGTGCGAAAGCGCCTGGCGTTGTGCTCGCTGGCGCGGCTCTCATTGGCAAGCGGCCAGTGCGCGGGTGCGCTGACGTCCGAACGGCTGGGCACACCGGCAGCAGCCAAATCGTACAGAACCTTGCCCAACTGATCGCGCATGGCGCCGCTGAGCACCGACACCTCCCACGGCTGCGTGTTGGTGTAGGAAGGACTGCAGCGCGCCTGTTCCAGCAACTGACGCACGAGAGCCTGTGGTACCGGTGTGGACTTGAAACCGCGCACGCTGGTGCGGCTCATGATGCCTGCTGACAATTCCATTTTCTGCAACTCCAACATAGTTTCCCGATAGCTTACCAGTGCGGCGCAAGCAGGCCGAATGCGCCAGGGAAGAATCGATCATTGGCCGATGCAGGACAAACATACTGCCGTGGTGCGGGCAATTCCACCCAGAAAATTTAGGATTTCACTCCCTAGCGCCGGCTTGACATCACCGTCATCATCCAGTCATCGCAATCATTCGCCATCCGGGTACTTGGTCGGAACCACATGACAAGCTCAACAAAAGACCAGCGCCTAGAGCACCGCATCAATGTCGCACTGCCCGTCACGCTTGAGCATGATGCTGGCCAGACCCGCAATGTCAGCGCCAGTGGCATCTGTTTTGAAGTCGCCACCGATTACGCTCTTGGCAGCGAAATCAGTTTTGTGATTGAGCTCGATACATTCAATGAAAAGATGCTTTTGAACTGCAGGGGCCGCATTGTCCGCACCGAGGACAAGGGCAATAAAAAGGATGTGGCCGTGCAGTTGCTGGAATCCAACCTGCAGGCTGCGCGCTAATCCAGTTTCAGACCTTATTGGCCCAGGCGCTCGGCCAAACCATGCTGATAGGCATAGGCCAGCAGGCCGTGGCGATTGACGACGCCCAACTTGCCGTAGATGGCGGTCAGGTGGTTGCGCAGCGTGCTTTCGCTGATGTGGAGCTGCTCCGCGATTGTTTTGCCGGGTTCGCCGTGGCTGCGCGCGATGCAGGCCACGATGTGCTGCTCACGTTCGGTGAGCTGCGCCATCTTGGCCTCGTTCGGGTCAAGCGGCTTGTCCCGACCCCAGCGCGCGAGTTCGACAAAAACGCGTCCGGTCGCCTCGCGATTGAGCCAGACCTGCCCTTGGTGAACTTTCTCCAGCGCATTGAGCAGTTGCTCGGCTGATGTATCCCGATCAATCAGACCGCGGGCACCCAGCACGACCGCCTTGTCTTCCAGTGCATGGTCCTGGTGCCGGGTCAGCAGCAAGATCCGGATCGACATGGCCTCCTGCAAGGCGCTGATGAACGCAAGCAACGCTTCGCTCTCGCCGTCCATGTCGAGCAGCAGGATATCGGCCGCCGCGGACTTGAGCAGTTCAGACGCCTGCGCTAGCGTAGCGCAGGAACCCGCCAGAATAAAGTCGCGTGAAGTCTTGGCAAGTTGGTCCGTCAACGCCTCCAACAGGAGGCGGTGATCGCTGACAACAAAAACACGGATTGCCACTGGGTTTGTTCCTCTTGCGCCCTTGAATAGTCGGATGCGTAATGATATCAGCGCCGCAGCGCGCTCGATGCCAGTATCATCGGCGCCGGGAGATAACAATAAATTCATGCCGCCCCGACCCGATGAATGTCCCTTTCCTGCTTGCTTTTTTACTTCTGATCGGCCATCTGGGTCCGACCCATGCCGCAGCGCCGGATTGCGCGCGTCCCTACACCTTGGCCTTGCATGACCACGGCCTGCTTTATTCAGCCGATACCGACAGCGGCATCGACAAGGATGTGGCCGATGAAATGATCCGGCGCAGTGGCTGCAAGGTGACTGTGAGCCTGATGCCACGGGCGCGCATTTGGCAGCTGATCGAATCGGGCGCGCTGGACTTCAGCCTGTCGGGCATCAGCAACAGCGAACGCGAACGCTTCGCCAGTTTTGTCTGGTACTTCAGCAATAAGTACTACCTGCTGGTACGCAAGGATTCAGGCGCACAGACCTTGGCTGATTTCGAGCGCAACGACAAAATGCAGCTCGGTGTCATCCGCAGCTTTCGCTACAGCGCAAGTGCCAACCGGTTGGTTGACCAACTCCAGGCCAACAACCGCGTGAGTCAGTCCGGCGGTCTGGCGCCCTTGTACAAGACACTGCTGCAAAACCAGATTCAGGGCATGATCATTGAGCCTTTCGATTTTCCGGCGCTGGAAGAAAAGAAGATCCGCGAGCTCACCAGTATTGTGGAATTCAACGATCCTTCGGTGCCACACGGACTCATCATGTCAAAAAAGGCGCTCTCGCCAGCCGAGCAATTGCAGTGGCAGGCGCTGCTCAACAGCATGCGCAGCGACGGCAGCATGCGCCGCATCTTTGAGAAATATTTCAAGCCCGAGTTGGCGGCGGCCATGGTCAACTTCTGATCCGTAGCGTGACTGTCTTTCCTCCTATAAAAGCCGGGGCCTCGCTGCGCCTGCTGCCTTGGCTGATTCTGCTGCTCACGCTGGGCATGACCTGGTTTGTCTGGGATCATGAAAGCCGCAGCACACGCAAGGCGTTGCGCGCCGAGTTCGATTTCGCGCTGCGCGAATCGGTCAGCAGTATTGAACAGAGAATGGCCGCCTATGAGCAGATGCTGCGTGGCGTGCAGGGCTTGCTGGTCACAACCGGCTTGCACAACCGATCGGCGTTTCAGGACTACGTTAAAACCCTGCAACTCGATGCCAATTTTTCCGGCATCGAGGCGATCGGTATCGCGCCGCGCGTTCTGCTGCAAGACAAGGCCGCGCATGAAGCCGCCATGCGCCGCTTGGGCTCGGTTGCCTACGCGATTCACCCCGAGAGCCAGAACGAAGTGATGGCGCCGGTTATTCAACGTGAACCGTATATCGCACCCAACCGCGCCCCGCTTGGCCTTGACCTCTGGGACGACCCGGTGCGCCGTTTGGCGATGGAGAAAGCGCGCGATTCAGGCATGGCCGCCATTACCGGCAAAGTACAACTGGCGATCGACGCACCGATCCAGAAGGCGCCGAGCTTCATCATGTACCTGCCAGTTTTTGCCCACAATCAGCCGCATGAGACGCTGGCGCAGCGGCGCGCCAACCTGATCGGCTGGGTCTATGCAGCTTTTCACATGAGCGATTTCATGGCCAGCTTGTACGGCAAGCAGTCAGCCGGACTCGCGCTTGCCATCTACGACGACGTTGTACCGGACCCCAGCGCCCTGCTCTATCGCTCGGTTGATGCCGCCAGCACAGTCGGCACGACTGTGAGCAACCCTCTGTCCGCCAAGGACTACATGGTTGTGGCCGGCCACAACTGGACACTCACACTGAGCACGCTGAGCGAGTTTGAAAACCGCTTTGGTCGCGACGCCTCGTCGGTGATCGCCATCGCCGGTGTCGGGCTCAGCCTGACACTGGCTTGGCTGGCCTGGGTCCTGGTCACTGGCCGCGCCCGCGCGCTGCGCTGGGCAGCAGAAATGACCGAAGAATTGCGCCACATGGCGCAGCACGACACCCTGACCCATTTGCCGAACCGGGCCTTGTTCAGCGACCGCTTGAGTCAGGAACTGGCCCGCGCCCAACGCCATGGCGACCACTGCGCCGTGATATTTCTCGACCTGGACAACTTCAAGCCGGTCAATGACCGTTTCGGCCACGCTGTGGGCGACCACCTGCTGCGTCAGGTGGCGCAGCGCTTGCAAGCTTCCATGCGGGCCGTCGACACGGTGGGCCGCTTGGGCGGCGACGAGTTTGTGGTGCTGATGGCCGAATTGAGAGAGACCGACGCCGTGATCGGTCTGGCTGAAATGATCCGCGCAGCGCTGCGCCAACCCTTTGTGGTCGAAGGCCAGACGCTGACCATTTCATGCAGCATGGGGATCGCCGTCTATCCGCAAGATGGCAATGATGAACTCTCGCTCACCAAAAACGCCGACGCCGCCATGTACCGCGCCAAGGGCAGTGGCGGCGACCACGTGCGCTTGAGTGAACCGGATCGGTAGCAGCGGCCAGGCCGGTCGCGCTGGCGCGACAATGGCACTCATGAAACAACCCCCGCATCTCTGGTTCCGGCTGGTCCCCGCTTATGCCGCAGGCTATTTCCTGTCCTACGGCTTGCGCAGTATCAACGCGGTGATCGCACCCGAACTGATGCACGACATGGGTCTCACGTCAAGCGGCCTGGGGCTGCTGACCTCCACCTACTTTCTGGCCTTCGGCCTGTTTCAATTGCCGCTCGGTCTGCTGCTGGACCGCTTTGGCCCGCGCCGCGTGGAAGCCGCCTTGTTGCTGCTGGCGGCCGCTGGTTGCGCGCTGTTTGGCCTGGGGACAACACTGGCGACGCTGGTCGTTGCGCGGGCCCTTATCGGTCTGGGCGTATCAGCCTGCCTGATGGCCAGCTTCAAGGCGTTCAGCCAATGGTTCCCCGTGCAAAGCCTGCCTTCGCTGACTGCAAGCATCATGATCGCCGGCAGCCTGGGTGCGCTCTGCGCCAGCGTCCCAGCCGAGGCAGCGCTGCCGCTACTGGGTTGGCGCGGCATTTTCCATTTGTTCGCCGTGCTGCTGGCCATCACCGCAGTCTTCATCATGCGCCTTCCAGATCACCCGGACAGCGCGCAACAGGAATCACTCAAACAGCAGATCCAGACGCTGATGGGGATTCTGCGCCACCGCGTCTTCTGGCGCTTCGCACCACAGGGCTGCCTGGCCAGTGGCGGCTTCATGGCAATCCAGGGTCTTTGGGCCGTGCCCTGGATGATGGAAGTCAATGGTGTTTCGCGCTCGCATGCCGCCAACGTGCTGTTCCTGACCGGTCTGGCGATGCTGGGGGGTTATCTTTTCATTGCCACCTGCACCGGCGCCCTGACGCGCCGGGGCATTGCACCCATGGCCATCCTGCGAACCGGCCTGGTCCTGGCATTGCTGGTGGAACTGGCAATCATCCTGAACCTGGCACAACCGAGCTGGCTCTGGCCCTTGCTCGGCCTGTCATTCAGCCTGACGACGCTGACCTACTCGCAGTTGTCTGCGGTCTTTCCGGTCGCAGTTTCGGGCCGCGTCAACAGCGCACTCAACCTCATGATGTTTGCCGGCGCCTTCGGCCTGCAATGGGGTATCGGTGCCGCTGTGGAAGCCTTCGCCGCAAGTGGCATGGCGCGCGGCGCCGCCTTTGCGCTGACCTTCGCCTTGCTGTGGGCGGCGCAGACACTGACCTTTGGCTGGTTCCTGCTACCCGCCAAGCCAGCCGACAAAGACTGATCAGCGCAGCAGGATCTGGCGCAAATGCGCCAGATCATCGGTGTGCATGCCCACCGGCCCTGCCAGATAGCCGGCAACGCCACCGTAATCGCGATCAATCGCATCAAAGGCCGTCTGCAGAAACACGGGTTGCACCTGCCAGACCACCTCCATGACGTGCGCCGGCCCCACGCCCTCGGCAGAAGGCGTGCGGCGATACAACTGGTTGGTCAGCAGGTAGTCCTGCATGATGGTGGCGTGCTCAACGCCCAGCAGCGCAAGCAGCAGCGCTGCGGCAAAGCCTGTGCGGTCCTTGCCCGCCGTGCAATGGAACACCACCGGCGTCGAATGCGCCAGCAGATGGCGCAGGAAGCGTGCAATGGTTGCGCCGTGTTGATGCACAAAGTTCAGGTAGGTTTCGCACATCAGCGCGACCGTTTCTTCGGTGCTCGGAATTTCCCCGCTGGCCAGCAGCGCACTCAGGCGCCGCACCACGGTCGGCTCGATCGAAAGGGCCAACTGAGTCACGCCGGCAATCCGGTACGGCTCCGCAGCCGCCTCCGCCTCGCCCCTGAAATCAATACTGTGCGTCAGGCCCAGGGCTTGCAGCGCCGCCATATCCTGCGCAGTCAAACCGGCCAGGTGATCGGAGCGAAAGACACGCCCCCGACGCACCACGCGCCCATCGGCGCCGGTGTAGCCACCGAGATCACGGAAATTGGATGCGCCTTGCAGTACGCTGTGCTTAAGCGTGTCGTTCATGGACCTGACAGAAAAAAGCCTGCTACGTTTTAGGTAGCAGGCTTGCCTTGAATCACTTGGGGTGGCTGATGGGGCTCGAACCCACGACAACAGGAATCACAATCCTGACTTCATTAAATTTCAAAGTGTAGACCATTGTAGGTATTATTTATTAAAAACAACATATTACTCTGTGTTCCTAATCCATAACATTATATGTTGCGTTGATATTTATTTCTAAATATACGTTATATTTGCCTACAAGTTGCCTACAAGTTGCCTACAGACTAAGGAGGACTCATGAAAAAGCAAACCGGCCGTGTCAGGTTGACTGCCGGGCGCGTAGAGGCTTTCTCGTGCCCTGCCGACAAAGCACAGGCCTTTCTTTGGGATACAGACACACCAACACTGATGGTGAGGGTGACGCCGACAGGCCGAAAGACGTACGTGTTTGAGTCGCGCTTGAACGGTGCAACCATTAGGATGGCCATCGGCACTGTGACGGACTGGCCGATTGAACAGGCCCGCCTGAAAGCCCAAGGCTTGAAAATGCTGGTCGACAACGGGACGGACCCCCGCGAAATCGAACACGACAGGCGAATCGCCGCACTTGACATGAAGGCAGCAGCCATTGCAAAAGTGGAGGCCGAAAGGGCTGCAGCACTGACCGTCGGCGAAGTTTGGGCCATCTACCTAGAGGAAAGAAAACAGCATTGGGGTGACTTGCATTACCGCGACCACATCGACAAGGCTAGCGCCGGTGGGTTGCGGTCTAAGCGCCGCGGTGCTGGCAATCAGCTAACCAAACCGGGGCCGCTGGCAGCACTGATGCCGCTGGCGCTGGGTGAGCTTAATCAATCAACAATAGAGGTATGGGCTGCACGCGAGGGCAAAACCCGCGCATCAAGCGCCCGCCTGGCGTGGCGACTGCTGACAGTGTTTTTGACGTGGTGCGAGCAACAACCGAAATATGCAGCCCTGCTACCTGCCAAGAACCCAGCCAAAACAAACAAGGCCCGCGAAGCATTAGGTAAGGCCGGAGTAAAAAAGGACGTTCTTCAGCGTGGACAGTTGGCTGCATGGTTTACCGCTGTGCAAAACTTACAAAATCCCGTTATCGCTGCCTGCCTGCAAATGATGTTACTCACTGGTGCTAGACCGGGCGAAGTGTTAGCGCTGCGCTGGGAAGACATAAACACCAAGTGGAAGGGAATCAGTATCCGCGACAAGGTAGATGGAACCCGCGAGATACCGGCGACGCCCTATATGTTGCACTTGCTTGCCGCCCTGCCCCATCGCAATGATTGGGTTTTCTCAAGCATCCGCACCCTCGACATGAGTGATAAAAACATCAAGCGTAGGGAAGCGAAAAGCTCAAGAAGAGGGACCCCATTAGCAACGGGCGAGGTTCAGGAAACCAGTTCAACAGGCCACATATCCGAACCGAATAACCCGCACGCTCGCGCCTGCAAAGCTGCAGGGCTCGAAGGGCTTACTTTGCACGGTTTGCGCCGCTCGTTTAGAAGTCTGACCGAATGGCTAGAGGTACCCGTCGGGGTCGTCGCCCAGATACAGGGCCACAAGCCCAGCGCCACTGCAGAAAAACATTACACCGTGCGTCCGCTCGAACTGCTTCGAATGCATCACGAACGCATCGAGGCGTGGATTCTGGAGCAGGCGGGGATCGTGTTTGATCCCAAGGCAACACCCGGCGCTTTGCATGCAGTTGCTGCTTAACCGTCCCAATGGATTACAATGACGAGCATGCTGACCGTTGCCGAGTTGCCAGAGTTCATCCGCACTGCCGACAAGTTGCTGTCTGAATCGGAGCGGCTGGACATCATTCGTTACCTAGCAGAGCGCCCCAAAGCGGGCGATCTGATGGAAGGCACCGGCGGCGTACGAAAACTCCGGTGGGGCCGAGGTGGGCAAGGTAAAAGTGGTGGCGTTCGCGTCATTTACTATTTTCATGACGAGGCCATGCCGCTCTACTTGCTGACGCTATTCGCCAAGGGTGACCACGCCAACCTGTCAAAGGCAGAGCGCAACGAACTGGCGGGGCTCGTCACGCTATTGATTCAGATATGGAAGAGGAAATCAAGATGAGTACAGCATTCAACAGCATCAAACGTGGCCTGCTCGAGGCTATCGAACATGCCGAAGGTCGCGCCCCACAGGCCCGCATTCACCGCCCCCGCCCGATAGACGTGAAGGCACTGCGGGCGAAGGTACACATGACGCAAGAGCAGTTCGCTGCACGCTTTGGATTCTCTACCGCCACACTGCGCCACTGGGAGCGTGGCGACCGCGCCCCACAAGGTCCCGCGCTGGTACTTCTGAACGTCATTGAACATAACCCGAATGCGGTGATCGACGCCCTCGCCGCGCCCGAGCTGGCAGCCGCCTGACCCATTCACCCCAGCTAGGCCCGCGAACCGAAAAGCGGGACACCTTCAACCGCCTGCTGGGGTTCTCATGAAGGCTGCACTATGAAGGAGTGCCAACGATGAGCACATTCCAGTCGCTAGCAACAGCCCTGAAGGGGCAGTACCACAAGCAACTTGCAGAACTTTCGTCGGATGCTCAACGTCGCATTCAACAAGACTTTGCCCCTTGGCCATGGGATAGCAAGACTCCCCGCGAGCGGTGCAATATCGCCAAACAATGGTAAGCGTCCAGTGAAGGCATCTTGACGCGAGCCAGCCAAGCTGTTCGACGAGAATGTGGCGCACACCATTGACTTGCACACGTGCTGTTGCCATATGACTGCCCTGGCTTTTGAACCCTTGTCGGATGAAGAACTCGAT
>CAIWNX010000281.1 GCA_903914175.1 uncultured beta proteobacterium | reverse complement strand
GATCTTCATCCATCACGCCGGGGCATGGCGTCTTCTCTGCAGGCTTTCATCGCCTCCATCGCCAATGGCCTGGTAGCTGGTGTTATTGCGCCGTTGGTCATGCACTCCACTGTTTTCATGGCGGCAACATCACTGATCATGATGGGCATCGGTTTGCTGGCCTGGGTGTTTGTGCGCAAACGCTGGTCCGACATCGGACAAGCCGTTATTCATGCCCCATCCTGAAAACCCGTAAGTTCCAACGCGACCAACGAAAGGACAAGACAGCACTTTGGCAAATCACTATACTGTATATCCATACAGTTATATTTGAGTGATTTTCATCGTGTCCGAATCCTTGTCGGTTTCTTTTTCGCATCTGGGTGAGGCCGTCTGGCGTGCTGACAGTCTGGCCGGTGCAGCGGGTGCTACGCTCACCAGCGGTCACACTGCGCTGGACGCTCAGTTACCCGGCGGTGGGTGGCCGGTCGGGGCCGTCTGCGAAATTTTGCAGGCGCACAGCGAGCACAACGAATGGCGTCTGCTGCTGCCGGCACTGCGCAGCGTTGCGAGTTTGTCGGTCAAACCAGGTCCTGTAGTGCTGGTGGGGGCCCCCCATATTCCATTTGTTCCGGGGCTGGCGGCCCAGGGTCTGGTGGCGCCTTCTCTTTTGCAGGTGCTCGCCAGCACGCCGGATGAGCGATTGTGGGCAGCCGAGCAATCTCTGCGCTGCGCTGCGGTGCAGGCCGTGTTGGCCTGGTTGCCGCAGACGCGGGCCGAGCCCTTGCGCCGCTTGCAAATGGCGGCGCATGCCAACAACAAACTTTTGTTTGTGATGCGTCCGACCCAGGTGCGCACCGAATCTTCGCCGGCCGTGTTGCGTTTGCTACTCGCAAGTCAGCCGCAAAGCGATGCACTGCTGTTGCACATTCTCAAACGGCGCGGCCGCCCGCTGGAGCAGCCTTTGACGCTGCCAGCGGATAACGTGCGACTGTCCGTCTTGCTGGCAAGTGGGCGCAGTCGGGTGGCTTGTGTTGCGTCTGGACCTGCAACTGCGCGTGTGTGGGCCAGCGATTGGCTGCAAGGGATGCCCGATGCTGTGGGTTGCATTGCAAGCGCTGCCTGAAAGCGAATCACCGCAACTGGCCGATCGCATCACGTCTCTGGGCTGGTGGGCCTTGCAGTTCACGCCCAAGGTGGCGCGCGTGGACGACACCTTGCTGCTTGAACTCTCGGCCAGTGAGCGCCTGTGGCGTGGGCGCGTCCAACTGCTGCGCCAGATTCAGGCATCAAGCAAGACTGTGGCCGCCGTCAAACTGGCACGCGGTGCGACATCCCTGCTGGCCATGGCGCGGCTGCAGGCCACCGGTCTGGCGCGCAGCAAGTCTGACGATCTGCCGTTGTCTGCGCTGGCGGCGGCCCGTCCCCACTTGGCCACGCTGGAGAGAATCGGCTGCACCTGTTGGGGCCAGTTGCGGGCCTTGCCGCGCGCTGGTGTGGCAAGGCGTTTTGGTGCACCCCTGCTCGACGCGCTAGACCGCGCTTATGGACTGGCGCCCGAGCTCTACCCCTGGCTGACGCTGCCCGAAGCGTTTGATGCCACGCTGGAACTGCCTTCCCAGGTTGAGACGGCCCAAGCACTTTTGTTTGGCGCGCACCGCCTGCTCAATCAGTTGCAGGTCTGGCTGCAATTGCGCCATTGCGGTGTGCTGGCGCTGGTGCTGATGTGGCGCATGGACGCCCGGCGCGATACAGCCGCGCAGGGCGAACTGACACTGCGCACCGCCGAGCCTGCCAGTGACACGACGCATCTGCTGCGCTTGCTGGGCGAACATCTGGCGCACATCACGTTGCCAGCGCCAGTGCTGGCGCTACGCCTGCGCAGCCTGGAGACGCAAAAACTGCGCGGGCAGAGCGAGAGTTTTCTGCCGGACGAACAGCTTGCTGGCGACAGTCTGCAGCAGTTGATCGAGCGTCTGAGTGCGCGTCTGGGCGCGCAACAGGTGCTGCAAGTGCAGTCGCATGCCGAGCACCGACCCGAGCGCATGCAGAGTTGGCAGCCGGTTGCCCCGGCCATGCCATCACGGACTTCTGGCACTGCGGCATTGGAGGGCAGGGGTTTGCATGGCTTCAGGGCAGACGCGCTCTATCCGAGTTGGTTGCTGGCCACACCGCTCAAGCTGGCGCTGCGTGAGCAATGCCCGCAGTATGGTGGCCCGTTGACCTTGCTGGTCGGTCCGCAGCGGCTGGAAGCAGCCTGGTGGGATGGCCAGCAGTGCGCCTTGCGTGATTATTTTGTGGCGCGCAGCGCGCAGCGCGGTTTGCTGTGGATTTTCCGGGAGCGCCTGGCCGGACCGGGTGCCGTGGCCGACGTTGAGCCAACATGGTATTTGCATGGACTGTTTGCCTGACGCTCCACTGCCGGCCTACGCCGAACTGCATTGCCTGTCGAACTTCAGTTTTCAGCGTGGTGCTTCGCAGCCAGAAGAACTGGTGGCGCGCTCAGCGGCATTGGGTTACGCGGCGCTGGCCCTGACGGATGAGTGTTCGGTCGCCGGCATGGTGCGGGCCCACACCGAGTCGAAAAAACTCGGCTTGAAACTGCTGCCGGGATCTGAATTTGTGGTTCCGGGGCTGGGTGAGGCGATGGGGTTTTCGCTCGTTGCACTACCGCACACGCTACAGGGCTGGGGCAATCTGTGCGAGTTCATCACGCACGCGCGGCGTGCCGCACCCAAAGGACAGTACCGGGTGGTCTGGCCAGACCCGCTGTGGGCCATGCTGACGGATTGTGAAATTTTGCTGGCGCTGCCGGCAAGTCTGGATGTGGAAGCCGCCTGCGCCATCTGTCGATTGGCCAAAAATATTTTTGGCCAGAATCTGTGGCTGACGGTCGAGTTGCTGCTGGGCCTGGACGATGCGCTGGTGCTGCACAAGCTGACGCAGGTCTCGTTGCTGACGGGCGTGCCGCTGGTGGCGGCCGGACAGGTCCATATGCATGTGCGTTCGCGCAAGCCCTTACAGGACGTGATCACCGCAGTGCGCCTGGGGCGACCGGTCGCCGAGTGCGGTTTTGATTTGCAGCCCAATGCCGAAGCGCACTTGCGCGCACGTGCGCGGCTGGCTGCACTGTACCCACCGGAGTTGTTGGCCAACACCGTGCGCATCGCGCAGCGCTGCAGTTTCAGTCTGGACGAATTGCGCTACCAGTATCCACTGGAGACCGTTCTGCCGGGCTGCACGCCAGCGCAAACCCTGCGTCAATTCACGATCGAGGGTGCGGCCAGGCGCTATCCACCAGGTATTCCTGATGCGGTGCAGGCACTGCTTGCGCACGAACTCGCGCTGATTACCGAGCTTCATTACGAGATGTATTTTCTGACCGTGCATGACATCGTCGCCTTTGCCCGTGCGCGTCACATCCTGTGCCAGGGGCGCGGCTCGGCAGCCAATTCGGCGGTCTGTTATTGCCTGGGCATTACGGAGGTCGATCCTTCGCGTATGAGCATGCTGTTTGAGCGCTTCATCAGCCGCGAGCGCAACGAGCCGCCTGACATTGATGTTGATTTTGAGCACCAGCGGCGCGAGGAAGTGATTCAGTACATCTATGCCAAGTATGGGCGTGAGCGCGCGGCACTGACGGCTGTGGTCGTCAGCTACCGACCGCGCAGTGCCCTGCGTGACGTCGGGCGTGCGCTCGGCATCGATGAATCTTTGATAACGGCCCTGGCCAGGGAGCACCCGGGCATGTACAGCCGTGCGGTTTTGGTCGAGCGTTTGCAGTCGGCGCTGGCGCAACTCGGGCCGGGCTTTGTGCCGCCATCTGCGAGCCGGTTGCAACTCTGGCTGAATCTGAGCACGCAGTTGCAGCGTTTCCCTCGGCATCTGAGCCAACACGTGGGCGGTTTTGTGCTGACGCAGGGCAAGCTGACACGTTTGGTGCCGGTGGAGAACGCGGCAATGCCGGAGCGCTCCATCATCCAGTGGGACAAGGACGATCTGGACGCCATGGGTCTGCTCAAGGTTGATGTGCTCGCGCTGGGCATGCTCAGCGCCATTCGCCGCTGTCTCGATCTGGTCAGCACGCGCCGCGGCCAGCCGATGTTGATGCAGGATATTCCGGCCGAGGACGTCGCCACCTACGACATGATTTGCCGGGCTGATACCGTGGGCGTGTTCCAGATCGAGAGCCGGGCCCAGATGAGCATGCTGCCGCGCCTCAAACCCCGCTGCTTTTACGATCTGGTGATCGAGGTCGCGATCGTGCGCCCGGGTCCGATCCAGGGCGGCATGGTGCACCCCTACCTGCGTCGGCGCGCCGGGGTTGAGCCGGTCCACTACCCGAGCGATGTCCTGCGCGAAGCATTGCAGCGCACGCTGGGTGTGCCGATTTTTCAGGAGCAGGTGATGCAGATTGCGATGCTGGCGGCGGGCTTCAGCGCCGGTGAGGCTGACAGCCTGCGCCGCTCCATGGCAGCCTGGAAGCGCAAGGGTGGCGTGCACAAGTTCTATGAGCGTATGGTCAGCGGCATGTTGGCACGCGGCTACACGCAGGGCTTTGCCGACGACATCTTCAAACAGATCGAGGGCTTTGGTGAATACGGTTTTCCCGAAAGCCATGCCGCCAGTTTTGCGCTGCTGGTGTACGTGAGCGGTTGGCTCAAGCAGCATGAGCCCGCCTGCTTTCTGGCTGCCATGCTCAACAGCCAGCCGCTGGGTTTCTACAGCGCTTCGCAACTGGTGCAGGACGCGCAGCGCCACGGCGTGCTGGTGCGCGCGGTGGATGTGTCGTACAGCGATAGGGATTGCACGCTGGAGCCTTCGTGTGCCGCTGCCGAACCTGCCGTGCGCCTGGGTCTGTGCATGATCAGCGGCCTGGCGCAAGCCGCTGCGCAACGCATCGTCGAGGCCCGTTTGCAGCGTCCTTTCGCCAGCACCGAAGACCTGGCGCTGCGTGCCGAACTTGATCAGGGCAATCTCAAGGCGCTGGCCAGTGCCGATGCGCTGCTGAGTCTGTCAGGCCACCGGCGCCAGCAGGTCTGGGACGCTGCCGCCCTGACGCCCGCGCCGGTGTTGCTCAAAAGTGTGGCGGTGAATGAACCGGTACTGAACCTGCCCCCGGCAACGCAAGGCGAAGAGGTGTTCTTTGACTACGCCGCGCTCGGCTTGACGCTGCGCAGCCACCCGGTTTTGTTGCTGCGCCCGCAACTTGCAGGGATGCGCTTGCACACGGCCGCGCAACTGCGCGATCTGCCCGATGGCCGGCTGGTACGGGCCTGCGGCATTGTCGTCATGCGCCAGCAACCGCAGACCGCCAAGGGCGTGACCTTTGTCACGCTGGAAGACGAAACCGGCAGTGTCAACGTGATTGTCTGGAAGTCACTCAAGGAGCGCCAGCGCAGTCAATTGCTGCACTCACACCTGCTGGCGGTGTCGGGTGTCTGGCAGCGTGATGTCGAGAGCGGTGGCGAGGTGAGGCATTTGATTGCCCAGAGCCTGAAAGATTTGACACCCTTGCTCGGTGGCTTGCGCACGGCAAGCCGGAATTTTCATTGAGCGACTGGGCTGCCACGCCAGGCCGCATTCGTAAGGTTCAACCGGCGTGAAACTGGTCGGCGTTTCTGCCGGTGAAGGGTGCGTAGAAAGCTTTGATCGCGACCATGTCGGCTTCGATGTCGCCGGTCGGACGGAACACCGGACCGAGTCCGCTGAGCTTGCGCTTGTAATCCATGTAGGCCATCACGATCGGCACCTGAGCGCCGACGGCGATGTAATAAAACCCGGTCTTCCAGTAACGCGTGTTGCTGCGCGTGCCTTCGGGTGGCACGACCAGTTGCAGTGGCCCACGCGCGGCCTTGATGGCTTCGATCGATGCCGCGACCAGGTTGTTGCTGGTTTCGCGCTGCACCGGGATGCCACCGAGCCAGCGCATCAAGCCACGAAACGGCGGTTTGAAAATCTGTTCCTTGCCCATCCAGTAGATGTTGAGTCGCAGCACAAAAGCCACCATCAGCGTGTAGGGCAGGTCCCAGTTGCTGGTGTGGGGCGCGGCGATCAGCACGCTCTTATTGCTGCCAGCGGGCAGGCTGCCTTCAATTTTCCAGCCCCTGAGTTTCAGGAAAGCAATGGAGAAGGCGCGCAGCAAGGTGTTGATGATGGGCGTATCGAAAATGGTGTGGTGCATGGTGCTTCTTTTGTCGAACCAGAAGCAACTCACCAGGAGGCACCCAAGGCTTCAAATGAAGACTTGATTATCGCGTACTGTCGTTGTTGGCAAGACGCGTGGCGGCGCGCCGTAAGATACGGGCCTAGCCCGCTGCCCTTATTGTTGCGGATCGTCCTATCACCGTTGGTCCTTTGTTGAGACGGATTCTTTGATGGCCCATGTAGTCCGTTCATTCAAGTTGCGTCTACTGCTTGCCATACTGGCGTGTTCCGCCGTGATCGCATTGGAGTGGGGCCGTCGCCCGGCGCCGGCATCCACAGCGCAAGCCGTGTGGCCCAGGGCGGCAACGGTGGTGCCGGGCAGTGTGCTGACACGCAACGGTCAGGGTCAGATTCCCATGCCAGCTGACACGCTTAGCGCGCATGCCAGCAGCCTGCTGGCGTTGCCTGTTTCCCGGTCAGCGAGTTTGATGGCATTCTGGTTTGCTGGTACGCGCGAGAGCGATGCGGATGTGCAGATCGCTGCTTCCAGTTTTGACCGTGCCAGCCAGCAATGGAGTGCGGCGCGTTTCGTCGTGAACCGGCAGGCGCTGGGTCAGCAACTGGGTTTTGGCGTTCGTCGACTGGGTAATCCGGTGGCTTGGCTCGATGGCACGGGCCGGATTCATTTGTTTGTCGTGACGACCGGCTTGGGGGGTTGGGCCGCGGCGCGCATTGTGCACTTGCGTCAGAGCCGGGTCGGGCAGGATTTTGCCGCGCTGTCGTTTGAGGCGGACCGGGTCTTGCCCTTGTCGTGGTTATGGAACAAAAGTTTTCTGGTGCGCATGACTGCGCTGCCCTTGAGCGACGGTGGCATGGTGTTGCCGGTGCATTTTGAAATGGGCATCAAATACCCGGTCGCCTTGCGCTTTGACGCCAGCGGTGAATTTTTGGGCATGGTGCGGATTTCCAGTCGCAAGCATCTGTTGCAACCAAGCTTGCTGATGGCATCTGAATCGCACTGGCTGGCACTCATGCGTGATCAGCGCATCGATGGCAAGGTGGCAGTGGCGCAAACGGTGGATGGTGGGCAGAGCTGGGCCGATCTGCCTGATTTGAGTTTGCACAATCCGGACTCATCGGTGGCGGGGGTGGCCTTGGCGCCAGGGCGCATGTTTCTGGCCCACAACTCCACGCCCAAGGCACGCACGGTGCTGGATTTGAGTACGTCGGTGGATGGACGGGACTGGCGATTGGCGCAGTCGCTGGCGCACGGAGCCGGTCGCGATGAGTACTCCTACCCGGCGCTAACCTGGGCCGACGACAGCCTGTGGGTGAGCTACACCGATCAGCGCAAGGCCATTGCCTGGCAGCGCTTTTCTTTTGCTGCGCCGGCGCAGAAGAACTGATACGCGATGGACAGCAGCGCTTTTTTCAGGATTTTGTTTTCAACTGGTAACGCACTGCTGCCGGGCACCACTGCCTTGTGGTGGGCGCTGCACCTGGGTTGGGCCATTGTGTTGGGTTGCGGCGTCCGTTCGTTGGCGGAGCGGTTCGCGTGGCGTCACCGATCTGCCCTGGGCTGGCTGGCCCTGATCTGGACCCTGTTGCCAGGGGCGCTGTCACCCGCCTACTGGCTTGGCCTGGTTTTTCAGAGTCCGAGTTTGATGAGCGTATTTCTATGCGTGGGCTGGCTGTTGCAACAAGCCCGGCGCGCGCCGAATGCTTTGGATTTGAACGCAGCGGCGCACGCACGATCCCTTTCGGTTTTGCAGGGGTTCGGTGTGCTGCTGGGCTGGGTTTTGCTGCTCGACACCTTGGCTTGGTTCCCGGTCTCGGTTTATGCCTGGGGCTTTGGTGCGGGAGCTGTTGCTGTCGCCGCTGTCATGGCCGCACTATTCTGGTTGCAGCAGGGAACGCGCGCATCGGGTTTGCCGTTTTGTGTGCTGGCCCTGTTCGTGCTGACGCGCCTGCCCAGCGGCAATCTGTGGGACGCGCTGCTTGACCCCCTGCTTTGGCTGACGCTTCAGTTCGGCTGGCTGTTCAGCGTGCTGCGTCGGCGTTGGCCAGCAGCCACTCGCGTCTGAACAGCCAGTGCTGCGGGTACCAGACGTTGCTCCAGTTGATTTCACCGCTCTGGTGCCGGCCCTTGACTTCCCAGCGGCTGCCCAGTACGCGGCACGCTGGTGTGCACGCAGGCGTCAGTTCCTGCGGATTGGATTGCAGCCAGATCACCGCGTCGTGCCCGGCCAGCAGGCGTTGCAGATCACTGGCAGTGGCGCCGACACTGGCACGCTCGTCGCTGTCGTAGGCGATGAAGCGGTTGCCCGGCAGCAGGAACTCAAAGCGTTCGAACTGGCCATTGAAGCCGTTGGGCACCGCGACGCGGGCTTGCCGTAGTTGGGCCATCACCTCATGGCCGTACAGTCCATCGGCGCCGTTCAGCGGCGCCGTACTCAGACTGAAACAGGCGAACACCGCCAGGCTGGCCGCCAAACTGCAGGCGCGCGTCCAGGCCGGTTTGAATGTGCCTGCCAGGACCAGCAGCAAGCCCGCTGCGACGGCAAACAGGGTCAGACTCAACTCAAGACCGCTGCCAATGCCCAGTTCGTGTGCGGCCCAGGCGATGCGCCCCAGGCCGCCGATCAAGACCCCGCATAGCAACAGGGACAGCAGAAACCAGATGCGTGCGATGCGCTGCCACTCCAGTGCGAGCAGGATGGCCAGCGCTGGCATGGCTGGAATCAGATAGCGCGCCGAACGCTGGCTTGGCAACGTGAAGACGATCAGCCACACCGCCAGCCAGGTCAGCAGGATTACACGCTGCGCTGATTGTGTGTTGTCGGCCCAATGAAAGCGTGTACGCAACCCGAGCAGCATCCAGCCCAGCACGACCAAGGCCAGCAGTCCGGCGTTTTGCACATAGGCCAGCAGTTGCGCCCAAATACTGAAGCCCCCGCCCCATAGTGCGGTGTGCCAGTAGCCCTGGGCGTTGGAGAGCTTGCCCGCGTTTTCGCCGATGACAAACTCCTGCCAGACGGCTGCCGGGTTTGGATCCAGCACAAACCAGAGGGCAAAAACACCTAGCGCCAGCGTGGCGCTCAGGCCCACCTTGAGTGTGGTCTGCAGCAGCGCGCGCCAGTTCGGCCTCGGTGCGCTGAGCAGTTGGGCGCACCACAGCGTGGCGGCAGCAGGAGCAATCAGGGCGAAAGATTTGTAGGCCAGCCCGAGTCCCAGTGCCAGTCCGAAAACAATGTGAATCAGCCAGTCCAACGGCGCAGCCGGAGTCGGACGGGCTGATCTTGCGTCACTGCGTCCGCGCTGCCACAGCAGCCAGAACATTGGCAGACCGAGCCAGAAACTCTCTGGCGCGCTGGTCAGGTAACTCCGGCCGTACCGGTAGGAGCTAAAGAAAGCCAGATACAGGCAGGCGGCAATGCAGGCGCTGCGTGTTGAGCCGCTGATGCGCCACGTGCTCCAGGCCACGGCGGCTGCCAGCAGCAGCGTGTAGATCAGGCTGGGCAGACGCAGCGCGGCCAGGTTCCAGTTGCGGCCCCAGTCCCCTGCCACCATGGCCTGCCAGAACAGCAGCGGTGGCTTGGTGTTGCGCATGTGGTCCAGGTCGGATACCAGTGGCAGCCAATTGCCGGAGGCGGCGGTCAGGCGCGCGATGTGGGTGTAGACCAGTTCGTCGCCATTGCTCGGGTTGTACTGCCCGCCCAGTCCCAGTGCATAGATAAGTACCGCCAGAATCAGCAGGGCGACCCATGCCAGTGTCGCAGCGTCAGGTGGGCTCGACGACTTGCTGTTCATAGCCTAATGCCGCGTGCGTCGGCGAAATGTCCAGCGGTCATTGGCCAGAAAATTGCTGACACTCGCGCTGAGGATGGCGATGACGTTGGCGATGCGGTAATCCATATAGCCCGATAGCAGCAACGTTAGAAAGTACTGGACGGTGCTCCCAAAACTCGATGCCGTGACGTATTGACCAAACTCAGTACCCAGCAGTCGCAGATTGACGTGCCCGTTGGTCTCTCCTTGTTCCATGGTCCTGACACGGTCAGACCAGGTCCACAGGCGGTTCCAGGTGAAATTGCTGATGGTTGCCAGTGTGATTGCCAGTGCCAGCGACGCATAGGGCTTTTTGTAGGCGGCTTCGATCGAGTGGAACAGATACTCGTGCCCAATATGCAGCACGACCAGGTTCACCACCGTGCCGCTGGCACCGACAATGCCGAACTTGAGGTAACGGTAGCGCGTGATCCACGCAAGTGCACCCAGTAGTGCGCGTTGTATTGGATGAGGCGCCGCACTCATGCAACGCTCGTCACGCTGTTTCGGCGCAGGTAGGCCAGTGCGTCGGCCAGCACCGGATCCGGCGCGATGCGTTTCAGACACTGGTTGTCACCATCGCAAAAGGTCAGGCGGTGGTTGTAGGCAGACAGGCACGGCGAGCAGGCGAGGCCAGATTCCAGTACCTGATTGCGTTGGCCCAGTGGCCCGTACAAGCGGCCGGTTTCCGGGCCGAAGAACACCAGGGTCTGGATCGGTGTCAGGGTGGCGAAATGACCCGGGCCACCGTCGTTGGTGATCAGCAGATCGCAGGCGTGAAACAGCATCAATAGCTCACGAATGCTGCGCGTGTAGCCGGTCAGATCGACGCAGGCCGCGTCGCCGATCTGGGTGATCAGACTGCGCGCCAGTGCAGCGTCGTCTTTCAGGCCAATCAGCCCGACCGCATAGCCGGCCTGGCACAGACCCTGAGCCACCCGGGCATAGTGCGGCGCCGGCCAGGCGCGCTCGGGCAGGAGGCCACCACCTGCGTACAGCAGCACCACCTTGCGTCCGGTCAGGGCGCTGTGGTCGCGCATCAGTTGGGTGCGGTAGTCCTGCAACTCAGCTGCCGCAAACAGCACCGACAACTCGGTGTCCAAGGGCAGGCTGCGAATCGGTGCGGCCTTGTTGCGTGGCGCCGCGCGAACGTCTTCAAGCGCATTGACCAGTGAGAGGAACTGCTTGCTGATGTGCTGGTAGGGGTTGTACGGGATGGCGTGGTTGATGAAGCTGCCACGGTACAGTCCCTCTTGCGTGTGGGCGGTAAAACCAACCCGCACTGGCGCACCGCAGGCAAAAGAGAGCAGTGCGCTGACGCGCGAGAACAGTTCACAGTCGATGACCGCATCGAGTTTGATGCGGCGCAGCGACAGGCTCACGCGCAGGATGTCGCGGATCAGGGACAGCCCCGAGCTGTCGTCCAGCCCGTGCAGGTATTGAGCCTGCGTCAGGCCGAGCAGGCGCGAGACTTCCTGGTTCTTCTTGAGTTGCAGAACGTGGATGGCAGCGCCGGGGTAGTTGCGCCGCAGCGCGGCAAACATGGGCCCGGCCAGCACGATGCTGCCCATCTCGGAGAGCAGGATTACCAGAATGTGGCGCGGTTTGGAGGCCAGGCCGCGTGGCTTCCCGATCAAGCCTTTGAAGTGCACCCAGGCCGACACAAGGCTGCAAAGAAGCTGTCCGACCCAGCGGTCAATCCAGCGTTGTGTTTGCAGCTTCATGCGTTCCGGTCTGGCGCAGGGGCCGGCTTAGAGCCCGGCCGCCGCCCGCAACGCCTGCGCTTTGTCGGTGCGCTCCCAACTGAACTCGGGTTCTTCGCGGCCGAAGTGGCCATAGGCGGCGGTCTTTTCGTAGATCGGGCGCAGCAGGTCAAGCATCTGGATGATGCCCTTGGGTCGTAGGTCGAAGTGGGAACTGACCAGCGCTGCGATTCTTTCGTCAGAAATCACGCCCGTGCCTTCGGTGTAAACCGTTACGTTCATCGGGTGCGCAACACCAATGGCGTAGGCGACCTGAATCTGGCATTGGCGCGCGAGGCCGGCTGCAACGATGTTCTTGGCCACATAGCGCGCGGCGTAGGCAGCCGAGCGGTCCACCTTGGTTGGGTCTTTGCCGGAGAACGCGCCGCCGCCGTGCGGACAGGCGCCTCCGTAGGTGTCAACGATGATCTTGCGCCCGGTCAGGCCGCAGTCGCCTTGCGGACCGCCGATGACGAAACGTCCGGTCGGGTTGATCAGGTACTTGGTGTCGGCGGTCAGCCATTCCTTGGGCAACACTGGCTTGATGATTTCCTCACGGACCGCCTCGTAGAAGGCATCCGTCATCCGGCTGCCCAGGCTCATTTCGGGGGAATGCTGGCTTGACAACACCACGGTGTCGATCGAGTGCGGCTTGCCATCGACATAGCGCATCGTGACCTGGCTCTTGGCGTCCGGGCGCAGGAATGGCAGGCGACCATCCTTGCGCAGCTGCGCCTGGCGTTCGACCAAACGGTGCGCGTAGTAGATCGGCGCCGGCATCAGTTCCGGTGTCTCGTTGCAGGCGTAGCCGAACATCAGGCCCTGGTCGCCGGCGCCAGTGTTGAGGTGATCGTCGGAGGCGTGATCCACGCCTTGGGCGATGTCGTTGCTTTGTTTGTCGTAGGCCACCAGCACGGCGCAGCCCTTGTAGTCAATGCCAAAGTCGCTGTTGTCATAGCCGATGCGTTTGAGGGTGTCACGCGCCACCTGGATGTAGTCCACATGCGCGTTGGTGGTGATTTCACCAGCGAGCACGACCAAGCCGGTATTGCACAGGGTCTCCGCAGCGACACGGGACTTGGGGTCCTGCCGGAAGATCGCGTCCAGGATTGCGTCAGAGATCTGATCAGCCACCTTGTCGGGGTGGCCTTCAGAGACAGACTCGGAAGTAAAGAGAAAATCGTTCGCCATATTTTTCACTCCAGTTTCAATGGTTGCAACAAGTTAAATACTGCGTTGCTTGGGCTTGGAGGCTTTTAGCGAACGCTTTAGCAGAATTGTCAAATCTGACAAGGCACAATGGCGGCTCGCGGTGAGCCCTCTCGTGTGTCGCCCTGCAAGTAGTTCCGTAACTCAGCGACCGGCAAATTTTATCCGACAGATGATCCGTTTTTTCAAAATCTTCTCGTTACTGCCTTTGTGGCTGGCACACGCGCTGGGCTGGGGTGCGGGTTGGCTGGTGTTTGCTGCTTCGGGGACCTACCGCAAACGCTTTCTGACCAATGTGCGTCAGGCTGCCCTGCGTTGGCCGCAATGGGGTCTTGCCGTCGGCGAGGCTGGCAAGTTGCTTGCTGAATTGCCACGCTTGTGGATGGGGCGGCCGGTGCCGGTGCAAATCGAGGGTGCGCGGCACGTGCAAGAGGCGCTGGCGCTGGGGCGCGGCGCAGTTTTTTTGACGCCGCATCTGGGGTGCTTCGAGATCGTGGCCCAGGCTTATGCCGAGAGTTTTGGCCAGAATGGTCATCCGATGACGGCCTTGTACCGTCCGCCACGCAAAGCGTGGTTGCGTGAGTTGGTCGCCAATTCTCGCACCCGTCCCGGTATGGTGATGGCGCCAACCAACATGGCCGGTGTCAAGCAGATGATCAAAGCGCTGAAGAAAGGCCAATCAGTGGGATTGCTGCCGGACCAGGTGCCGCCGCAGGGTTTGGGGCTGTGGGTGCCGTTCTTTGGCCGCGATGCCTACACGATGACGCTGTCGGCGCGCCTGGCGCAGCAGACCGGCGCGGCCATCATCCTGGGTTGGGGTGAGCGCCTGGCCTGGGGGCGCGGCTATCGCGTGCGCTTTCTCCCGTTTGCGCAGGCTTTGCCAAGCGATGGCACGCAGGCGGCGACGCTGATCAATCAGGCGATGGAGGATCTGATTCGCGCCTGCCCCGAGCAGTACCTGTGGGGCTACGCGCGCTACAAACAGCCGAGGCAGGAACTCTGATGCTGAGTCGCTTCGGTATTCAAGTGATGCGAGGGCTCGGGCGTTTGCCGCTGGCTTGGCTGCGTGCCTTGGGCTTGTTGCTCGGCTGCGTACTGTATGTGCTGATCGTTCCGCGGCGCCGGGTCGCAACGACCAATCTCCGATTGTGCTTTCCGGCGCTCTCAAAGCGACAGATTCGCTCGCTGGTGCTGCGTACTTTTGTCCATTTTGCCCAGGCCTGGCTGGACCGGGGCTGGCTCTGGCATGGCGCAGCGGCGTTGGTGCGCGCGCGTCTGCATCTGACCGGTGCCGTGGACGCGTTGCAGGGCGATGCGCCGGTTGTAATCTTTGCACCGCATTTTGTTGGGCTCGACGCGGGTTGGACCGCATTGACACAGCAACTACCGCGCCGCTTTACCACCATCTACACCAATCAAGCCAACCAGGTGATCGACGCATGGATTCTGGCCGGGCGTCAACGCTTTGGCCGGGTGCGACTTTTTGGCCGTGTGGAGGGCGTCAAGACGATTGTGGCGGCGCTGCGCGCGGGCGACCCACTGTACCTGCTGCCCGATATGAACTACGGGCCGCAGGAGTCGGTCTTTGTGCCGTTCTACGGTGTGTCCGCCGCGACGGTGCCATCGCTGTCGCGCTTTGCCCGGCTCGCGCGCGCCAAAGTGGTTCCGGTGATCACGCGCGTGACCCCCCAGGGCTACGAGGTACAGGTCATGCCGGCCTGGACCGATTTCCCGTCCGACGATGTGCTTGCCGACACCGCGCTCATGAACCAGCGCCTGCAGTCGTTCATTGACACCATGCCGGACCAGTATTTCTGGGTTCACAAGCGCTTCAAGGACCGCCCGCCCGGTGTGCCTGGGGTTTACTGACGTAGAAACGAGTCGATCAGGTCGGCAATCCGCTGTGGCTGCTCGTGCACGATCCAGTGGGAGGTATTCGGCACGGTGTGCAGTGTCAGTTGCTTGACGTAGATGTCCAGACCATCGATCAGGCCGGGCGGCAGTGCAATGTCGTCCATGGCCCAGATCACGAGCGCGGGCAGGGTTATCGTCAGCAGTTCCATTGGAATGCTCACGGCGGCGGCTGCCGGATCCTGCGCGCTCGCCGGGCGCAGCGGTGAGGCGCGGTACAGGTTGCAGCCACCGCGCAGACCGGCCTGCCAGATATCCATGTACTGGGCTTTGACTGCATCGGTCAGCCACGCGGGAGCCTTGAAGCCATCTTTGCCGTGGGTCAGGAACTCCCAGAGACGTCGGTAGTCGTCCTGTGCCAGTAGTTCTTCGGCATCGGGTCGGATCAGGAAGTTCATGTACGCGCTGGCCGCCTGCTGCGCCGGGTTCTGTTGCAACTCACGCAGGAAGGTTCCCGGGTGCGGCGAGTTGATGATGACCAGTTTCTGCGCCAGTTCGGGCAACTGGTTGGCCAGATTCCAGGCCACGGCGCCGCCCCAGTCGTGCGCCACCAGGGCTGCCAGTTGGCCGCCCTGGGCCTGAGTTTCGAGCGCGATCAGCGCAGCAATGTCCTGCACCAGGTGTTTGGGCCGGTAGGCGCTGACGTCAGGGGGTGCGCTGGAGCGTTCGAAGCCGCGCAGATTGGGCGCGATACAGCGGTAGCCGCCATTTTCGGGCCGCGCGAAATAGGCAAGATGGAAATCCCAGACAAAGGCGGCTTCCGGAAAACCATGCAGGAACATCAGCACTGGGCGTCCCGGTTCGCCAGCCGCGCGGCAACTCAGGGTAATGCCGTGTGGCAGGAGGCGGTGGTAGGTCTCGATCATGGTGTTGGGTGCGCCCATTGCCACAACAGGGTGGAGACCTCGTCGATGCCCTGACGCTTGGTGGCGGAAAAGAGCCGGACTTCGCCGCCACCGGCCTGCAGTTTCATGATCGACAGCGCCTTGTTCTGCTCGGCGCGTGTCAGTTTGTCGGCCTTGGTGAGGACGACGAGGAACTTGAGTCCGTCCAGTACCCGCGGGCGGATGATGTCGAGCAGGATTTCATCAAGTTCGGTCAGGCCGTGGCGCGGATCGCACATCAGCACGATGGCCATCAGGTTCTCACGGGTGACCAGATAGTTGGCCATGACCTGCTGCCAGCGGATCTTGTCCTGCTTTGGCACCGCCGCATAGCCGTATCCCGGCAGATCGGCCAGCACCGCATCGGTGATGCCCTGCTTGCCCAGCGAGAACAGATTGATGTGCTGGGTGCGCCCCGGTTTTCTGGATGCGAACGCCAGTTGTTTCTGTTGCGTCAGTGTGTTGATGCAGGTCGATTTGCCCGCGTTGGAGCGGCCGACGAAAGCAATTTCCGGAACATCGAGTGCGGGCAAGAAGTGCAGCTGTGGCGCGGTCGTGAGGAATTTTGCCGTGTGCAGCCAGCCTGAAGCCAGGGCTGTGGCGTCGCCTGGCGCCACGGGTGAAGACGAGGCTGGATTGCTTGTGTTGGATGGGGTAGTCATTGGGTAAAGGGATAAAACCCCAGCTGCATTGTAGAATGCACCCTGTTTTTGCCCAACCGACATGATCTGCTATTGCCTATGAAGTTGCTTGCTTCCCTCTTATTTGCCGCCTCCCTTGTCGTGCCTGCTGTCAGCGCTTTCGCCGAAGAAGCCAAGCCAGCTGTAGCGGTAGTCAAGGCTGCGCCTGCACCGGCAGTGGCGAAGTTTGACGCGGCCAAGGGCGAGGCCAGTTTCAACGCTGTGTGTGCGGCCTGCCACGGCGCTGAGGGTAATTCGACCATTCCGGTCAACCCGAAACTGGCACAGCAACACCCTGATTACCTGGTTAAGCAGCTGACCGAATTCAAGTCAGGCAAGCGTGCCAGTCCGGTGATGTCAGGAATGGCGGCTCCTTTGTCGGAGGCGGATGTCAAGAATATCGCCTATTGGGTTGGCTCCAAAACGGCCAAACCGGGGTTTGCCAAGGATCGGGAACTCGTGAGCCTGGGCGAGCGCATTTACCGTGGTGGCGTTGCGGATCGTCAGATTCCGGCCTGCGCTGGATGCCACAGTCCGAATGGTGCCGGCATACCGGCACAGTATCCGCGCTTGAGTGGGCAGCATGCCGATTACGCTGCGGCGCAATTGGTTGCCTTCCGCAGCGGGGCGCGCAAGAACAGCCCGCAGATGACGCAAGTTGCGGCCAAACTTAACGACGCAGAAATCAAGGCGGTCGCTGACTACGTCGCCGGTCTGCGCTAATCCGTCGCTGTTGGCGGCAGCGGGCGCCAGCTCCAACTCAACAAACCCTGGTAGGGGCAGGTCCATTTCACGATGGTCTGCCCTTTTCTTATGGGGCGATGACAATCGGACCCTGGCCAGGGATCGGTTTGCGGTTCCGGTTCTGCCATTCAGACAAGGACTGCGACATGCTTATCAAAACCAGTCGAAACAATTTTTCGCATCCGGTTGCAAGCGAGATCACACCGCAGGCCGTTTATGCGGGGCGACGTGATCTGATCAAACTGCTGGCCAGTGGCGTCGCCGGTGCGGCAATGGCGTCGTGGGCAACCCGGCAGGCCTTGGCCCAGAGCGAATTGCCACGACCAGGCAAGTTAAGCCCCTTACCCGGCAGCAAGTCGGGTGTGGCCGGCGCCGTCACGATGGAAAAGCCGACGTCATACAAGGACGCCACCAGCTACAACAACTTCTACGAGTTCGGCACCGACAAGGCAGACCCGGCGCAAAACGCCCATACCCTGGTCACCAGTCCATGGACGGTTGAAGTTGAGGGACTGGTCAAGAAACCTGCGCGCTACACGCTCGAAGATCTGCTCAAACTCAGTGCGCAGGAGGAGCGCATCTATCGTTTGCGCTGTGTCGAAGGCTGGTCCATGGTGATTCCGTGGGTCGGCTATTCGCTGCGCGAACTGATCCGGAAAGTCGAACCGCTGGGCAACGCCAAATTCGTTGAATTTGTGACCCAGGCTGATCCGAAGACCATGCCTTTTGTTGGTTCGCGCGTGCTGGACTGGCCTTATGTCGAAGGTCTGCGTCTGGACGAGGCGATGCATCCGCTGACCCTGCTCAGTTTTGGCATGTACGGCGAAGTCCTGCCCAAACAGAACGGCGCGCCGGTGCGGCTGGTGGTGCCATGGAAGTATGGTTTCAAGAGCGGCAAGAGTCTGGTCAAGATTCGCTTTACCGACAAGCAGCCGGCAACCGCCTGGAACAAGGCGGCCGCCAATGAATATGGCTTTTATTCCAACGTCAACCCGGAGGTTGACCATCCGCGCTGGAGTCAGGCCAGCGAGCGACGCATCGGCGAGGACGGCTTGTTTGCGAAAAAGCGCAAGACGCTGATGTTCAATGGCTACGAGGCCCAGGTTGGCCAGTTGTACGCCGGCATGGACCTCAAGAAATTCATTTGATGTCGGCGCCGCTGCGAGCACTCTGGCTGCACGCAAGCATCAAACCGCTGGTGTTTGTCTTGATGCTGCTACCTTTTTGCTGGTTGCTCTATACCGCGCTCACCAACCAGTTGGGCGCCAACCCGGCCGAGGCACTGATCCGCGCGTCGGGTGACTGGACACTGCGTGCGCTGTGTCTGGTGCTGGCCGTGACGCCGCTGCGGGTCATCACGGCGACGCCGGCACTGGCGCGAGTGCGCCGCATGCTCGGTCTGTTTGCTTATTTCTATGGCGTTTTGCACTTGCTGAGCTACAGCGGTTTCGACATGGGCTTTGAGTTAGCCGATATTGCCAAAGACATCGCCAAACGCCCGTTCATCCTGGTCGGTTTTTCGGCCTTTGTGCTGCTCACCCTGCTTGCTGCGACTTCATTCAACCGCGCCATTCGCTGGCTCGGTGGCAAGCGCTGGCAAGGTTTGCATCGGCTGGTCTATGTGGTTGCAGGATTGGCACTGCTGCATTTTTTCTGGATGCGTGCAGCCAAGAACAATTTTGCCGAAGTACTGGTTTATGCCGCGGTTCTGACCCTGTTGCTGGGCTGGCGCCTTGCTCGGTTTTTCAAACGCATACGTGGTTAGCGCGCTTCAGCAACACTCAGAGCAGTTTTTCCTGTCGCATCTGGTCGGCGATGGTCTCGCGCTGGCGAATCAGGTGGGCCTGCGCCCCAGTCACAAGCACCTCGGAGGCTCGGCCGCGGGCGTTGTAATTGCTGGCCATGCTCATGCAGAAGGCGCCGGCCGATAGCACGGCCAGCAGGTCGCCTGCCTGCACCGCCAGGGCCCGGTCGTGGCCGATCCAGTCACCGCTTTCGCAGACCGGGCCAACCACGTCCCAGGTAACGGGCGTGGCGCTGCGAGACTGCAGCGGCACGATCTGGTGGTAGGCCTGGTACATGGCGGGGCGCGGCAGGTCGTTCATGGCGGCGTCAATGATGCAGAAGTTCTTTTGCGCCCCTGGTTTGAGGTAGAGCACCTCGCTCAGGCAGACGCCGGCGTTACCGACCAGTGAGCGGCCGGGCTCAATCATCAACCGGCGCTGGCCAAAGCCACGGGCATCCAGACCGGCCAGCAGTTTCTTCCAGAGTTGTTCGGCGTCAGGTGGTGTTTCGCCGTTGTAATTGATGCCCAGGCCGCCGCCAAAGTCGATGTGCTGAATCGGGATGCCAACGGCTTCGATTGCCTGCACCAGATCGATCATTCGCTCCACCGCCTCCAGATAGGGTGCTTCCTGTGTGATCTGGGAGCCAATATGGCAATCGATGCCGATCACGCGCAGGCCATTGAGCGCAGCGGCGCGCTGGTAAGTTGGCAGCACCTGTTCATGCGGGATGCCAAATTTGCTGCTCTTGAGGCCGGTTGAAATATAGGGGTGCGTTTTGGGGTCAACGTTCGGGTTGACACGGATGCTCACCGGCGCGCGTACGCCCATGGCAGAGGCCACTTCGTTGAGGACCTCAAGTTCCGCTTCGCTCTCAACATTGAAGCAGCCAATGCCGACGTCAAGCGCGCGGCGCATCTCGGAGCGGGTCTTGCCGACGCCCGAGAAGATAATCCGGTCCGCCTGTCCACCGGCCGCCAGCACGCGCTCGATCTCGCCGCCCGAGACAATGTCGAAACCACAACCGGCCTGGGCAAAAACCTGGATCACGCTCAGGCTTGAGTTGGCTTTGACGGCGTAACAAATCTGGGTATTCCTTCCGGAAAACCCGCGCTGGTACGACTGCAGGGCTGCCAGCATGGCGCCCTTGGAATAGACATAGAGTGGTGTGCCATGCTGCTTGGCCAACGCGCTCAAGGCCACGTCTTCCAGAAAAAGTTCGTTGCCCCGGTAGGCAAGATGGGGGTGGCCGGGGAGATTGGATAAGTTCATTTCGAGGGCGCTTGTGTGGCAGTGGCCGGGGGCCGGGTATGGGTGGGCGAGGGCGGCTGTGCTTGAGTGGCTGGCTCGGTTGGCAAGTAAAGCGGGCCCTGTTGGCCGCAGCCGCAAAGACCTGCCACACTGCTGGCAAGGACAATCGCACTGACTAGAATCCGCTGAGAACGCAACATGGTGAAATTGTAATGACTGACACGGAATTTTTGGACCGCGCGGAAATGCTTCTGCACAGGGTGGAGACTGCTTGCGATCGTATCAATGACGAGGACCTTGCCGACATCGACAGCCAGCGTGTCGGCGGCATGGTAACGCTGGCCTTTGCCAATCAGAGTCAGATTGTCATCAATCTGCAAAAACCGTTGCACGAGGTCTGGCTTGCGGCCAAATCAGGCGGCTACCACTACAAGTTTGATGGAGCGGCCTGGATCGACACCAAGGGTCAGGGCGAGTTCTTTGCCAGCCTGACGCGCCTGGCCAGTGAACAGGCGGGTTGCTCGCTCAGTTTCTGAACAGGTCGAGAATCTTTTTCTTTTCGTCGGCCGGCGGCAGGGCCAGCACACCTGATGTTGTTCCCGCCTTGTCGTGCAGGCCCAGGCTGCTGATGCCGGCACCTTTGGCGTATTCGTCATAGAACCACTCCCCGCCGCTATGAACCACGCCTTCGGGCGCATCGGGTTCCATGACCGGGACGTTTTTCAGTGCGTGTTCCATGAAGCGGATCCAGACTGGCAGGCTCAAGCCGCCACCAGTTTCGCGGTCACCCAGCTTGTGTGGTGTGTCGTAGCCGATCCAGGTGATGGCTGTCAGGGTCGGTTGAAATCCGGCAAACCAGGCGTCCATCGAGTCGTTGGTGGTGCCGGTTTTCCCATACAGGTCCGGGCGTTTCAAGGTGGCCTGCGCCGAAGCGGCCGTGCCAAAGCGGGTCACCGATTGCAG
>CAIWNX010000280.1 GCA_903914175.1 uncultured beta proteobacterium | reverse complement strand
TTTCAAACGCACGGCTTCTTCAATGGCGATTTCGTCATAGGGGTTCATGCTCATCTTGACGTTGGCGATATCCACACCGCTGTTGTCCGACTTGACGCGGACCTTCACGTTGTAGTCCACCACGCGCTTGACTGCGACCAGGACTTTCATTGTTTTTACTCCAGATAGTTAAGAAAATTCGGCAAGGGCCCACGTCATTTCAATTGACGTGCACGTCAACTTGGATTCTATGCGGACTCGACCGCCAGACGGCATGCGCCAAGTCAAGAATCCACAAACAAGCGAAATAGAACGACCGTGCTTTTTTAAATTATAGCGACAAAAGAACACAAAAATGACTTGGCACGCTCCTCAGGACGCGCGGGTGTGCAGCACCCTTTGCGGAAACGGAATCTCGATCTGGTGTTCGCGCAGCGCGCGCAAAATATCCAGGTTGACGAGCGACTTCAGATTCAGACTTCCGTTCTCCGGATCGGCGACCCAGTAGCCCACCGTGAACTCAAGCCCGTCACTGCCAAACGCAGACAAGGACACCGACGGCTCGGGATCGCGCAAAACCCGCTCATGGTTCAGCGCAGCCTGCTTGAGCAGGCGCATCACCAGCGCAACATCGCTGTCATACGCCACCGAGACGACCGTTGACTGCCAGACCAGCGCATCGGCCAAGGAGAGATTCTCAACTCGACTGGTGATCAGCATTTCATTGGGCACGATGGACTCCCGCCCGGTGAGGGAGCGGATCACGGTGTAGCGTGCGTTGATCTGGGTGATGCGGCCCTCAAAGCCATCAATCCGCACGTTGTCGCCGATGCGCATGCTGCGCTCGGCCAGAATGACAAAACCACTGACGTAATTGGCCGCCAGTTTCTGCAAACCAAAACCAACCCCGACGCCAATGGCACCGCCCAGCACCGAGAGCGCCGCCAGATTGATGCCCACGGCCGACAGCGCAACCAGCAAGCCAACGAACAAAAGCAGCGCGCGGGTCGCGTTGCTAAGCGCCTTGCGCAAGGAGAGTTCGCCACCGGTGGCCGAGCGCAACAGGCGCGATTCGATACCTGAGGAAATCCACAAGCTCACGATCAACACGCCACCGGCCGTCAGAACGCCCTCAATCAGCGTCCGTACCGACATGCTGGTGCCGCCCAGTCTCCAGGTGATCTGGTCGAGTTCCTCCAAAATCACGGGCAACAGGCCGCTGACCCACAGCACCATGGCCAGCCAGGCCAACCAGGAAATGCTGCGTTCGAGCAGACGCACCAGCGGTGTCTGCTGGAACGCAGCCTGCAAAACCTTGACCCCCAGGCGGATCACCAACAGCGCAATCAGCGTCGGAATGGCAATCTTGAATAGCGCCGGGCTGACCCAGCGCATCAGCAAGGCCCGACTCAGATAAGCGAGCAGCAGCAGCAGAACCGGGAACAGGACGCCGTCCACGATCTTGCGACCAAACAGAATGGAGCGGCTGTCACGCGCGCCCATGGCCCGATCCGCGACGGCGGCCAGAACCCAGGCGGCGGCAACGCACAAGGCCAATACCGCCAACTCGGTCAGCGCTGCGGGCCGGGTCAGCGCCGCAATCCAGCCATCCAGATCCGTGATCTGCGGATCAGACATCGGCCAGAACCCTTATGTGCGCCTCCACGCTGCGGCCTAACGCGCTCAGGGCATAACCGCCTTCAAGGCAGGACACGATACGTCCATTGGCGTGGCGTCGGGCCACGTCCTTGATCCGGTGCGTGATCCAGGCATAGTCCTGCTCGGTCAGTCCCATCTGGCCCATGTCGTCTTCCCGGTGCGCGTCAAAACCGGCGCTGATGAAGATCATCTCCGGCTCAAACTCTTCGAGCCGCGGTATCCAGGCGCTTTCGATCAACTCACGGATGTCCATGCCCTTGGTATAGGCCGGCACTGGCAGGTTGACCAGATTGGCCGCACTGGAGTGAACCCAGTCCGCCGGATAAAACGGATGCTGGTAAAAACTCACCATCAAAATGCGCTGATCCCCGGCCACAATGTCTTCCGTGCCGTTGCCATGGTGCACGTCAAAATCAACTATCGCCACCCGGCGCAAACCATGGCGCTCCAGTGCGTACTTGGCGGCGATGGCCACGTTGTTAAAGAAGCAAAAGCCCATGGCCTTGTCGCGGCAGGCATGGTGACCGGGCGGACGCACCGAGCAAAAAGCAGTCTGCATTTCGCCCGCAATCACGGCATCGGTCGCTGCCAGCGCGGCACCGGCCGAGCGCAGAGCGGCGTCCCAGGTGTTGACATTGATCGAGGTGTCCGGGTCCAGCTGGGCGTGGGTCGGCCCGCCCGCCTCAATTTCCTCGCGCAGACCGTCGCTCAGACCGCGCAGCGCTGCCACGTGCAATCGGCCATGCGCCAACTCGATATCCACCAGTGAGGCCAACGGCGCTTCGCGTCGGTCCAGCGCCACATCCAGCCCCGAGATCAGGATGCGGTCCTCGATGGCGTCGAGCCGCTCCGGACATTCGGGATGGCCCGGGCCCATTTCATGTTTCCAGCAATCGCCGTGCGTAAAGAATCCGGTCATTGTCACAGTGTCGGCCCCTCTTGAATAATTTTGGTAAGGTCGCGCCATGAATGCGCAACAAAAACTTAAATCACTGGTGGATCAGCTTAACACGGTGATTGTCGGCAAGCCGATCCAAACTCAAGATTGTGTCGCCTGCCTGCTCGCCGCCGGTCACCTGCTGATCGAGGACGTCCCCGGGGTCGGCAAGACGACACTGGCGCACGCCTTGGCCCGTACCTTTGGCCTGCAGTTTTCGCGCGTGCAGTTCACGTCCGATCTGATGCCCAGCGATCTCAGCGGCGTCGCAATCTACGAGCGCGCCAAGGAACAGTTTGTATTCCACCCGGGTCCCCTTTTCGCACAAGTGTTGCTGGCCGACGAGATCAACCGCGCCAGTCCCAAGACACAAAGCGCCCTGCTCGAAGCGATGGAGGAAAAACAGGTCAGCGTGGACGGAGAAACCCGCGCCCTGCCAACGCCGTTCTTTGTCATCGCCACACAAAATCCACACGACCAGGTCGGCACTTATGCGCTGCCGCAGTCGCAAATGGACCGTTTTCTGATGCGCATCTCACTGGGCTACCCGGACCGTGCCGCCGAGCGCGAGTTGCTGACGGGCCGCGACCGGCGTGACCTGGTTGACGCATTGCCCAGCCTGCTCGATGCCGGTGAACTGCAGGAACTGCAACAACAAGTCCAGGCCATTCATGCCGCTGCGCCACTGCTCGACTACATGCAGGATCTGATCGCCGCAACGCGCAACGGCCAATGGTTCCAGACCGGATTGAGTCCACGTGCCGGCATCGCCGTGCTGCGTTGCGCCAAGGCGCAGGCACTGCTGTGCGGACGCGACTACGTGGCACCCGACGATGTGCAGGCCATCCTGGCGCAAACCGTGGCGCACCGCCTGACCCCGCTGCGCGATGCCGGGCGCGGCGCAGTGGAACAGGTGCGCGCCATGATCGATGCCGTACCCTTGCCATGACGAAAGCGCATGATGTGGGGAACAGTTTCACCGCCGGGCCGCCCCAAGGTGAAACAGTCCCCTCAGGGGGCAGCGCAGCACACAAAGTGGCAAGCGTGGGGGCTCTATTCCAGAAGTGGCTTGAAAGCCGGTTGCCGCTGTCCGACAGCATCATCCTGACGCAGCGCAACGTCTACATCCTGCCAACCGGAGCGGGCTTCATGCTGGCGGCCACGCTGCTGCTGCTTCTGGTTACCTCGATCAATTACCAGCTCAACCTGGGCTACCTGCTGACCTTTTTGCTGGCTGGCAGCGCCATCGTCGGCATGCATGTGGGTCACGGCACACTGCATGGCCTGAACTTGAGTCTGTTGCTGCCTGAACCCCAGTTCGCAGGCGCCAACGCCCTGGTCGGTGTCTCACTGCAAAGCCGACGCCGAGCCGTGCGCTACGGCATTGGCGTTGCGGTCATGGGCTCGGAGCACTGGGCCTGGGCCGATGTGCCCAGCTTTGGCAGCAGCACCCTGCACATCGCTTTTTCGCTGCCGCGCCGTGGCTGGCAGCGCGTGCCAACGCTCACGGCAGAAACGCGCTTTCCGCTCGGAACCTTTCGCGTCTGGACCGTTTGGCGACCGGCGGCACAGGTGCTGGTTTATCCGGCACCGGAGTCAGCAGCACCACCCTTGCCCCAAGGCGAGGCGCGCGCCGACGGCGCGACCAGCGCGCATCCCTCGACCAGCGACGACTACGACGGCGTGCGTGCCTACCGCCGTGGCGATCCGCCCAAACGCATCGTCTGGAAAAAATTCGCCAAGGCGGATGAGTTGATCAGTCGCGACGCCGAACAACTGCAGCACTGTGAGCTGTGGCTGGACCCGACGCTATGCGGCGCTCGCGACCCCGAGCAGCAGTTGTCACGTCTGTGCGCCTGGGTACTGCAAGCCGAGCACCAGGGTTTCGACTACGGTCTGCGCCTGCCGGGGCTGGAAATCAAACCTGGCAGTGGGTCGGCGCACCAGGCGCGCTGCCTGAGGGCACTGGCCTTATGCTGAAGCGACTGCGGCAACTGCCACGCGACGGCCGGGACACCCTGTTCCTGCTGCTCGTCATCAGTTGGCTGGTGCTGCCGCAAGTCGCTCGTCTGCCGCTCTGGTGCACCTTGCTGGTAGCCACGCTGGTACTTTGGCGCGCCTGGCTGGCACTCAAGGCGCGCGCCCTGCCCTCGCGCTGGTGGCTGCTCGCCTTGCTGCTGCTGACGCTGGCTGCCACCTATGCCACGCACAAGACTCTGCTCGGACGGGAGGCGGGTGTGACGCTGATCGTGGTGCTGCTGGCGCTCAAGACACTGGAACTGCGCGCCCGACGCGATGCCTTTGTCGTCTTTTTTCTGGGCTTCTTCACACTGCTGACGAACTTCCTTGACTCCCAATCGCTGCTCACCGCGGCCGCCATGCTGCTGGGTTTGCTGGGCCTGTTGACGGCACTGGTCAATGCCAACATGCCGGTGGGCAAACCACCGCTGCTGCTGGCAGCGCGCAGCGCCGGATCGATGGCCCTGCTGGGCGCGCCCATCATGCTTGTGCTGTTCCTGCTGTTTCCGCGCCTGGCGCCCCTGTGGGGCCTGCCTGCCGACGCGGCGAGCGCGCGCAGCGGCCTGTCAGCCACGATGCAAGTTGGCAACATCGCGCAACTTGCGCTCGACGACAGCATCGCCATGCGCATCCGCTTTGACGCCGCAACACCCCCGAGCGCAGCGCTGTACTTTCGCGGACCGGTGCTGTCCGATTTCGACGGCCGCGAGTGGCGCCCCTTGCGCCGGCAATTGCCTGTGCCGCTGCGCCTGACATCCGAACTGCAGGTCGCTGGCACGCCGGTCGATTACCAAGTCACGCTGGAGCCCAACCAGCAGCCGTGGCTGTTGCTGCTCGATGCCACGACGGCAGCGCCACAGGTCCCGGGCTTCACCACACACCAAAACGCAGACCTGCAGTGGCTTACCGATCGCCCAGTAACCAAGCTACTGCGCTACCGGGCGCAAAGCTTCCCCGATTTCCGTCACGGTCCGCGGCAGCCGGTGGCCGGCCTGCAGACTTACCTGGCGTTGCCGCCCGCTTTCAATCCGCGCACCCGACAACTCGGGGAACAACTGCGCCGCGAGGCTCGAGGCGACGACGCGGCGGCGCTGCTACAGACCGTGTTGGAGCGCTTGCGCAACGGCGGCTACCGCTACACGCTTGAGCCCGGCCTGTTCGGACAACACAGCGCCGACGAATTCTGGTTTGACCGCAAGCAGGGTTTTTGCGAACACATTGCCGCGAGTTTCGTCATTCTGATGCGTGCCGCCGGCGTGCCGGCGCGCGTGGTCACCGGCTACCAGGGCGGTGAACTCAATGCACTGGACGGCTTCTTCGTCGTGCGCCAGAGCGACGCGCACGCCTGGGCCGAAGTCTGGATGAACGGGCGTGGCTGGGTCCGCGTCGACCCGACCGCCGCCGTAGCGCCGGGGCGCGTCGGCACCCTGCAACGCCTGCAAGCGCAGCGTGGCGCGATTGCCAACGCCATGCTCGGTCGCTTCAGCCCGGGTCTGGTGCTGCGTCTGCGCGCCACATGGGATGCCGTCAACAACCGTTGGAACCAGTGGGTGCTCAACTACAGCCAGGAGCGCCAGTTCGATCTGCTGCGCGCCATCGGCTTCAGCTCGCCGGCCTGGGAAGACCTGAGCTATCTTTTGATTGGCATCGTGGTGGCAGCCAGTCTGGCGGGTGCCGCCTGGACACGACTGGAGCGCCAGCGCAGCGACCCCTGGTTGCGCCTGCTGGCGCGGGCCCGACTTCATCTGCAGGGCAGCGGCCTCGCCTTCGAAGCCAACAGCCCGGCGCGCAGCATGGCGGTCCAACTGACGCGCCAACGCAAGGACGCAAAGGCTCAGGCATTTTGTGACTGGCTGCTGCGCATGGAGGCGCAGCGTTACGCCGCGGCTGCCGGGCCAAGCACCAGTCTGGCTACACTGCAGCGTGAACTCCAACAACTGATCCAAGCACCTTGACCACCCGCCGCTTATTGATCGCGCTGTGCCTGTTGGCGGCCTGGACAGTGTCCAGCGCGGCGCCGACCCACCCGCAGCAGCGCAAGAAACCGCGCGCTGCAACAAGCCCAACGGCAGGCCCGGCCTACGCCACGCGCAAGGACGCCATGCAGGCCGCCAATGAGATTGCCCTGCGGCGCAAACTCAAACGCACGTCGGTACGGCGCGCGATGGCCCAGGCACGATTTATTCCGCAAATTGCCAAGCTGATCCTTCCGCCCACGGTCGGTGTGGCCAAGAACTGGCAGCTCTACCGCAGCCGCTTCATCGAACCGATTCGCATCAATGCCGGTGTGCGCTTCTGGCAGGAGAACCGGGCCACGCTGGAGCGCGCCGAGAAGGAAACCGGGGTACCGGCTGAAATCATCGTCGGCATCATTGGCGTGGAAACCATTTACGGCCAGCACATGGGCAACTACCGCATCATCGACGCCTTGGCCACGCTGAGTTTTGACTTTCCGCCCAGTCACCCGCGCGCCGCCGAGCGTGGTCCCTTCTTCCGCGCGGAACTGGAGGAGTTTCTGAATCTGACGCTGCGCAGCGGCATCGATCCGTTAAGCCCGCGCGGCAGTTATGCCGGCGCCATGGGCTTGCCACAGTTCATGCCCTCAAGCTGGAACCGGTTCGCAATCGACTACGACGGCGACGGCAAGATCGACCTGTTTCGCAGCCCGGCCGATGCGATCGGTTCGGTCGCCAATTACTTCAAAGCCTTCAATTGGCAAGCGGGCCTGCCCACGCATTACCCAGTGAGCTTTGATACAGGAAGACTCGAACTCGATGCCTTGCTGACGCCCGACATCCTGCCCACTTTCAGCGTCGCCAGTTTCATCGCCAAGGGCGCTGTTCTCGAAGGCGCAGCCCTGCAGCACAAGGGTCCGCTGGCATTGGTGGAGTTGCACAATGGCGACGCGCCGCCGAGCTATCTCGCCGGCACCGACAACTTTTACGTCATCACGCGCTACAACTGGAGCAGCTACTACGCGATGGCCGTGATCGAATTGGGCCAGGCCGTCAGTGCCGCACTGAACCCGATCAAGCCGCCGACGGAACCAAAAAGTCCCGACTGATGTGCACGCCCAGATCATTGACGCGATCCAGAAACTGCGTCAGGTAGGCGTGCAGACCGGTGGCCATGATCTCATCGATGCGGCCGTACTTGAGTTCGGCGCACAACTTGCCGGCACGCCGCTGCGTCTCGGCTGACTGCTCGTTGGCCACCAGTGCCAGATTGCTCAGCACTTCGTTCAGACTGGCGTGCAGCGAGCGCGGCATGTCCGGGCGCAGGATCAACAACTCGGCAACGCGCTCGGGCTTGATGACGTCACGGTACACCTTGCGATAGACCTCGAAGCCCGAGACGCTGCGCAAAATCGCGCTCCAGTGGTAGAAGTCGTATTCCTGGTCCTTCTCGCTGGCGGTGCCGTAAAAATCGCTCTGCACGGCGTGGAATTTGACATCGACCAGACGCGCCGTGTTGTCGGCACGTTCCAGGAATGTGCCCATGCGCATGAAGTACAAGGCCTCGTCCATCAACATGGTGCCCACAGTGACACCGCGCGAGAGGTGCGAGCGAAACTTGACCCATTCAAAGAACTGTGCCGGGTCGCGCTCGAACTCGCCGCTCTTGATCATGCGCCTGACCTCGATCCAGGTCTGGTTCTGCGTTTCCCAAACTTCGGTTGTGAGCGTGCCGCGTACCGCACGCGCATTCTCACGGGCAGCGTTCAGGCAGGACACGATGGACGACGGATTGCTCTCGTCCTTGACCATGAAGTCCAGCACATTGCGCGCCTGGATCTCGCCATGCGCTGCCTGGTAACTCGACAGCAATTCGCTGATGCTGAGCAGCCCCTGCCAGCCAACCAGCGCGACGGCATCAGACTGCGGCAGCAATGAGGTCTGGTAATTGACATCGAGCATGCGGGCGGTGTTTTCGGCGCGCTCGGTATAGCGCGACATCCAGAACAGGTGATCGGCGGTACGTGACAACATTGCGTGACTCCTTAAGCCGACTGGGTTTGCGTCTGGGTTGGCAGGGCCGGCGCGACGCCGTTCTCCAGCACCCAGGTGTCCTTGGTGCCACCACCCTGTGACGAGTTGACGACCAGCGAGCCGTCCTTGAGTGCCACGCGCGTCAGACCCCCGGGCACCATCTGCACCGTCTTGCCGCTGAGCACATAGGGACGCAAATCGATGTGACGCGGCGCGATGCCGCTTTCAACAAAGGTTGGGCAGCTCGACAGGCTCAGCGTCGGCTGCGCGATGTAGCCGCTCGGATTGGCCAGCACTGCCTTGCGGAAGTCTTCAATCTCGGCCTTGGTCGCAGCCGGCCCGACCAGCATGCCGTAGCCGCCGGCGCCGTGCACCTCCTTGACCACCAGATCCTTCAGATTGGCCAGGGTGTAGGCCAGATCGTCCGGGTTGCGGCACATGTAGGTCGGCACGTTGTTGAGGATGGGTTTCTCGCCCAGATAGAACTCAATCATCTTGGGTACATAGGGGTAGATCGACTTGTCGTCGGCCACACCGGTGCCGACTGCGTTGCAGATCGTCACATGGCCGGCACGGTAGACGTCGAGCAGGCCAGCGCAACCCAGGGTTGAGGTCGGACGGAACACCTTGGGGTCCAGAAAGTCATCGTCGACGCGGCGGTAGATGACGTCGACGCGTTTCGGGCCGCGCGTCGTGCGCATGTAGCAGAAGTTGTCGCGCACGAACAGGTCCTGCCCCTCCACCAGCTCGATCCCCATCTGCTGCGCCAAAAACGCGTGCTCAAAGTAGGCGCTGTTATGCATGCCGGGTGTCAGCACCACCACCGTCGGCTCGGCCGTGGTGGCCGGGCTGCTGGCGCGCAGGGTCTCAAGCAAAAGGTCAGGGTAATGCGCCACTGGCGCGACGCGGTAGGCATTGAACAGCGTGGGGAAAAGCCGCATCATCATCTTGCGGTCTTCGAGCATGTAGCTCACACCGCTGGGAACGCGCAGATTGTCTTCGAGCACGTAGTATTCGCCCTCGCCCGCTGCATTGGGTGCGCGCACGATGTCGATGCCGGAGATGTGCGAATAGATGTTGTTGGGCACGTTCACACCCATCATTTCCGGGCGGAACTGGGCGTTGTTCTCGATCTGCTCGCGCGGCACGATACCGGCCTTGATAATTTCCTGCTCGTGATAGACGTCATGCACAAAGCGGTTCAGGGCGGCCACGCGCTGCACCAGACCGCGTTCCAGCACCTTCCACTCGGTAGCCGGGATGATGCGCGGGATCAGGTCAAAAGGTATCAGGCGTTCGCTGCCAGCACCTTCCTCGTCCTTCTCACCGTACACCGCAAAGGTGATGCCGACGCGCCGGAAAATCATTTCCGCCTCTTCACGCCGCTGCGCCATCATGTCGCCCGGCTGGCGTGCCAGCCACTCGTCGTAGAGCTTGTAATGCTCGCGAATCTGCGCACCATGCGTAAAAAACTCATAGGGCAACCGGGTGTACATCTCGTCGAATTTCTGCATGGCCATCATTCTCTCCTGCCCCTAGCTTAGCAAGCTTTAAGCCAAGGGAGTCACGGCATGCGGTGTTGCCAGTAGCGCGAAGCCTGTTCACGGCGACATTGGACAACTTGCGCACGTGCCGATTGCCAGATCGCCGCACCGCAATGGGGCGAATCGACGACGCGAATCTCGCGCTCCCGATAACGCACCAAAACGGACTCGGCCGGATGCCCGAATCGGTTGCGATAACCGGCTTGCACCAAGGCGATACGCGGCTGCACCGCATCAAGAAAGGCAGCGCTGCTCGATGATTTGCTGCCATGGTGCGGCACCAGCAACACGTCAACCGGCAAAACGTTGCTGCCCACCAGCCGAGCCTCCTGCGCCTGTTCAATGTCTCCTGCCAGCAAGGCCGAGCGTGCACCGTTGGAGATACGCAGGGCGCAACTCATGGCATTGGGCTTGAGCGCCTCTTCGTAATCCTGCGCCAGCGGCTGCAGCACTTCAAACTCAACGCCGTCCCAGCGCCAGCTTTGCCCGGCAACACAGCGCGTGCGCGCAGCAGTGCCCTGGAACTGCGGATCGTCGGCAATCGAGCTCAGCAATTGGACCTGCGGCTGCATCGCCAACACGGCCAGCGCGCCACCGATGTGATCGCCGTCGCGGTGACTCAGCACCAGCGTATCAAGCCGCAGATCAAGCGCACGCAGCAGCGGCACCAGCACCCGGTGGCCGGCGTCGCTCTCGCGGTTGTAGCGCGGCCCGGCGTCATACATCAGCGCGTGCGTGGCGGTGCGCACCATGACGGCGCTGCCTTGGCCGACATCGACAGCCAACAGTTCAAACTCGCCAACCGCGGGGCGCGGCGCCTGCCACAACAACACCGGCAACAGCAGTGGCAAGCCGCTCAATCGCAAGCGCCATGGCAAAGGCAGCACCAGCAACACACCACCCAGAACGCCGACCGCACCCAGCCACAGCGGCGCCTGTGCCACGCTCACGGTGGCAAATGGCAGCGCTGCCAGCCATTGCAGGTACCCCGTCAGCGCCGCCATCGCCAGCGCCGCCAGTTCCCACAGCGGCGAAATCAACACCCCCGCCATAGCCAGTGGCGTGACCAGCAAGGTGACCCAGGGAATGGCCAGCGCATTGGCCGCCAGTCCAACCAGCGAGACCTGGCCGAACAGCAGCAAAGTCAACGGCGTCAGCGCCAGCGTGATGACCCACTGTTCATGGAAAAAAGCCCCCACGCTTGCCGCTGCGCGTGCTGCGCTGCCCCCCGAGGGGACTGTTTCGCCTTGGGGCGGCCCGGCGGCGAAACTCGCGCTGGTGCTTGCCGCTGTGGCAGGCCGTGCAAACTGCGTTGCGGGGTCGGCAGCAAAGAGGACACCCACCGCAACAAAACTGAGCCAGAAGCCGGCCTGCAGCAACGCCCAGGGGTCCGCCGCCACCACTACGGCGCAGGCCAGCAGCCAGACCTGCGGCCAGGGCCAGCGCTTGCCCGACAGGCGCAGCAGGCCCACCGTGAACAACATCAGGATGGTGCGCTGCGAGGGCACGCCCCAGCCGCTGAACAAGGCATAGGCCGTTGCCAACAGCACGCCGCCGAGCAAGGCGGCGCTGGGTGCCGGCAGCCACAGGCAAAGGCGCTGCGAGCGTCGCCATAACCACGCCAGCAGCAGCGCCGCAGCCCAGGCGAACATGGTGATGTGCAAACCCGAGATCGCCATGAGATGCGCCACGCCGGTGGCGCGAAAGACGTCCCAGTCGGCGCGCTCGATGGCGTTCTGGTCGCCTACCACCAAGGCCGCGATCAGTCCGGCGAACGCTCGCTGCGCCACGCGCTCGAATATGCGCTCGCGCACCTGCTGACGCGCCAGTTCCACCGGATGCCAGCCGGTTTGTCCCAGGCGCAACGGTGCAGCGACAGCTTTGCCGGCGCGCACATAACCACTGGCCTGCAGGCCCTGCTCCCACATCCAAAGTTCATAGTCAAACCCAAAGGGATTGCTGGCACCGTGCGGCGCCTTCAGGCGCACCGTCAGTTGCCAGCGTTCTCCCGCCTGCACAGGGGCCGGTTGCGCGTGCATTGGTGCCAGCAGTTCAGCGTCGCGTCCGACATCGGCGTCGGCGTACCAGCTCAGGTAGAGATTGGCCGGCACGCGCAGCGCCTTGCCCTCGCGCTGCGCCGCCTCGACGGTGAAACGGAAGCGCAACCCGGCCTCGCTGCGCTGCGGCATGGCAGTCACAATCCCGGTCACTTGCAGGTCACGCCCTTCAAGATCCGCTTGCAGCGCATCCGACAGAAAAATACCGGCGCGCAAGCCGATGCTGGCAAAGGCCAGCAGCGCAAAGCTCAGGCTCATCGCCAGCATGCGCCAGCGTATGTCAAAGCCGCGCCGCAGTGCCAACCAGGCCGGCACCGCAGCCCCCAACAGCAGCATTGCATACAGCGCCGGCTCGCTCAGCACCGGCTGCTGCAACTGCAAGGCGCTACCCAAGAGCCAACCCAGCAAGGCCGGGGACAGCAAGCGCGCCAAAGCAGGAAGGTGGGCACGCATGCAAGCGTCCTACAAGGCCAGCACCTGACGCGGATCAGGCTGGCGCAACCAGCTCTCGAATTCATCGACCAGTTGCGCACTGGCCGCCGTGGCGGCGCGCCAGGCACGCGAGCGGCCGGCCTGATCGGCCCCATAGAACATGAAGTCGCTTCGGTCTGGCAGTTTGCCGTTGGGCAGCGTTTTAACCCACTGCGGGTTCGGTGCCAGCAGCACCATGTTGTCCAGAAACGGTGTTGCCCCGTGCCGCCAGCGCAGGTGCTTGTCGAGCCAGCCCGGCACCACCGCCTTCTGAAAATGCGGGTACAGCACCAGCCCCTGCGGCGGCTGCGCAGCGGCATAGTTGAGATGCAGGTGGTAATCGGTCAGACCACCGTCCCAGTAAGCACCGCGCGGCGCGCCCGCAATGTCATGGACCGCCTGCAACACGAAGGGAATCGAACAGCTCGCTTGCAGCGCCTGGCTGAAGTTGGCCTGGCTCAGATCAACTCTGCGCGTCGGGTAGTCGCTGCTGGCAAAGGGCAGCGCCGCCCCTGGTGTTGAGAACACCACCCGCTCCAGCCAGTAGCCCAGCGCTTTGCGATGCAGGGTATTGGCCAGCAAGGCACCGGCGTAACCAACAGGCGTGCGCCAGCGCTGTTCACGCCCCAGGATATGGCGGCCACGAGAGGTGAACACGTGCAGTCGGTAACGCGGATGCTGCAGCACTTCGCTCACCCGCCCGGCATAGAAGGCCTGCAGGTTCTGGCCGAACAATTCGCTGATGTGCTGCGCGCTGGGTCGCTTCTCGCCAGGCTTGAGTTCGTAGTGCTGGGCGATGTAGTCATGCTCCAGACGCTCAAACGCGGCCACCGGATCGTTCAAGCAGGCGGTGGCCATGCGCCAGGCGCCAATCGAAGCGCCCACCAGGTGCAGCGGCTGCGTCGAGCGTGTCAGCCAGTCGCCAAAAATAAAACGGTCCAGCGGCCCGAGAATCAGCCCCTTGGGGCCACCAGCCGCGGCTGGTATGGTGCTGATGGCGTCGGGCGACAGACCCTGCTGTTCAATGTGACGGCGTGCCGTCGCTCCGACATGGATGCACAGGGCGCGCACGGCTAGCGACTCTAGAGCGGCGCGTGAGCGGAGACCGGGACCAGCCAGTCGAACGGGTCTTGCTGCAACACCATGTCGATGTCCAGGCCCAGCATTTCACCGACAGCGCCGGGAAACGTCACCGCCAAACCACGGTCCGACAGGCCCGCCTCCTTGGCCCGGATGCGCCAGGTTGCCAGGTGGATGACACCCGCCAGCGGCTCGTAGGCGTTGTTGTCAAACGGCGCGTACTGGTATTCCAGCGCATCCACCATGGGCTGCGGAAACTGCCAGCGTGCGGCCAGGCCGGAGCCGACCTGCGCGTAACAAAAACCAAACGACTGGCGCTCCGCGTTGGCGCGTGCCAGGTCCAGCGTGGGAATCACACTGTCAAGCAGCGCCACCTGCTGCGGCATGCCGATGTGGATGGCCAGTTCGCCAATGGCATGAATCAGGCCGCAGGTATAAGCGGCCTGCTGGTTCAGGCGTACCACACCGGCGAGCGAACGCGCGAGCTTGGCCACGTTCAGGCTGTAGCGCCAGAACTGTTGCAAATGAATGCCGGGCACCGCTTTGAGCGTCGCGCCCGAGGCGGCTTCCAGCGCCATGCTTTTGACCTGATTCATGCTCAGCAGGGCCAGCGCCTCCGACAGGCTGCTGATCTGACCCGCCATGCCGAAAGCATCAGTATTGGCGATCTGCAACAGGCGTGTTGTTAACGCCGGATCGGAGCTGACCAGTTGCGTGATCTTGAGCAAATCGGCTGGTTCACGCCCGAGTTCGCTGAGCAGCAGCGCCACCACCTTGGGGATGCTGGGCAAAGCGAACTGCATTGCCAGCAAGGCTTTCAGTTCCATGGGTTGCGGCTCATTTGAATGATTGGTGAATCTGAACGCCGCATTATGCGTCAGGCACCACCGATTTTGAGTCGTGCAAAGGCAGATGACATGGCGGTTGAAGATGCTGGCATGCCGGCGCCCGCAGATCGGCTGCGCTGCTGCGCAGCGGCACCCTGGAACCGGTTCTCGTGCGCGCCGGTCCGCTGCTGCGGCGCGGCACCGAGCTTCATGGTCAGTGCGATGCGCTTGCGCGCCACATCGACCTCCACCACTTGCACCTTGACGATGTCACCGGTCTTGACGATCTCGCGCGCATCGGTAACAAACTTGTGCGCCAACTGGCTCACGTGGACCAAGCCGTCCTGGTGCACACCGAGGTCAACAAAGGCACCAAACGCTGCCACATTGCTCACCGTGCCCTCGAGCACCATGCCTTCGACCAGGTCCTTGATGTCGTTCACGCCCGCGTTAAAGCGCGCCACATTG
>CAIWNX010000279.1 GCA_903914175.1 uncultured beta proteobacterium | reverse complement strand
GGCAAGCGATGCCAGAGGAACGCACGGTCAGCTTTGATGATCCTGCCGATCTCCTGCGCCTGCTGACTGCCAGTCGACTTGACGTGTTCCGCAGTGTCAAGGGTGAACCGGGTTCGATCACAGTCATCGCTGGGCGACTGCATCGCGATCGCAGCGCTGTCAAACGTGATGTAGACCAGTTGGCGCAAGTCGGTCTTGTGACGATTGAGACCAAGACGCTTCCAGGTCATGGTCTGATGAAAGAGATTCGAGCGGCTGCAGGGATTTTCCGCCTCGAAGCGATGGTCATTTGAACAGGTTGGATACGCAATGTCATTGGCAGGTATCGGGCAACCGCTTTCAAGGACTGGACCTGGCCGCAACCTGAGATTCCGATCCGGAAGTTGCCTTGCGTAGCCGACGCTGACAGCCGTGACAAGCTGCTCGCGCCGCAAGTATCTAGTTCGGGCGGACCCCCGACAGGTAATCAACCCCGGTGCGCTTGACCAACTCGTCGTAGCTGATCGGTCTGCCTGCCCGGCTGGTGGCACTGTTTTCCTGCCAGTGCGCCCAGGCGCGGTTGCGGTCCTGGTCGTACACGAGCTTGAACAGGTACTTGGGCACACGCACCTGCCCCGGACCGATGGCCGGGCTCTGGGCAATGCTGGGTACATAGACCGGGCCGGTGATGACGTAGACATCGCCGCTGGCGCGCAGTGCATAGTTGCGCGTCGCCTGCTCAACTGATTTGGCCCAGACGCCGCGATTGTGTTCGGGCACCTGCGGCACCATATTGGCCAGGGAAAAACTCTGCGCCATCGCTTGTGCTGTCGGCATGTCGCCGGCCGGCGCCATGTGGCCGCGGTCATAGCCGCTGCCCTTGTAGTCGTCAAGCGTGGCGCGCTCGGCGCTGCGCAAGCGGGCGTCGGCAAAGAACCGATTGGTGCGCTTTTCGCCGGCATCGAGCACCGCGGCGTGGTTCAGCCGCTCCGCAACATAGACCGGCGTTTTGCTCTCGCCAGAATGAAGCACAGCGAAAGCGTCGTAACACAGGGCACGGTTCGTTGTGCGCGCAGCGACCGGTGGCGGCTTGGCGTTGGCGAAAAATTGCGGGCAACTGGAAAAATTTTCGGTGGCGGCGTGGCTGGCTGTGCCAAGGGTGAGTCCGTAAACCAGGGTGAATGAATAAAGTGTTGTCGTGACGTTTTGGAAGTGAAGCCGCATTCGGGTGTTTCGGTGGAGTGTGACAGTTCCTTCCCTGAGCCCGGGTGTATTGTTGACCAGAAAACAAAAATGCGCCGGGAGGCGCATGTTTATTGGCTAACTGGCGGAGAGGGTGGCCGAAATACGGGAAGGTTTGAACTCCGGAAATACGCCTAGAAAGCTAAGGCCGTTGATCCTGGCCTTTAGGTATGCCAAGGAACCCGCGCACTATCCAGCCCGCGGCCCACACGAAAATCCACCCAAAAAGAAGACCCCCGGTAAGCGTCCAGTGAAGGCATCTTGACGCGAGCCAGCCAAGCTGTTCGACGAGAATGTGGCGCACACCATTGACTTGCACACGTGCTGTTGCCATATGACTGCCCTGGCTTTTGAACCCTTGTCGGATGAAGAACTCGAT
>CAIWNX010000278.1 GCA_903914175.1 uncultured beta proteobacterium | reverse complement strand
ATCGGTCGCGTCAACCACAAACCACTCGTGCACCACGTCAGCGGGTTTGGCGCTGAAAGTTTTGGTCATGAGTTTTCTCTTTGGAGAGGGTTTGGCGGGCTCTTTTCCACGGTCGGCGTTCCTCTATCGGGAATCTCTTAGGTGGGGGACTGGCTTCGCCGCGGAGCCACAAAAGCGCTGCGAAGGCGGGCATTATACGAGATTGCGGCTACTGTGCCGGCGCCGGGGATGCGCTGACCGGCCAAACCACACGACGAACAAAGCCCGGAGCCCAACTTTGCGGGTTACCATCCCACCATGTTCAGCTACCGCCACGCCTTCCACGCCGGCAATCATGCCGATGTGCTCAAACACACGATCTTGATTGCTGTTTTGCGGCATTTGCGACAGAAAGACACGGCGCTCACGGTTTTCGACACGCATGCCGGTGCTGGTTTGTACCGGCTCGATGGCGACTACGCCGAAACCAGTGGCGAAGCAGCCAACGGTTTATTGCGCCTGCTTGCCGAGAAAGACAAACAATTGGGCGCTAGCGCCAAAGCACAGCCCGGCGCCAAGGCCGCAGCAGCATCCAAAGTGTTTGCCGCCGGTCTGGCGCCGATTCTGCAAGACTATCTGGACCTGATCGCCGGCTTCAACAAGGCCGACAGCCATCGCATCTATCCGGGCTCACCCTTCATCATCCAGAGTCTGCTGGGAGAGCGCGACAAGCTCAAACTGTTTGAGCTGCACCCGACCGACGCCAAGACCCTCTCGGCCAACATCGCGCAACTCGAAGCCGGACGCCAGGTTGCCGTGCTGCGCGAGGATGGCTTTGAAGGCGTGAAGAAATTCCTGCCGCCCCCGTCGCGCCGCGCCCTGCTGCTATGCGACCCCAGCTACGAAATCAAGACCGATTACGCCCGCGTGGTGGCGATGATCGCTGATTCAATGATCCGTTTTTCCACCGGCACCTATGCCGTCTGGTACCCCCTGATTCCGCGGCCCGAAGCGCACGATGTGCCACGCAAGCTCAAGACCCTGGCCACCAAGGCGGGCAAAAGCTGGCTCAACGCCACGCTCACCGTCAAATCCAGCAAACTCACTTCCGACGATGCCGGCGAAGTGGTCCGCCCGGGCCTGCCCGCCAGCGGCATGTTCATCATCAATCCGCCGCATACACTCAAGGCCGCGCTGCAGCTGGCACTGCCGCAGCTGGTCAGTCTGCTGGGGCAGGACCGACATGCGGCATCGACTGTCGAGTCCGGAGGCTGAGGTGTTGAGGAGCGAAGCGGCAGGAGCGAAGAAATGAAAATCGCAAAAGGGACGGCACATGGCTAAGGGAATGATTCTGGCGGCCGGCCAGGGAACGAGGGTGCGTCCGTTGACGCGCGACCTGCCCAAGCCGATGGTGCCGATTCTGGGCAAACCGGTGATGGAATACCTGATCGAGCACCTGGCGCGCCACGGCATCACCGAGATCATGGTCAACGTGGCCTGGCATCACCACAAGATCGAGGAATATTTTGGCGATGGCCGACGCTGGGGCGTGCAGATTGGCTACGCTTACGAAGGCATCCGCGACCACGGCGACGTCCTGCCGCGCCCGATGGGCTCAGCCGGCGGCATGCGGCGCATCCAGGATTTTGGCGGCTTCTTTGACGAGACCACGCTGGTGCTGTGTGGCGATGCGTTGATCGACCTCGACATCACGGCCGCGCTGGCCGAGCACAAAGCCAAAGGCGCCCTCGCCAGCGTCGTAGCGCTTGATGTGCCGCTGGCCGACGTCCAGAGCTACGGCATCGTGGTGGCGGCAGCCGACGGTCACATCGAATCCTTCCAGGAAAAACCCAAACCCAGCGAGGCCAAGTCCACGCTAGCGAGCACCGGCATCTACATCTTTGAGCCGGCGGTGCTGGATCTGGTGCCACCGGGCACGGTCTACGACATCGGTTCGCAGCTATTTCCTCAATTGGTTGCGCAGAGGCTGCCGTTTTTCGTTCAAAACCGACCCTTCAACTGGATCGACATCGGCCGCGTCAGCGACTACTGGTCGGTACTGCAGCGCGTGCTGCGCGGCGAAGTGGCCGAGATGAAAATGCCTGGCAAGCAGATCAAGCCCGGCGTCTGGGTCGGACTCAATACCTCGATTCCGTGGGACAAAGTCAAGATCGAAGGTCCGGTCTACATTGGAGCTAGCGTGCGCATCGAGCCCGGTGCCAGCATCACGGGCCCGGCCTGGATTGGGCACGGCTGCCACATCCGCACCGGCGCCAAGGTGGTGCGCAGCATTCTGTTTGAGTACACGCGCATCGCGGCCGACATGCGATTCTCCGAAATGATTGTTTCGCCCGACTACTGCGTCGACCGTCACGGCGAAACCCTGTACCGTGGCGACGACACGTCGCAGCTGCGCTGGGGCGACGCCCGCGCCTGAAACCTAGTCTGAATTCCTCACCAAGCCATTGCAATGCTGTCTGCCATGCTGATCCAACCCGTTGTCCTGTCTGGTGGCTCCGGCACCCGTTTGTGGCCGCTGTCGCGCGAAAAATATCCCAAGCAATTGCTGCCGCTGATCGGCTCCGACTCGCTGCTGCAAGCAACGGTCCGGCGCGTCGAAGGCATCGCCGACTGCGAACTGGCGCCGCCGCTGGTGGTGTGCAATGAGGACTACCGTTTCGTCATCGCCGAGCAACTGCGCCTGATGGGCAAGCCCGGCAGCATCGTGCTCGAACCCATTGGTCGAAACACGGCACCGGCGCTGACGCTGGCGGCGCTGGCCGCCAATCAGAATGCGACCGACCCGATCCTGCTGGTGATGCCAGCTGACCACGTCATCACCGATCTTGCCGCGTTCCAGAACGCGGTGCGCCAGGGTGCGGCACTGGCCGATGAGGGCGCCGTCGTTACCTTCGGCATCACACCGGCAACGCCGGAGACCGGCTACGGCTACATCCAGTCGGGCGCTGCCTACGCGGCGCAATCGGAACCAGCGCGATTGATTGCGCGCTTTGTTGAAAAACCCGATCTGGCAACAGCGCAGGCTTACCTCAGGGAAGGTTCCTACCTCTGGAACAGCGGCCTGTTCATGCTGCGCGCCTCGGTCTGGCTGTCGGCCATGGCGGCTTGCCGGCCCGACATTCTGGTCGCCTGCCAAAGTGCCTGGGCACTGCGTTCAACCGACGGCGACTTTGTCCGCGTCGGCAAGGACGCCTTTGCCGCCTGTCCGTCGGACTCGATTGATTACGCCGTGATGGAACGCCTGGCACAGCACAAGGGGCGCGTGGGCGATGCGACCACGGCGCTGCCGCCCGGTGTCGTCATCCCCTTAAGCGCCGGTTGGTCAGACATCGGCGCCTGGGACGCCTTGTGGCAAGTGCTGCCCAAAGACGCCAGTGGCAACGTCGCGACGGGAGACGTCATGCTGCAGGACTGTCATGACACGCTGGCACTGTCGGCAGGTCGTCTGATCGCCTGCGTGGGGGTGAGCGACCTGGTGGTGGTAGAAACGGCTGACGCAATACTGGTCGTGCACAAGGACTGCACACAGGACGTCAAAAAAATTGTCGATCGCCTCAAGAAAAAAGGCCGCAGCGAAGGCAGTCTTCATCGCAAGGTGTTGCGGCCCTGGGGCTCCTACGACGGCGTTGACGCCGGTGAGCGCTTCCAGGTCAAGCGCATTGTGGTCAAGCCCGGCGGCATCCTCTCGCTGCAAATGCACCACCACCGCGCCGAACACTGGATTGTGGTCAGCGGCACCGCCAAAATCACGCGCGGCGACGAGACTTTTTTGCTCTCCGAAAACGAATCGACTTACATCCCGCTGGGCACGAAGCACCGCCTGGAGAACCCGGGCTGCGTGCCGCTGGAGATGATTGAAGTGCAGTCTGGCGCCTACCTCGGCGAGGACGACATCATCCGCTTTGAGGACGCTTACGGACGCTAGCCCGTTTACAAGGCGCGTTGAATGATGATCTTCTGCACGTCGCTCGTGCCTTCGTAGATCTGGCACACGCGCACGTCGCGGTAAATGCGCTCCACCGGAAAGTCGCTCACATAGCCATAGCCACCCAGCGTCTGGATGGCAACGCTGCAGACCTGCTCGGCCATCTCGCTGGCAAACAGCTTGGCCATGGCGGCCTCCTTCAGGCAGGGCTTGCCTGCGTCCCTTAGCGATGCAGCGTGCCAGATCAGCTGGCGCGCGGCTTCGATTTTTGTGGCGCACTCGGCCAGGCGGAAACCAACTGCCTGGTGGTTGAAGATGGCCGTGCCAAAACTCTCGCGCTCCTTGGCGTAGCCGATGGCGCAGTCGAGCGCACTGCGCGCCATGCCCACGCTTTGCGCGGCGATGCCGATGCGCCCACCCTCCAGGCCACCGAGCGCAATGCCGTAGCCCGCACCCTCGGCGCCGATCAGGTTTTCTTCCGGAATGCGGCAGTTGTCGAAGTTGATCTGCGCCGTGTCGCTGGAGTGCTGTCCCAGTTTGTCCTCGATGCGCGCCACCACATAACCGGGCGCATTGGTCGGAACCAGAAAAGCGCTCATGCCGCGCTTGCCGGCGCCCTTGTCGGTCACGGCAATCACGATCGCCACATGGCCGTACTTGCCACTGGTGATGAACTGCTTGACACCGTTGAGCACATAGCTGTCGCCGTCCTTCACCGCCGTCGTGCGCAGGGCCGAAGCGTCGGATCCGACATGCGGCTCGGTCAGGCAAAAGGCACCCAGCATCTTGCCCTGCGCCAGCGGTTCGAGCCACTGGCGCTTTTGCGCGAGGTTGCCGTAGCGCATCAGAATTGCATTGACCGGACAGTTCGTGACGCTGATCGCGGTGCTGGTGCCGCCATCGCCCGCGGCAATTTCTTCGAGCACCAGCGCCAGCGTCAGGTAGTCCAGATTGGCACCGCCAAACTCCTCGGGCACGCAAATGCCATAGGCCCCTAGCGCCGCCAGCCCCTGGTGCGCCTCTTCGGGGAAGCAGTGCTCCTTGTCCCAGCGCGCGGCGTTGGGCCACAACTCCGCTTGGGCAAAAGCGCGCACCGCATCGCGAATCATTTCCTGGTCTTGGCTTAGCAACATGAGTCTCTATCTCCCGAATTTAGCAATCAGTTTCACTTCCCTGTCATTGCGGACCTGATCCGCAATCCATGCTTCGCTTGGCACTGGATCCCGGATCGCCCTGGACCTGATCCGGGGACGGGATGACAGTTACAGCATTTCAATCGCAACCGCCGTACCTTCACCGCCCCCGATACACAGCGTGGCAACACCTTTCTTCAAACCACGTGCCTGCAGCGCGTATAACAGTGTGACCATGATGCGCGCTCCGGAGGCGCCAATCGGATGACCCAGCGCGCACGCGCCACCATTGACGTTGACAATGTCGTGGCTCAAGCCCAGGTCGCTCATCAAGGCCATCGGCACGACAGCGAAGGCTT
>CAIWNX010000277.1 GCA_903914175.1 uncultured beta proteobacterium | reverse complement strand
TCAGTTGAAGTCACTGGCTGCGCATTGGCGTCGGGCATAGGCGGCAGTGGTCGGGCAAACTGCTTTTCAAGTTGCGCCAGCAATTGAGCGTGGCCATCGTGCATGACCGCCACCGTCTCGACCACCGGACAACCCAGTTCCAGCGCCAGGCGGGGTAAATCGAGCTTCAGGCCTTGTGACCGCGCCACGTCCGCCATGTTGACCGCCAGCACCATCGGCTTGCCGAAACGTTTGAGCTCCAAGACCAGCCGCAGGTTCATGCGCAAGTTAGTGGCGTCAACCACGGCGACGATGGCGTCAGGCGCATCTTCACCGGCACGTCGGCCTTCGATGACTTCCAAGGTCACCTGTTCGTCGGGCGTTGCTGGAGTCAGGCTATAGGCGCCCGGCAAATCCACCACCGACACCGTCTGGCCATTCGGTAGTCGCGCCAGACCGACCTTGCGTTCAACCGTAACGCCGGCGTAATTAGCGACTTTCTGGCGTGCCCCGGTCAGCAGGTTGAAGAGCGCGGTTTTGCCGCAATTGGGATTGCCAACCAGCGCGATGCTCCTGATGGCGGCGGCCTGGGTCATGAAAACCTCAAGCCGGGCTCGCCTCAAGTTCACGCACGCGGATGCACTGGGCTTCGAGCAAACGCAGCGCGAACAGGGTCTCGCCCACCTGCACGGCCAGCGGCTCGCGCCCACCCGGGCCGCGTCGCAGCATCCGGACCGGCTCGCCGGCGATGAAACCAAGTTCACCCAAACGGTGCAAAGTGGCAGCACCAACCTCAGCGGAACCCGACACCAAACCCTCTACCAGGGCGTGTGAACCGTTGGGTAGCTGAGATAAAAACATGGTGCTGACCTTTGAAAATAGGGCAGACGGCACACGAATGTTGCCGCTGCAAATGCGAGTCTATCGCATTTAGACTGCATTGACAAGCCCGAAATTCAGGTCGTGCGAGCCAGTCAACCAGTCACTTTTCGCAGCAGTGCACGACTCAAGGCGCGGGCTTTTTGGGTCAGGGTAAAGCGCTGAAAATTGGTTTTCACGACGCCTTCGGTAAAGGCGGTCCGCTTACCGTAGTCAATGCTAACTTCCACGATTACCGGCTGCCCGGCTGCCGCCACTGCATTCGCAGCCGCGATCTGCGAGGCCAGTTCGGCATCGTTGCTGATCTTGAGATAGTGCGCGCCAACCGCACGGGCGACACCATCAATCACCACGCTTGCCAGCACCGTACAGGGTTTCCGGTTGTACGGAATCTCCTGCGCCTGGGCGATCTGCGACAGCTCGCCATCGCAAAAAACATAGTAGACCACGCCCAGCCGATACTGGGTGGCGGTGATGATCTCCATGCAGGTCATGCGAAAGCAGCCATCGCCCACGATGCAGTTCACCGGCACGTCGGGACGCGCCAGTTTGGCGCCAATAGCGGCCGGAATTGAATAGCCCATGGCGTTGAAGTCGGTCGGCACGATGGCGGACTTGGCGCAGAGGATTGGCATCAACTCGGCCGTCAGGTAAGTATGGTTGCCGTCGTCCACCACCGTGACCGCCTCGGCCGGGCTGGCGGCGCGCAAGGCATCAAAGAAACGCGCCGGATTAACCCGGCCTTTGCTGTCATGTGCGTACCAGCTCTCACGATACGCCTTCTTGTCCGAGGCAATGCGCTGCTGCAAACCGGTATTAACCGCCTGCACTGGCATTGCCAGGCGCAGCGCCGCCAACAACTGCGGCAACACAACACGGGCATCGCCAGCGATCGCCACCTGCGCCGGGTAATTGACGTTCAGGGTCTGGGGGTTGATGTCGATGTGAATCAGCTGCGTCGGCACGGTGACGCCAAAACTACCGGTTGCGATCTCGCCAAAGCGGGTTCCGATCGCCAGCATCACGTCACAATCGGCGAAGGCATTGCGCGCCGCCGGTACCGCTGCCGGACCAAAACCGAAGCCGGTATGCAAAGGGTGACTGGCCGGAAACATCGAAAAACCCTGCAGGGTCGTCGAAACGGGTGCCTGCAGGTGCTCGGCCAACGCCGTGACCTCAGCCAGGCAGTCACGCGCTCCCCAGCCAATGAACAGACCGGGGCGCTTGGCCTGCTTCAGCAATGCCACCGCAGCATCGATCTGGCTGGCGGCTGCTGGCGCAGGCAAAGGCATTGGCGTCCAGTGCGGCAACTCGCCGAGTTCGCCGGGGAACAATTGCAAATTGGCCGGCAACTCGACGAACACCGGGCCGGGCTCCCCGCTGGTGGCGGTGCGGTAGGCCTCGAACAGTGTCGGGATGATGTCTTCGTGGCGCTCGATCAAATAGGTGGCCTTGGTGATGCCTTTCATAAACTG
>CAIWNX010000276.1 GCA_903914175.1 uncultured beta proteobacterium | reverse complement strand
TACATCATATTCTTTATCATCTATTTTAATGGTTGCCATGCAAACTCCTTGCTATTGCGATTATTAAAACCCTAGCGCCGCAGGCCCATTTTTTTAGAAAAAAAGGACATCAGTTGAAACAATCATAGGGTTACCAGTCCTCATTATAGGATATTTAAAATAAATTGCGTTGATAACACCAGATTTTTAAATATTTGCGCCCTTTAATCAAAAAATTTAATTTCAAGGATGCGCATTCAAAGATGCTGGCGTTGTGAGAGCCAGTGCCAGAGCCTTCAGCGCCTCTGCATCAAGCGTCGTCGTCGTCCCTGTTGCGGCGGAAACGTCGGTGGTGACAGGAGCTGTTGTTGTCGTGGGAGCACTCGCCGGTGGTGCGGAAGGCAAGTTCTGCAGTAGGTCGCCAGAGCTTGTGGAGAGTCTGCCGGAACTATCGGCGCAGGACGCAGAGGATTATGTGCGAATCGCGGTGGAGCTGGCCGGGAATCAGAACCGACTGGTGGCGCTGAGAAGCGAAATGCGGGCCAGGATGCGATCCTCTGCGCTGATGGATGTTACCGGCTTCACCCGTCAGCTGGAACAGTGCATGATTGGCCTATATCGGCATATCGACAGGACAGGCGTGGCGATTGGGAAGGCGTGCTTGCAAAAATAAAATCGGATTTGTTGACATTATTTGAATAAACAAATTAAGTCCTGACAGGGGCATTGCGCATTTCTTCACGGATCGTTTTGCGCACCACGGCTTCCAGGTTTTCTGCCTGCATCGCCTGCTTGAGCGTTTCGTTTATCAGGGTTTGGTAGCCGCGTCCGCTCGCCTTGGCCTTGAAGTATTCCAGCGTGGCGCTATCCAGAAAGATGTTGATCCGGCGTTTGGCGGGCAGCACCGCGCCACCTGCGCCACGCTTGCGCAGCACCAGTTGCCCGCTGTCAATGTCGACTTGCGTGATGCGTGTATCGTCAGCGATTTTCGTAGTAGATTTTTTGCTCATGTTTATCCGCCTTTCGCATGGAAATGATGCGTATTGATTTGTCGGTTTCCGCCGTGGCAATGATGACCACCACACCATGCAGCAACCCCAGCGTAATAAAGCGGGCCTCGCCGTAATCAAAGCGCCGATCCTCAAAAGTGACGGTTTGCGCACCTTCGATCACGCCCCGCGCATCGTCAAAATCTAGCCCGTGCTTTTTCAGGTTCGCAGCTTTCTTTTCCGGATCATGAGTGTATCGCATGGTAAGCCAAATATACACATATATATGGATATATACAAGAAGCTAGAATTTTCCGTGCTGCATTCGCCGCGTCAATCAAGGTTCCTGTGACAGATGCGCGTAGCGCTGGCTGGTTAGCGGATATAATTTTTCTAACCTACCGGAATCGGATGCGGTGTTGTAGGCTGATCACATGCTTTGCAATTGGAGAATGAAATGAAACTACTTGATGTTGTTGCTACGATTGAAGACGTACCGACAGCCAACCTCTTAAAAGGGCAGGTCGGTACGATAGTAGAAGAATTAAGTGATGAAGTGGTTCTGGTTGAGTTTGCCGATATGAACGGTGTTGCCTACGCTATCGCTCCACTCGCTATCGGAAAGCTGATGGAACTTCGGTACACACCTGCCATGGTCGCCTAGCCAATTACGCTTCAAGATGCGGGCAATTACAGGCTGCGAAACGCTCATTCGCGCGGCCACATCGGCTTGGGTCAAGCCGGTGCCATTTTCTATCTTCGTAGCCAGCTTGGAGAATTTCCCGGCGAGTTTTAGGCACTCATCACGCTCGTCACTACGGCTCTTGCCCGATGTGGCCGCCTCGTCGCTCTTTTACTTGGCATAGGCAATAGTACTCCACACGCGAAGCCATTATTTTACCATAGCGCCCCTTCACGTATACCCTTGGAAAGAAGCCGCGTCCGCCCGCCTTGGCCTTGAAGTATTCCAGCGTGGCGCTATTCAGAAAGATGTTGATCCGGCGTTTGATGGGCAGCACCGCGCCACCTGCGCCACGCTTGCGCAGCACCAGTTGCCCGCTTGCCAATGTCGGTTTGCGTGATGCGCACATCGGCCAGGTTCAGGGCATAGCGCACACTTCGCCCCGTTCAGACACGGTGGATGAACTGCTTCAGGTCTTCCGGGACCAGGGGGCAGAGATCCAGATCGGTGACGAAGAGGTGCTGATTCGATTTACCAAGGAAGCTTTGCTGGCAGCAGGGCAGGGGATTACTTCAAATCAATCTAAAAATAAAGAGATCAGTTAACTCTACTCAACGGGCGTCAGTGGCCCCTGTATTAAATGCTCGAACGAATGCGGATCATAAGAACCAATGGATCGATGGCTGATTCGCTGAATCCGTGATGACGATAGAAGGCGCAGGCTGGATCATTCAAGGCATGCACGACCAGTGCGCGAATGCCGACTTCCTGTGCCAGGCGTTCGGTTCGTAATATCGCGTCCTGAAGCAAATCGGTACCAAGCCCCTTGCCATGAAAACTGCGGTCTACGGCAAGTCGGCCAAGCACCATGACCGGTACAGGATCTGGCATATTGCGCCGTATTGCGCTGCCGACGGTCGCATGGTCCACCGCCCCGGCTGCCAGCGCATAGTAACCGCGCACGATCTGTGCTTCATCGGCAACCACGAAGGTGCGAGATGCGCCAGACGCTTGATTGGCCAAAGCGCGCCGTTTTAACCAGTTGTCCATGACGGGTTCACCGCAGTCGAATGCGCCTATCTCATGGTCAGTGCCAAGCAAAATAGGTGCTTGTACGACGCTCATTTTTCCCATAAGGGACGCCGTGCCAGCAAACGATCCAAGGCAGCGTTCGGCTCCACAGGCGCGTTCAGCAAGGTGGTAAATCGGGCGAACGCAGTATCGTCCAGCGCAAAAAATGTGCGGTCCAGAACGACCGCCTGTGCTTTTTCGCAGGCGGCTTCGAGCATAAAGTCAGACCGGTTCTTGCCCAGCGTACCGGCAGCCCGGTCGATCAGGTCACGTTGCTCGGAACGTGCCCGAAGGTTAATGGCGATGTCGCGCATGATGATGTCCTCACAATGAATACACAATTGATACTGTAAGGGTGGGAATACACGTTGTCAATACAAATCGCACCTGGCAGGCGCTGCTGCCGTTATCAGGCGTTTGTGTGTTGGCGCGCATTGAAAACTGACCCATTTAGAGGGGGTATTCGCATCCAAAACTGACCCAGGTGTTCTAATGCCTCTGCCTAATTTTTAGGCGGAGATATAAAGGATGATCACCATGG
>CAIWNX010000275.1 GCA_903914175.1 uncultured beta proteobacterium | reverse complement strand
TGTGCTTTGTCGGCTTTGCCCTGCTGGCCCTGGCGCTGATGGCCAGAACAGCGCGTCGCGTCAAACGCTGACGAGTTTTTTCACCAGCACCTGGCTCTTTCGATCCCAGTTGTACTTGCGCTTGCGCGCTTCGGGCAGCCAGTCCGGGTCCACCAGCACAAAGCCGCGTTTGAGGAACCAGTGCGTGGTGCGCGTGGTCAATACAAAAATGCTCTCCAGTCCGGCCGCTCTGGCGCGTTGCTCAACGCGCTTGAGTACCCGTTCGCCGTCGCCCTGGCCCTGCACCTGCGGTGAGACCGTCAAGGCCGCCATTTCGGCGCAGCGCGCTTCCGGATAGGGGTAGAGCGCGGCACAGGCAAAGATGACGCCGTCGTGCTCGATCACCGTGTAGTTGCCAACGTCGCGCTCGATCTCGGTGCGGCTGCGTTTGACCAGTGTGCCGTCTTTCTCGAAAGGCTCGATCAGTTGCAGGATGCCGCCGACGTCCTCCACCGTGGCTTCGCGCAGGCTCTCAAGTTTTTCGTCCACCACCATGGTGCCGATGCCGTCGTGTACATAGACTTCGAGCAGGATCGCGCCGTCTACCGCAAACGGGATGATGTGGCTGCGCTCAACGCCGTTCTTGCAGGCCGCCACGCAATGCTGCAGGTAGAAGGCAGTGTCGGTGGGTTGGTTGGCCGAAGGCAACTCGGCCAGCAGTTTCTCGGCAGCGGCCAGCGGCAGTTCGGTATCAATCGGGTTGTCTTCGCTCTCGGGTTGGCTCGCATGGATACGAATGCCCGGGATCTCAGTGACGAAAATCAGCTTGTCAGCCTGCAAGGCAACGGCCACCGAGGTAGCGACTTCTTCCATGGTCAGGTTGAAGGCTTCACCGGTGGGTGAAAAACCGACCGGCGAGAGCAGCACCATGGCGCCAAAATCAAGCGTCTTCAGGATGCCGGCGGTATCGACCTTGCGCACCAGCCCTGAGTGCTGGAAGTCAACGCCGTCGACGATTCCTACCGGCCGCGCCGTGATGAAGTTGCCCGAGATCACGCGCACCGTGGCGCCGGCCATCGGCGTGTTGGGCAGGCCCTGGCTGAAGGCCGCTTCGATTTCGTAGCGCAACTGGCCGGCAGCTTCCTGCGCGCAGTCAAGTGCCACGCTGTCGGTGATGCGCATGCCGTGCGAGTAGTGCGAGGTATGCCCCTTGGCTGTGAGTTGTTCGATGACCTGGGGGCGGAAACCGTGCACCAGAACGACTTTCACACCCATGCTCTGGATCATGGCGAGGTCTTGCGCCAGCGCTTGCAGCTTGCCCGCGGCTATCGCCTCGCCCGCGATACCGACGACAAAAGTCTGGTTGCGGAACTTGTGGATGTAGGGCGCCACAGACCGGAACCAGGGTACGAAGGTGAAATTGAAAACTGAGGACATGGAATCAAAGGGTTAGCGGAGCGGTCAAAAAAATGCAGCAGGGGATAATTGCCCGAACCCACTCTCTGCCTTCATTTTGACCGAAGTTTCCCCCTTGTCCGCCAGTCTCCTGAAAATCGACTTTCCGCCCGCACTGCCGGTGTCGGAAAAACGCGACGAGATCGCAGCCGCCTTGCAGCAGCACCAGGTCATCATCGTCTGCGGCGAGACCGGCTCTGGCAAGACCACGCAATTGCCCAAGATCGCGCTGGCCATGGGGCGTGGCAAGCTGAACTACCCACCCGGGCGCGGCAAACTCATCGGCCACACGCAGCCGCGCCGCATTGCCGCGAGTTCGGTCGCCAAGCGCATCGCCGAGGAACTCCAGACGCCGCTCGGTGACGTGGTGGGTTTCAAGGTGCGCTTTCAGGATCGCCTGAGCCGCGACGCCTCGGTCAAACTCATGACCGACGGCATTTTGCTGGCCGAAACGCAGACCGACCCGCTGCTCAAGGCCTACGACACGATCATCATTGACGAGGCGCACGAGCGCAGCCTGAACATCGATTTCCTGCTCGGCTACCTGCGCCAGATCCTGCCGCGCCGCCCGGACCTGAAAATCATCGTGACCTCGGCCACCATCGACGCCCAGCGCTTTGCCGATCACTTTGCGTCAAGGACACGCCTGGCGCCGGGCCGCCCCAAGCCAGGCGACGCCCCCTCGGGGGGCAGCGACGACGCGCAGCGCGGAGCGTGGGGGCCTTTAGTACCAGCACCGGTCATCATGGTGTCCGGGCGCATGTTCCCGGTGGAGCAACGCTACCGGCCGTTCGAGGAGTCGCGCGACTACGACCTCAACAACGCCATTGCCGATGGTGTTGATGAACTCTGGCGCGACGTGCACAACAGCGGCGACATTCTGGTGTTCCTGCCGGGCGAGCGCGAGATTCGCGAGGCGGCCGACCATTTGCGCCGGCACCTCGCCCACCAGCCGCTGTTTCGCAATGCCGAAGTGCTGCCGCTGTTTGCGCGGCTGTCGCAGGCGGAGCAGGACCGCATCTTTGATGGCCACAGCGGGCGGCGCATTGTGCTGGCCACCAATGTGGCCGAGACCTCGCTTACCGTGCCGGGCATCCGCTACGTCATCGATGCCGGCACGGCGCGCATGAAGCGCTACAGCTTTCGCAGCAAGGTGGAGCAGTTGCTGGTCGAGCCGATCAGCCAGTCTTCGGCCAATCAGCGTGCCGGGCGTTGCGGCCGGGTTGCCAACGGCATCTGCATCCGGCTCTACGAGCAGAAAGACTTTGACGGCCGTCCGCGCTTCACAGATCCCGAGATTCTGCGCAGTTCGCTGGCCGGTGTCATCCTGCGCATGAAGTCGCTGCACCTGGGCGGTGTCGAGGAGTTTCCGTTTCTGGAGCGTCCATCCGGGCGCGCCATTGCCGACGGCTACCAGTTGTTGAACGAACTCGGCGCCGTCGATGACGTTAACGAACTCACGCCAATGGGCAACGAGCTGGCCCGTTTGCCACTGGACCCGCGTGTCGGCCGCATGATTCTGGAAGCACGAGGGCGCAGCGCGCTCGACGAGGTGCTGGTGATCGCGTCGGCGCTGAGCGTGCAGGATGTGCGCGATCGACCGCTGGAGGCGCAGACCCAGGCTGATCAGGCGCATGTCAAGTTCGATGACGAGAAGAGTGAATTCAGTGGTTATCTGAAGCTGTGGAAGTGGATTAATGATGGCAAGGGTGGGGAAGGGCAACATAAATTGTCGAACCGCCAGTACGAGCAGTTGCTGCGGCAAAACTTCGTCAACATCCGGCGCGTGCGCGAGTGGCGCGACATTCATTCTCAGTTGCATACGGTGGTGGCCGAGCACAAGTGGCGTTTGAACACGGCGCCGGCGAGTTACGAGCAATTGCATTTGTCCATGCTCTCAGGCCTGCTCGGCAACATTGGTTGCAAGGTCGAGGTCGAGGCGAACCAGGGTGAGTACCTGGGCGCGCGCAGCATCAAGTTCTTTGCCCATCCGGGCGCGCACCTGAGCAAGAAGCCCGGGCGCTGGGTGGTGGCGGCCGAACTGGTCGAGACCACGCGACTGTTTGGCCGCGGCATCGCCAATATCGAGCCGCAGTGGCTGGAGCAGGTGGCGGAGCATTTGCTCAAGAAGCAGTTGCTCGATCCGCACTGGGAGAAGAAGGCCGGTGAGGTGGTGGCGCTGGAGCGCGCCACGCTTTACGGCATCGTGATTTACAGCGGGCGGCGCGTCAACTTCGGCCGCGTCGATGCAGTTGCAGCGCGCGAGATATTCATTCGCGAAGCTTTGGTGGCCGGGCAGTGGGAGACCAAGCTGCCCTTTCTCACTGCCAACCAGCGGCTGATCCGCCAGGTGGAAGATATGGAGCACAAAGCGCGCCGGCAGGACGTGCTGGTGGACGAGGAACTGATCTACGCCTTCTACGACCAGCAGTTGCCAGCCGATGTCTGCAGTGCCTACAGCTTCGAGAACTGGTACCGCGAGGAGATCAAAAAGCAACCCAACTTGTTGCTGCTCACGCTCGATGAGTTGATGCGCCATGAAGCGGCCGGCATCACCACGCAGTCGTTTCCGAAGACGCTGCGCCTGGGTGGCGTCGATTGCGCCGCGACTTATCTGCACGAGCCGGGCGATGCCAAGGATGGTTTGACGGTAACGGTGCCGCTGTTTGTGCTGAACCAGGTCAACGAAGATCGCTGCGAGTGGCTGGTGCCCGGCATGCTCAAGGATAAAATTCAGGCACTGCTCAAAACCCTGCACCAACGGCCGCGCTCACGACTGGTGCCGTTGCCCGATAGCGCCAGCAAGATGGCACAGGCGCTGAACGAGCCGGAACTATTTGGTCATGGCTCGCTGGTTGACGCGGTGTTGAAGCTGGTGCGCCTGGCGACCTCACTTGACGTGGTGCGCGCCGACATCAAGGTCGACATGTTGAGCCCGCATTTCTTCATGAACTTTCGCGTGGTGGACGAGCATGGCCGCCAGTTGGGGCATGGGCGCAACCTGGGCGCGCTGAAATCCGAGCTCGGGGCCCAGGCGCGCGGTGCGTTTCAGGCCTTGGCTGGCCTCAAGCTGGCAAGCAATGCAGCGGCACTGCCAACGCAGAAGGCAAGTCCTCCGGCAGCCGCCGGTCAGGCCGCAGCGCCCGCACGCACAGCGCACGCGCCCGCCGCCGCCGCGCCCGCCGGTCAGCGCTATACCGCCTGGACTTTTGGCGAGTTGCCGGAACTGCTGGAGATTCAAAAAGGGGGACAGACCTTGATCGGCTACCCGGGCCTGATTGACGTTGGCGACGCGGTGATGATCGAGGTTTTTGATGAGCCCGATGTCGCGGCGGCCAAACACCGTGCCGGTTTGCGCCGCTTGTTCTCGCTGCAGATCAAGGACGCGCTCAAGTATCTTGAAAAGAACATTCCTGATTTGCAGAAGATGGCGATCACGTATTTGCTGGTTGGCAAGACGGCCGACGGCGCCGGCGGTGGCACGATAGAGGAACTGCGCGAGCAGATCGTCAGCGTCGCGCTGGACCGCGCCTTCCTGTTGGAGCCCTTGCCGACCAACGAACACGATTTCAAGCGCCGCATCGACGAGGGCCGGGGGCGTCTGACCTTGATCGCCAATGAAGTGGCGCGTCTGGCTGGCGTCATCCTGCTGGAATACGCTAGCGCTGCGCGCAAACTCAAGGACACGCGCAATGCGCCCGAGGCCACGGCCGATGTCGCCCAACAGCTCGCGCGCCTGATGCCCAAGCGTTTCCTCGCCAACTCACCCTGGGGACCGCTGCAGCACTTTGCGCGCTACCTCAAGGCGATCACGGCGCGTCTCGAAAAATACCGCGCCGACCCGGCACGCGACGCGGCACGTCTGGTGGAATTGCGCCCGCTGGAGCAGCGCTACTGGCGGCTCGTTGCCGAACGCAAGGGTGTCGTTGACGAGCGCATGCAGGAGTTCCGCTGGCTGCTGGAGGAGTTGCGCGTGAGCTTCTTCGCGCAGGAGTTGCGCACGCCGCAGCCGGTCAGTGTCAAGCGTCTCGATAAAGCCTGGGCACAGTTGCTCTGAAGCTCAAAGCGCCTGCAGTCGCAACAGCGCGGCATTGAGCGTTTCGTCCTTCTTGGCAAAGCAGAAGCGCACCACGTGCTGGTCAAAACCGTTGCCGTAAAAAGCTGACAAGGGGATCGCCGCCACGCCAATCTCGGACGTCAGCCAGAGGCAGAAGTCGGCTTCCGGCAGGTTGCGCTCGGGCACCGCCAGACCCGAGATGTCGACGCACTGAAAGTAGGTGCCTTCGCCCGGCAGCAGACGGAGCTTGGTGCGCTGCAGGCCAGCGCGAAACAGGTCGCGCTTGCGCTGGTAGAAGGCGGCCAGTTCCAGATACGGTTTGGCATCCGCCATGTAGGCGGCCAGCGCGTGTTGTACCGGTGTGTTGACGGTGAAGACGTTGAATTGATGCACCTTGCGAAACTCGGCGCTCAGCGCTGCGGGTGCGGCCACATAGCCGACCTTCCAGCCGGTCACGTGGTAGGTCTTGCCAAAGCTGGAGACGATGAAGGCACGTGCTGCCAGACCGGGGTAGCTGGCCGCGCTCTGGTGTTGCTGGCCATCGAACACCATGTGCTCATAGACCTCGTCGCAGATCAATAGCACATCGGTCGGTGCCAGGATCTCCTGCAGGCGCAGCATGTCTTGCGCGCTCCACACCGTGCCGCTCGGGTTGTGTGGCGAGTTGACCAGGATGGCGCGGGTTTTTGATGTGATGGCGGCACCGATTTTGTCGAAGTCGGGGCGGAACGTGCCTGGGGTCAGGGGCACGCGCACCGTCACGCCGCCGGCCAGTTCGATGTTGGGCACGTAGCTGTCGTAGCAGGGCTCCAGCACGATGACCTCGTCGCCCGGGTGGACGACGGCCAGGATGGCGGTGATGATGGCTTGCGTGGCGCCGGCCGTGATGGTGATCTCGCTGGCGGCGTTGTATCGGCGGCCGTACAGCGCCTCGACCTTGCTGGCAATGGCCTCGCGCAGCACCGGCACGCCGGTCATCGGCGGGTACTGGTTCAGGCCTTTTTGCATGGCCTGTGTGACCGCGTCAACCAGGGCCGGATCGCAGTTGAAGTCAGGGAAGCCCTGGCCCAGATTGACGGCATTCTTCTCGGCCGCCAGCGTCGACATCACGGTGAAGATGGTGGTGCCGACATTGGGCAGGCGGCTTTGCAGGGTGGGGGTTCTTTCGTTATTCATAACTCATAATCATCCACATGCCCGGTCATGGCGCGCTCGACCAGGTTGCGGCTCAGGCGGTCGCTCAGCAATTCGGCAAAGTTGTAGACAAAGTTGCGCAGGTAAGCGCCGCGTTTGAAGGCGACGCGGGTCACGTTCTGGCCGAACAGTTGTCCCGCCGGGCGCACCACCAGATCGCTCTTGGCGCCGTCGGCGACGACCTCGGTCACCGACATTTCAGCTGCGATGCCAATGCCCAGGCCGAGGCGAACGTAGGTCTTGATCACGTCCGAATCGATCGCTTCCAGCGCAATGCGCGGCTCGAGTTTGCGCGTGGCAAACGCATGGTCGATCTTGGTACGCCCGGTATACGCCGGGTGGTAGGTGATCAGCGGCTCGCGTGCAATGTCTTCGAGCGTGATGTGCTCCTTCTGGCACAGCGGGTGACCCACCGGCAACACCAGCACATGCTGCCACTCATAGCAGGGCAGGGTGACGAGTTCGGAGTAGCCGGTCAGCGATTCGGTCGCGATCCCGATCTCGGCCACTTCGTCGATCAGCATGCGCGCCACCTGGTCCGGTGAGCCCTGGTGCAGGCTGACGTTGATCTTCGGATAAGTCAAACGCAGCTTGGCGACCGGCGCCGGCAACACATAGCGTGCTTGCGTGTGGGTGGTGGCAATTGAGAGCGTGCCGCTGTCCTCGGCGCTGTATTGCTCGCCGATGCGCTTGAGGTTGCCGATCTCGCGCAGGATCAGCTCGATGCTCTTGAGCACCAGTTGCCCGGGCTCGGTCACGCGTTTGAGGCGTTTGCCGTGGCGCGCAAAGATCTCGATGCCGAGTTCTTCTTCGAGTTCGATGATGGCTTTGGAGACGCCGGGTTGGGAGGTGTGAAGCGCCTTGGCGGCTTCGGTCAGGTTGAGATCGCGCCGGACGGCTTCCTGGACAAAACGGAATTGATGTAGGTTCATGCCAAATTTCAGCTAACAGTGAAATTTATTATGCCTCAATCGTATATCCCCACGTCTCTGGCAGTCAGGAAACCGCTATGTTGGCGATCAATTCGATCACCTGCTGCTCTTCACCCAGCGCCGGCCGCAGGTCAAACGCTATCTGTGGATTGTCGGCGCGCACGCTGGCGAGCAAGCGCGGCAGGTCCTCGCGTGTGTGTTTGCCCATGCCCAGAAACAGGGGCACGACGCGGATGGCGCGCACGCCCAAGCCGGCCAGTTCCGTCACGCTGCTGGCCAGATCCGGTGCCGTGGCTTCCAGATAGGCGCAGCGTACCGCGATCGATGGGCTGACTCTTTTCATCTGGGCTGCGACCGCCTCGATGGGTTGTTTCCACAATGGGTCACGCGAACCATGGGCCAATAAGACGATGCCGAGCGCCATGCCGGGCTGCGCCAGATCAGCTTCGGTCAGGTGGGTTGGCAAGTTCATCGTCGCAACACCAGCCAGCCAAAGGCCGTCAGCGACAGCAGCAAATAAATCATTCCGGGAAGCGCAGCCGTCAGCCATGGCTGCCAGTTCTGCAGGTTGCCCATGTAGCCAAAGACGTTGTTGAGCAGGAAGAAGCTGGTGCCTGCCATGACGCCGCCGAAAACATAGCCTGCAATCCCGCCAGAGCGGAAATGCAGGTAGGCGAAGGGCAGTGCCAGCACCACCATCACCAGGCAACTCAAGGGGTAGAACACCTTCTTCCAGAATTCAATCTCGTAGCGTTGGGCACTTTGGCGATTCGCGTCCAGATGCCGGATGTACTGGAACAGGTCGTAGGTGCTCATGCGCTCGGGCTTGAGCAGCGCCGCCGACACCATTTCGGCGCTGATCTCGTTGGGCCAGCGAAATTCGTCTATCTGACGACGCTCGATGCGCGGACTGCCAGCGCCGCGCGGCGGAAATTCGGTGCGTAGCACGCGCTTGAGTTGCCATGCGTCGCTTGGGCCGTGCAGCGCGGATTCAGCCTGCGTCATGGAAATCAGAAAGCCCTGGTTGTCAAATTCGAAAATGCGCACGCCACGCATGCTGCCATCGGATTCGAGCGCGTTGATATTGACGGCGTACTGCGAATAGTTCTGCTTTTCCTTGAGCCAGGCACCGGTATGACCGACGGTGATGAGTCCCTGGTAGCGCGCTTTGAGCAGTTGTCCGCTACGGTCCGCGGCTGGTGAAATGTAATCGCCCAGCACAAAGGTCAACAGCACAAAGGCAGCACCGAGCCAGAGCAGGGCCTTGAGCGCGCGCCACGGCCCCAGCCCGCTGGTGCGCAGGATGGTGTACTGCGAGGTCTGGGCGAAGCGCGCCATGACAAAGATGGTGCCGATGAGTACGGCGATCGGCAGCAACTCATAGAGGTGGCTCGGAATCATCAGTGCCACAAACGTCAGCGCCTGAACCAGTTGGTATTGCGGCGCACCGGCACGTCCGATCGACTGGATCTCTTCAACAAAATCAAAAAAGAAAAACAGTGAAAGAAAGCACAGCGTGACAAAACCCACGGCGCCCAGAACCTCGCCGTAAATCAGGCGTCGAATGGTTTTCACGACAGTGCCCTTTGTGACGCGGAGACAGGCCGGCGGATCAGCGAGCCCCAGTGCCAGTTGTTGTGGGACTTGGCGAGCCAGCCCAAACCGAGGGCCAATGCACCACCGTGCAGGCTCAGCATGAAGCCGGCAAAGCCGAATTGTCCGTTGGCAATCCAGTTTTGACCCAGGTTCAGCAAGTTGTTGTAGAGGATGAAGGCGAACAGCGAAAAGACCAGGTTGAAGCTGCGCCCGATGCGTGGGTTCACGCTGGAGACCGGAATACCAAGGATGACGAAATTGAACGCGGCAAGAATCAGACCAAAGCGCCAGGACAACTCGGCCAGGTTAGGCGGCGTCAGCTTCTCGAACAGTTCGAGCGTCGGGATGGTGTTGACCGGAATGAAATCCGTGCTGCCCAAAACGTCGGTGCCAACCTTGATCCGGTATTCTTCGAATTCGCTGATCTTGAGTTCGCCTTTACCGATGGGGTTTTCCAGTCGCTGACCGTTGCTCAGCAATAGCAACCGGTCCTGCCCGTTGCGCTCAATGCGCCCGCTGCGGGCTGAGGTAATGGTTTCCTTGCCGTTTTCAGTGGTCGCGATGAACACGTTGGCGCCCGAGAGTTTGCCGCTCGCGTTCTTTTCCACAAAAAATACCCGGTTGCCACCGGCTGACTCTTGAAACTGCCCTGGCTCGACGCGTTCGATATCTCCGCGTTTCTCGTACTGTTCCTTGAGGTTTTCGATTCTCTGGTTCGACCATGGCAACACCAGCAGCGCCAGTGCGGCCACCACCAGCAGCACTGGCCAGGCAAACTGAAACAGTGGCTTCAGGAAGGCCGAGAGTCCCTGGCCGCTGGTAAACCAGATCACCATCTCGCTGTCGCGGTACATGCGCGACAGGGAACCGAAGATGGCGATGAACAGGCTCATGGTCAGGATGGTTGGCATGTAGGCCAGTACCGTGTAGCCCATTACGAGCGTCACGTCGGATGGGTTGAAACTGCCGCGCGAGGCCTGGCCCAGCGTGCGGATCAGCGTCATCGTCATGACAACCGTCACCAGCACCACCAGCGTGGCGCCGAAACTGCGTGCCAGTTCATGGCGAATGGAAGAATGGAATAGCATCGGTGTCTTGCGCGATAGCCCGCTGCAATGCGTGCGCTGTCTTCTACTGACTAAAATTTAACGGACTGCGTGCCCCCTGGTCATTGGCTGGGTCCGCATTATCCTTAACTGATTGAATAAGACGAATTATGAACTTTGAACTCAAGCCCCTTGATCTGGCCAGTGCGGCTGCCCAGAAATGCGATGCCTTGATTGTGTTGCTGGCAACGTCATTTAAACCGGGCAATGACGCCCTGTCCAGCCTTGCCGCGCAGGCGCTCAAGAGCGGCGATCTGGAGAGTAAGGCTGGCAGTTTGCTGTCCTTGTACTGCCCGGTTGGTGTCAACAGCACGCGCGTCGTGCTGGTTGGCGTGGGCAACGGTTCAGCCCGGGAGACGGGCAAGGGCGTCTCGGCTGCGGTGGCCGCCGTCAAATCCAGGCAGGTGAAAAAGCTGCTGGTTTGCTGGGCCAGCGCGCCGGTCGAGAGCGCACTGCGCAGCGCCATCCTGGCGGTGGCCGAGGCCAGCTATGTCTACACCAGTACCAAGTCCAAGTCGGAACCCCGGGTACTTGATCGTGTTGTGCTGGCCCTGCCAGAAGCGCCGAAGTTTGGGGCCGTGTTCAAGCAGGCGGTTGCTGCCGTGACCGGTATCGAATTGGCCAAGGAGTGGGCCAATCGTCCGGCCAACCATGCAACGCCGACCCTGCTGGCGGGCGCGGCCAGGTCATTGGCCAAACTGCCCAAGATCGCGTGTGAGGTGCTGGGACCGAAGGAAGTGGCCAAACTCGGCATGGGCTCCTTTATGGCCGTGGCCCAGGGCACGGACGAGCCGCTGCGTTTCATTGTGCTGCGCTACAACGGAGCGGCGAAGACGCAGGCGCCGACGGTCCTGGTTGGCAAGGGCATTACCTTTGACAGCGGCGGCATTTCCCTCAAACCCGCTCCCGAGATGGATGAGATGAAGTTCGACATGTCGGGCGCAGCCAGCGTGCTCGGCGTGTTCCGGGCTCTGGCCGATCTTCAGCCAGCCATCAACGTGGTCGGCCTGATTCCCGCTTGTGAGAATCTCTCGGGCGGGCGCGCCATCAAGCCTGGCGACGTGGTGACCAGCATGAGCGGTCAGACGATTGAGATTCTCAACACCGATGCTGAAGGACGCTTGGTGCTGTGCGATGCGCTGACCTATGCCGAACGCTTCAAGCCGCGCGCCGTGGTGGACATTGCCACACTCACGGGCGCTTGCATGATCGCGCTGGGCGGTGTGCGCAGCGGTTTGTTTTCCAGCGATGAAACGTTGGCAACGGCGCTGTCGCTTGCGGGTGAGTCTTCAAACGACCTGTGCTGGCGCCTGCCGCTCGATGATGACTACGCCGAAGGGCTCAAGAGCAACTTCGCCGATGTGGCCAATGTGGCCGGTCGCGCCGGTGGCGCCATCACGGCCGCCAAGTTTCTGCAGCGCTTCGCAGCCAAGTTCCCGTGGGCGCATCTGGACATCGCTGGCACCGCCTGGAAAAGCGGCGCCGCAAAGGGCGCAACCGGCCGCCCGGTGGCACTGCTGCTGCAATACCTGTTGACGCCAGCCAAGTAGTGCCAGCAGCGTTGCCATGACCGAGCTTGCCTTCCATTTCAATGCGCCAGACCGCCTGGCGTATTGCTGCCGTCTGCTGCGCAAGGCCGTCGCCGGTAACGCGCGGGTAGTGGTGACAGGCTTGCCCGACACACTGGCACAACTTGACGAACTGCTGTGGACATTTTCGCCAACGGACTTTGTGCCGCATTGTCAGATTGACAGCGAAGCGCAGGTTCTTGCCGCATCGCCCGTGGTGCTGGCGCCAGCGCTCGGGGCAACGCCACATCAGCAGGTGCTGATCAACCTCGGGCAATCGGTGCCCGAGGGTTTTGAGCGCTTCGAACGTGTGATCGAGATCGTTGGTCTGGACGATGATGAGCGCCAGTTTGCGCGAGCGCGCTGGAAACACTACACGGATCATGGTCATGCGATCACCCGCCACGACCTGACTTTGAAGACATCAAGCTGATGACCATCCCGCCACGCACGCCACCGCGATTCCTGCCAACGTTGACGCAGGTGGTTGATCCGAGCAGTCTGGGATTGACCTCGATTGCTGCCGCGATGGACCCCGAACAACTCGTGCAGACCGTTCTACAGAAGGTCGATGCAGCGCTCATGAACCGCTTGCGCCAGCAGATGGAGGAGTCGCTGCAACTGCAGTGGCAAACTCTGGGCCCATCGCTTCGCAATGAACTTGAGCCTTTGGTAAGGGCATTGGTGAGCGAGACCTTGGCGTCGCGGATGAACCACGATGAGCCCAAATAAATTCGCATCGCCCGTGCGAATTGGTGTCTTCCCTATGTGATTGGCCTAAAAATTGCGGTATCGTGTCGGGTGTGGAGCAAATATTGCTCACAAAATTTTTTAACCTTGGAGTTACTTATGCAAATGAAGTTGAAAATTACCGTAGTTGCCGCAATGGCCGCCGTCGCCGGTTTTGCCATGGCGCAGGACGTGCAAGTTGTCAAGATCGGTCACGTCGCACCGATGTCGGGTGGCCAGGCCCACTACGGCAAGGACAACGCCAATGGCTCCGCAATGGCGGTGGCAGACCTGAACGCGCAAAACATTGTTATCGGAGGCAAGAAGATCAAATTTGAATTGATGGCCGAAGATGATGCAGCTGATCCAAAACAGGGCACCGCTGTGGCACAGAAACTGTGCGACGCCAAAGTGGCAGGTATCGTCGGTCACCTGAATTCGGGTACCACCATTCCCGCTTCCAAGATCTACAACGACTGCGGTATTCCCCACGTCACCGGCGCAGCGACCAACCCCAACCTGACCAAGCCCGGTTACAAGACCACTTACCGGATCATTGCCAATGACAATGCCCTCGGCGCTGGGCTGGCAATGTATGCGGCTGACACCCTGAAGCTCAAGAAGGTTGCCGTTATTGATGACCGCACCGCTTACGGCCAAGGCGTTGCTGAAGTGTTCAAGAAAACAGCGCTCGCCAAGGGCATCCAGATCGTTGATGAGCAGTACACCACTGACAAGGCGACTGACTTCATGGCGATTCTCACGGCCATCAAGTCCAAGAATCCGGACGGTATCTTCTACGGTGGCATGGACGCACAAGCTGGTGCCATGCTGCGCCAGATGGACCAGTTGAATCTGTCGAACGTGAAGTTCTTCGGCGGCGACGGCATCTGCACCACTGAAATCATCAAGATCGCTTCGGGTGCCAAGAGCCTCGACGGTGTGATCTGTGCTGAAGGTGGCGCATCGATTGCCAAGATGCCCGGCGGCACGGCCTGGAAAGCGCGTTATGACGCTAAATACCCTGGTCAGTTCCAGATCTACAGCCCGTTCACCTACGATGCGACCTTCGTTCTGGTTGACGCCATGAAGCGCGCCAATTCGACCGATCCCAAGGTGTATATCCCCAAGATGGCCGAGACCAATTTCAAGGGCGTGACCGCCAATATCGCCTTCGAGGCCAATGGCGAAATGAAAAATCCGTCCATGACCCTGTCGAGCTACAAGGGCGGCGTAAAGAATGCACTGAACTAATCAGCTTCTGTGCAAGGTGAAGAAGCCACCCTCGGGTGGCTTTTTTCTTGCCGCTTGTACGCCCCGCGAGGGAAATCGAGGCTTGCCTCAGTTAAAATCTGCGGTGCTGGAGCGGTGGATGAGCGGTTTAAGTCACACGCCTGGAAAGCGTGCGAGGGGTAAAACCCTCCGGGGGTTCGAATCCCCCCTGCTCCGCCAGTACCCTAATAAACATGCGCCTTTCGGGGCGTTTTGTTTTTGTTCCCATCAATATAGCCATCAATTTTTGAGTCGATTGAATGGGCGGTGGAAACAACAAAAAAACCACCGTTTCCAGTGGTTTCGATGTGGCGACTCAGATCGGATTCACTAACTCACAAAAAATGAAACGCTCCTATTGCACGCCGCTGCCGTCTCGTTTCCCTAGTTAACCGGCAAGTACAAAATAAAGTGCCAGCCGCGCATCGTAGAGGCGATGCCGCTGGCAGTCGGGGTTTTCTGTAACCATCAGGCACTCGCCGACTAATCCCGAATATGTACTACCAGATCGGCTCAGGTATGCGCTTGGCTCTGCGCAATTGGTTGCGCTGCACCTGGTAGGCGTCAATCGCCGCGCCATGCTCACGCACTGCGACGAAGCAGTGCGCGCCGATCTCCTCCAGTGATGCCGACAGCGTGTTGCCGGTGCGAACACGGCGACGGTGCGCTGCCAGCGCCCGGGCCTCAAGGTCAACCGGGTGCAATTTCATTTAGCGAACACCAGAGATCAGGCAGAACGCTTGCGGATACTGTACGGCGATGTCAAGCCGCGCATGGCACATGAAAGCGATTTGACCGTGATCGGCGAAAGTTTCGACAAGCACCTGAACGTTCAACGCTTCGCGCAAGCAAATGAACATTTTCGAGAAGTCGCCGAGGAAAATGTCAGAACAATCATCGCTGTCACCAACACTCAAATCGATAGGCAATTGGCTGGTTTGTAGCAGTTTGACGTTTTGCAACATCCCGGGCAGTTGCAGCGGTTGGTCGGTCGTGTCCTGCAGTGCGCCCAGCCTGACCAGCGAACGCGGGGCCATGATCGCGGCGGTCGGAATCGGACCATTGACGGTGAGAATTTTCTCAATGCCAGAGAAAATATTGGCATAACTCGCCAGCGCGGTGCCGTTGATGCCGTTGGTAACGGTCTGGATTCCGCTGGTGTTTTTCAGGCCACGCGGCTCAGGTGCAGTCCCAGTGCCCAACAATCCAACACGATCAATTTCAATGGCGAAGGCTTGCGCGATTGCAGCATTGACGGCAGTTTCGATATTGGTTGCATCAGCCAGCAACTCACGCGACACCTTGACCATGAAACTCAGCGAACGGGGTGTGATCGCAATGTTTTTGAAGGTCGGTGCGGACTCGTCCGCTGCGCCATTTTCAGCGCGCCAGGTAGCCACTGGCAGTGCGTCAACAGCCGCGAAATTGAAGGTTTTTGCGCCCTCACTCAGCGGCAGGATGCCAGCGCCAGCCAACAGCAATGAACTTGCCGGTGCAAGTGCCTCCAGAATGCCAGGCATGACGCTTGATGGCAGGGCATAGCCTCCACTGGAGTCAGTGCCAATGGCGAGCGCCCGGGTTGCCTCGCTACTGGTTTTCATGCGTGCAGCGCCGCGCAAAAAGTCGGTCAAAGTGACGCCAGAGCGGAAGTCGCCACGCGTTGCATAGTGATTGCGGTAATCCTCTGCGCTGCGCATGACTCGGATTGCATCGATATTCCGGTCACCAGTTTTGGTGATGCTGCCAGCGGTGTTGATGGCTGGCGTGGCCAGGAATTCGATTGCCATTTTTTGAAACTCCTCCAGGGTCTTGCCTTCGGAGATAGCGCGCATGGCCAGGTCAGCCGGAAGAGACAATTGGCGAGCGGTATTGCTGATTTCGGTCGCGTGATTGCGGTTTTCGATAATGTTTTCCATGATGGAATTTCCTTGTGAATGTTTGGGTAAAGAGACGGTTTTGCGTGACCGGAAAAATCCGGACTGTGGGTCTGCGGGGATGGCCACGGCGCTTGCCTCATACGGCATGAAAGCAAACATGCGCGCCGGCTGGCCATTGATGACGGTAGGCTCGCCGTCGCCGATCAGTTGATAGCCAATGGACACGCCGGTAATGATTCCGGCCTGAACGTCGGCCAACACTTCGGTCGCCCGGGCGGACGTGCCAAATACGGCCACGCCGCGCAGTTTGTTGCCGTCAACTCGAATGTCGCGGATCAAACCGATTGGCAATTCGTCTGCGTCGTGTGACTCGATCAGCGGGAGGTCGCCGCGACTCAAGTCAACCTTGCTGAGGTCTAGGATTTCAAGGAAGTCGCCACGTTGGACGGGGTAATCGGTGGCAAGAACCACCGGAACGCTTCGCGCTGTGACGTCAACCTTGCCTAGGTCCGCTTTGCGGAAAAGCATATTTGCTCCTGGTTTGGCGCGAGCATGAAAAAAGCCGCGCCGACTAAAAACGAACTGCATCAAATGCAATTCACCTTTCGATCGTCGCGGCTCTTTCCTGGGAGCAGTGACATTTCCACACTTGAAACAACCAATCCTTTCCGGGGATTGAACTTGATGTTTGACGGTATTCCCTCCCGGGACGTCAGAATCAAGGCTTTAAGTGCTCGATGTGCTGGTCATCGTAACAATATATTTTCAAAGTGTCAATTCAATTTCGATGCACGCTCTATGGCCTGGTTCGCGATGTTGGTAGCGTTGTCCTGAATTTTCACAACACTGGCGGAGACGGCTGCGATACCGGCTAGCACCACGGACTGCACCAGGACGGCTTCGATGTTGCCCATGGCTGGTGCGCAATACCAGGTCAACAGGCCACGGCTTGCACAAATTCCGATGATCGCGACGTTTGATGTTGCCGAGTAGTAGCGGATCGCCCCAGCGCCATCGGCGACGGCTTTGTCTACCAGGTCGAAAAACTCCGTTACCTCGGTGGGTGAAAGTAGTGCGTCGATTTTCATGGTGTCGTGCTTTCGGGCCGGGCGACCTGTCACGTTTCATCGTCCGGGTATTCTGGCCAGCCGTTGATCGCCACATCATCAAAGTCGCAGGCATCAAATAGCACCACATGCGCAGGCGTGCCACCGTCGCCGACACGCGCCCCGAATGCATCGGGCGTCAACAGTTCCCCCATGTTGGGGGCACGGCGTATTTCGGCATCCTCATGCAGCCAGTAGCCTAGCAGCGCCAGCCACACGCGCAAAGATAGGCGCGGGCAGGCATCGCCTGTCGTTTGTCGCATCAAGCCGCGAAGCTGCCAGGTGCGGATCGCGGCCCCGTATTGGTTGCCACGTGCCAGGGCAGCATCGATCAGATCGCCCGCCGCCTCCATTTCAATTTCCAACACGCACGGCAATGCGTCGGTCAGGCTGGGCAGGCGTTCGGGCGCGGGGTCGTGATTGGGTGTGTAGCGGGCACCCTTCACGCGGCCCGGTTCAAGGTGTCGCTTGCGCCACCGCTGGGCACGCTCTAGCGTGTCCGTGGGCATACCCCGTTTCGCGTGGCGTGACACTATCGCCGGGCTTACGCCTAGCAGGTTGGCAAGTTCTTTTTGCTGCATGATTTACCTATCCTCAAAAATGAACCGTAACGGCCCGGATTGACTGCGAATTAACCTAATTGAAAAAAATATTTACTAGCGCGATCACGCGCCGCAAATGTCCCTCACCAAAAAAGGGCTGTCAAAGAACCTATCACGGGGGGTATGGCTGTCATGGTTTGGTTGGGTACATCAGCTTCGCGTTTACTATGCCGCTGCCGCTGACGTGGTGAAGCACACGGTGGGTGAATGCCCGCACGCTCTCGCCCGGGTATCGCATCAACTCAGGCAATCGATTGGACACGGCGTGCACTCCGATAAACGGGCGGTTGCTACCGTCACCCATCAGCATCAGGTGCACGCCTTTGGCTGGTTTGCTGGCGAGTATGTGGCGGTTCATAGTGCACCTTTTTGGAGAATTCGACTTTCAGCACTTTCGACCGAATCAGTCTGACAATCGAGCGCAAAGCCACGTACTTTCAGGATTAACTGCACTTTCAGGTGTTTTGAAACTCTCCGCTGCGCGTGCGCGCACACGTTGATATGCATATGCTTGAAAGTGAAGTTAATCCTGTAAGTACGCGGGTTTCCAGCCTGTTTGCTCGAAAGCAGGTTGTTAATTCGGTGAAAGTGGCTCTGTACTTTTGGGTTCATTGCTGGTCTCCGATTCCGTGGACACAAAATCGAGACAGCGGCCCCTCGAACGCTGAGACACATTGACAGGCAAAGTCGAACCATCGCACGCCTTCAACCGGGCCTGTGCCTGTTGGCAACCATAGTCTGATCGGCGAGCCAAGCTCGGAGGGGGAGGGGGAGGCTAATCGGCGTGACAACCGATTGTGCGCATACCGGGTTACCGCAGTGCTGAAGTTGGCCTGATTGGGTGGCAGTCGGTCGCCATTGATACGGCACCAGCGCGTGAATGCTTTGTAGAGTTGCCCGGTTGAACATGGATGCAGTGGTAAATCTAATTCCTTATCGAGCCACTCCTTCGCGAACCGCTCGGCAGGGCGCAATCCAAGCTCTACAAGCTCGCGTTTTGCGTTGGTCATGGGTGGTAGGCTGTGCGCGTGGAAATCGCCTGTATCACGCGACAGCAAGAATTCATAGAATGCCTCGACTGCGCCCCTATCAAGTGACTCGTGAACCCTGGTGTAAAAGTCTTTTCCAAGTTTTGGTGGACAGTACACGACCAGATGACGCCGGTCATCACGCTCCAGGGCAAGCGGACGGTTATCGTTCGACAGAAAGACAAAATTGGCATGATTCTTTTCAGTGCGAACCGGCTGAAACTTTGTCTCGACCTGGACGTTTGGGGCTGTGACGTATGACTTCAACGCGTTTTTGTAGTGCGTCAGTTCGTTGCTGGCCACGATCTCTTCGCAGACAAGCAACAGTGCGCGACTCGCCCAATCGTTGTAGCGGCTTTCCAGTTGTGCCTGACCGATGGTCCTTGCGTACTCTCCGAATATTCGAGAGTACGCTTCAAAGAATAGGCTTTTTCCGGAACCCTGTGGGCCATGAACGGCCAGGGCGGTCGCCATCTTCGCGCCGGGATTTTTGAGTGGATAGGCGAGCCAGTTCAGAACAAAGTTCAACACCTCCATAATTCCGGCATCGGTATCGGCCGACTCTGACAACAGGTGCACCAGCAGCGCCAGCAGATCGGCGCAGTCGCCCTTGACTGGTTCAAGTGGTAGGCCACCAAAGAGATTGACGCAATCGGAACTGCAAGTGCGAGTCGGGTCGAACACTATCTGACTCGGCTGGATAACCAGCTTCGAAGGGTTTGAAACCCATTCCTTGTAAGCAGTGCTTCCAATGGCCAGGCGCATTGCGACCGGCTTCATTGATATTTTCAGACTACTCGTGTCCCATATGACGTCGCTGCCATAAACCAGAACGTAGCGAGACAGAATATCTTGGTCGTCCATTTCGACAAGTGGGTTTTTGGCGGTGCGCTTTCTTTTGCTGCGAGGAACCGTGATGCCGTCTCTCGCATCCTGTTCTCGACATTCATCAATCGATGCGGCCACCGAAGCGGAGGGAAGTGGTTTGTCAGCCATGTCCACCTTCAATCGCGATCAGGTGCGTTTTGACTGAGTGCAGGTTGCCGTGATACTGTGATTCGCCAAAACGCACCACGATGTAGCTGACGCGGCCATCGCGAAGGCGATGAAGGCGGGTTAGCTTGCGACCAGCTTTGGCGAACCGTTCCTGCAGATCAATGTAGGCTGCCGAATCGGTGTTGCCCGGTTTTTGAACTATCGGTATGATCGGCGCGTAGAGTGTTTTGGAAGCCGTCGCGGGTGTTGGTAGCATCCCGGCGGCTTTTTCTTGGGCGGTCATTCTTTGGCCCGCCGTGATCGAAACCAGCGGCTCGGAGAGGTGCACCAAAACCGCAGCGCCAGAGCGAGGATCAGCGCCTTCATTTCGTGGCACCTGTTGACTGCTGCGCATCGCGCCAGGCGATCAGTTTTTCGCCTGGAATGACGGTGCATCGCGCCGATAGACGAATCGGTCTCGGAAAGTCTGGGCGCTCTTTAATCCAGCGCCACAACGTTGCTGTGCCGATGCCCAATAGTTCGGCGGCTTGTTTTGGGCGGTAGCTTTGTGATTTCATTTGTCGCTCCAGTTAGTCCCGCGTTGCCATGTGGCTGCGGTATGGAGCGACTTTGCTGCCGATTGGGTGAAATTGTTAAGACAAAGAAACTTCACCTTTTCGTGATTTTTGCAACATGATTTGTATGCAGCAGAGAATGATTTCATAAATCGCTCCAGTTAATCCCGCGTTGCCTTGTGGCTGCGGTATGGAGCGACTTTGCAGCCGCAGGGGTGACATTGTTAAGACAAAGAAATGTCACCTTTTTGTGATTTTCACAACAGGGATTGTTGTGAAAAATATTTCGACTATCTAGGCTGCACTGCGATTGATTGCCACCACGTTTTCCCCTTGGACGACGACAGGCAGGTCGCAGAATGCGGCCCATGCCTGCATCATCTTGCGGCGCTTCTCCAGCATGTCGCCACGCCGGTATGCGGCTTCTACCTTGTCGCCCAGGGTATGCGCCAGGGCTTGCTCTGCCATGTCCCGCGGGTAATTTGTGCGCTCTGCTGCCCAATCCCTGAAAGTTGATCTGAAGCCGTGGGGAACCGCTGGTACTTTCATACGCCGAGTGACTGCGGTCAGGGTCATGTCCGAAAGGACGCCACCACGCGGCGCAGGGAACACCAGCGGAACGTCTTCTATTTTCCGCAGCACCTGGAGGAGGGATTTAGCTTGATCTGACAGCGGTACTCGGTGTTCTTTACCGGCCTTCATGCGCTGCGCAGGAACGGTCCATACGCCAGCATCCAGATCAAGCTCAGCCCAGGTCATACCGCGGACTTCGCCAGAACGTGCGGCGGTCAGTATGACGAACTCAAGTGCTCGGGCGGCGAAGCCATCGCGCTGGCGCAAATCCTGTACAAACGCGCCGACAGCATCAATGGGCAGCGCCGTGTGATGTTCAACTTTAGCGATCTTGCCGGGTGCTGGTAGCAGTTGATCGAGGTGCCCTTTCCAGCGCGCCGGGTTATCACCTTTACGATGGCCGCGAACGGTAGCCCAATCAAGCACCGATTCAATGCGACCACGGACCCGTGTAGCGGTCTCTGTTTTGGTTTTCCATATCGGCTCAAGAATAGAAAGTATGTGAGTCTGGTTTACGTCACGCACCAGCAGTTTTCCGATGACAGGTTCGGCGTAAGTCTCGATTGTGTTGACCCATTGCTGACGATGTTTTGCATTGCGCCAGGCGTCGCCATGGGCGTCGATGTAGGCGGTTGCTGCCTTGGCGAATGTGAGCTCGGTTGCTTGCGCGGCGATCAGTGCGCTCGCTGCCTGTTTTCTGGCTAGGATCGGATCAATACCTTGCTCAATTTTCTCTCGTGCCTCGCGCGCCTTTTGATACGCGCCAGCTAGAGTAACGTCGGGGAAGCCACCTAAACCCATGTCCCGGCGTTTGCTGCCGATAGTCGCCCGCAGGACCCAGGATCGCGCATTGTTCTTGCTGACATGCAGATACAGTCCGGCCACTCCACCGACGGCCCAAAAGCCGGGATTATTGAGTCTGCCGACCGTCAAAGCCGATAATTGTTTCGCCTTTCGTGCCATAAACCCTCCGCCATAAACGATGTAAGAATACCGCAAGAGTTCGAATCCCATTGGCGAAATCGAACTCATGATTTTTAACATCGCGTAGCTATAGAGCAATCCACACAATGTTCCCATCAATTATATGGTGATTTTGCGGGATTTTGTGGGGCTTTCTGATACGACTAAAAAATTAATATCTTTTAAAATCAACAGCTTAGAGACTACGCGGGACAACGTGAGACCCTACAGTAGGGGTCCCCTGCTCCGCCAGTAACAATGAGAAATGGGCCTTTGGGCCCATTTTTTTTGACTGTAATCTATTGATCAGGCAAAGGATCAGGCCAGCGCCTTGTAGAGCATGTAGGCGGCCAGCAGGTACAGGATGCTGGCAAACACCCGCTTGAGTTGCTTCACAGGCAACTTGTGCGCGGCGCGCGCACCGAGCGGTGCGGTGAGAACGCTGCAACAGGCAATCACCAGCAGCGCTGGCAGCCAGATGTAGCCAAAGGAATGCGGCGGCAAATTTTGCACGCTCTGGCCCGCCACCACATAGCCGACGACGTTCGCCAGTGCAATGGGTAGCCCCAGTGCGGCCGATGTTGCAACGGCGTTATGAATGGCCACATTGCACCAGGCCATGAAAGGCACGCTGATGAAACCACCGCCAGCGCCGACCAGACCCGACAGGAATCCGATCACGCTGCCGGCGCCAATCAGTCCGGCGGTGCCAGGCACCTGCCGTGTCGGTGCCGGCTTCTTGTCCAGAAACATTTGTGTTGCCGAGAAACTCACGAAGACGGCGAAGAACAGGGCCAGCGATGAACCTTTGAGCAGGGCAAAAACGCCCAGACTGGCGATGAAGCCGCCCAGGATGATGCCCGGTGCCAGGCCCTTGACCAATTCCCAGCGCACCGCACCACGCTTGTGGTGCGCACGCACGCTCGAGATGGAAGTGAAGATGATGGTGGCCATTGATGTCGCAATCGCCATCTTGACCGCCAGGTCGGGGCCGACTGCACGACCCGAAAGGATGAGGGTGATGAAGGGCACCATCATCATGCCTCCACCGATGCCGAGCAGGCCAGCCAGAAAGCCCGTGCCGAGTCCAAGCATGGCGAGTTCGATGATCAACAGGGGTTCGAGGGTCATGGGTGGTGAAGATGAAGATGTGAAAGTAGGTGTCTGCAAGTGCCACCGGACCGGCATCCTGAACCGGGGTTCAGGTGGGCGAGGTCAACGGGACATTGGGTTCATCTGACGCGAGATGATCACGCCTGACCCGCGATGTTCCAAGCCCGGGCTCTAAGAGCATTGGTTCAAGGAAATATAAAGCCC
>CAIWNX010000274.1 GCA_903914175.1 uncultured beta proteobacterium | reverse complement strand
CGGGGCCACGCCGACGCACCTTGCCCCGCGTCCTGTTTGCCCCGCCTCGCACGCACATGAGTTCCGTGCCCCCTTGCCCCATCGAGATTTGTCATGACCGAAAAAGTTGATTACCGAAGCACCCTGAACCTGCCCGACACGCCCTTTCCCATGCGCGGCGACCTGCCCAAGCGCGAGCCGGCCTGGGTACGCGAATGGGAAGAACAAGGCCTGTACCCGAAACTGCGCGCCGCGCGCGCCGGTGCGCCCAAGTTTGTGCTGCACGACGGCCCGCCCTATGCCAACGGCCAGATCCACATGGGCCACGCCGTCAACAAGATCCTCAAAGACATGATCGTCAAAGCGCGCCAGCTCAAGGGGCTGGACGCGATCTACATTCCAGGCTGGGACTGCCACGGTCTGCCGATCGAGAACGCGATCGAAAAGAAGTACGGCCGCAACCTGCCACGCGACGAGATGCAGGCCAAGAGCCGCGCCTTCGCCACCGAGCAGATCGACATCCAGCGCGCCGACTTCAAGCGCCTGGGCGTGCTGGGCGACTGGGACCATCCCTACCGCACCATGGACTTCAGCAACGAGGCCGACGAAATCCGCGCCTTCAAGCGTGTCGTGGAGCGCGGCTTTGTCTACCGCGGCTTGAAGCCCGTCTACTGGTGTTTCGACTGCGGCTCGAGCCTGGCCGAGTTTGAAATCGAATACGCCGACAAGAAATCACAGACGCTCGACGTTGGCTTTCTCTGCGCTGAACCGGACAAGCTCGCTGCGGCCTTCGGTCTGGTCGGGCTGGACCGTCCGGCCCTGGCTGTGATCTGGACCACCACCGCCTGGACCATTCCCGCCAATCAGGCTTTGAATCTGAACCCGGCGCTCGAATATTCGCTGGTGCAGACGCCACGCGGCCTGTTGCTGCTGGCCTCGGTGCTGGTGGACAAGTGCCTGGAGCGCTACGGCCTGGTCGGCACGGTGATCGCCACCACACTGGGCGAGCGCCTGGGCGGCATCAACTTCCGCCATCCGCTGGCCCATGTTGACCCCGGCTACGACCGCCTGAGCCCAATCTACCTGGCCGAGTACGCCACCGCCGAAGACGGCACCGGTCTCGTGCACTCGTCACCCGCCTATGGCGTAGAGGATTTCAACAGTTGCGTCGCGCATGGCATGAAGTACGACGACATCCTGAACCCGGTGCAAGGCAACGGCACATACGAGGCCGCACTGCCACTGTTTGGCGGCCTCAACATCTGGAAAGCCTGCCCGCGCATCATCGAGGTGCTGGGCGAGTCGGATCGTTTATTTGCCACGTCCACCATCACGCACAGCTACCCGCACTGCTGGCGCCACAAGACGCCGGTGATCTACCGCGCCGCCGCCCAGTGGTTCATCCGCATGGACGAGGGCGAGGGTGTGTTCACCAAGGACAAGGCGCCGAAGTCGCTGCGCAAGATTGCCTTGGACGCGATCGAGCAGACTTCCTTCTACCCGGAAAACGGCAAGGTCCGTCTGCGCGACATGATCGCCGGCCGGCCCGACTGGTGCATCAGCCGCCAGCGCAGCTGGGGCGTGCCGCTGCCCTTCTTCCTGCACAAGGACAGCGGCGAACTGCACCCGCGCACGATGGAGATCCTCGACATCGCCGCCGACATGGTGCAACAAGGCGGTATCGAGGCCTGGAGCAAGGCCAGCACCGAATCCATCCTCGGCACTGAGGATGCGCAGCACTACACCAAGAGCAGCGACATTCTGGAAGTCTGGTTCGACTCCGGCACCACGCACACCACGGTGCTCAAGGGCTCGCACGCCGGCAGCGGCCATGACGAGGGTTGCGAGGCTGACCTCTACCTCGAAGGCCACGACCAGCACCGCGGCTGGTTCCACTCATCCCTGCTGACGGCCTGCGCCATGTACGGGCGCGCGCCCTACAAGGGCATCCTGACGCACGGCTTCACCGTGGACAGCAAGGGCCACAAGATGAGCAAGAGCGCCGGTAACGGCGTTGATCCGCAGGAGACTTCCAAGAAGCTCGGCGCTGAGATCATCCGCCTGTGGGTCGCGGCCAGTGACTACTCGGGCGACATCGCCGGCGACGACAAGATCCTGGCGCGCGTGGTTGACACCTACCGGCGCGTGCGCAACACGCTCAAGTTCCTGCTCGCCAACGTCAGCGACTTCGACCCGACGCTCGATGCCGTGGCGCCAGAGCAACTGCTGGAGATCGACCGCTACGCGCTGAGCCGCGCCGCGCAGTTGCAGGCCGACATCCTGGCGCATTACGAGGTCTACGAATTTCACCCGGTGGTGGCCAAGCTGCAAATCTATTGCTCGGAAGACCTGGGCTCCTTCTACCTCGACATCCTGAAAGTCCGGCTCTACACCACCGCCCCCGATTCGCTGGCGCGGCGCAGCGCGCAGACCGCGCTCT
>CAIWNX010000273.1 GCA_903914175.1 uncultured beta proteobacterium | reverse complement strand
GCGCATGCCGTCTGGCGGTCGACTCCGCATAGAATCGAACGTTGACGTGCACGTCAATTGAACGACGTAGCCACTTGTCGATTTTTTTCAACTATCTGGAGTTACATCAATGAAAGTCCTGGTCGCAGTCAAGCGCGTGGTGGACTACAACGTGAAGGTCCGCGTCAAGTCGGACAACAGCGGTGTGGATATCGCCAACGTCAAGATGAGCATGAACCCCTTTGACGAAATTGCCATCGAAGAGGCCGTGCGTCTGAAAGAAAAAGGCGTGGCCACCGAAATCATCGCTGTCTCCTGCGGCGTGACCCAATGCACCGAGACCCTGCGCACCGCCATGGCCATTGGCGCCGACCGCGCCATCCTGGTCGAGACCAGCGCCGAACTGCAACCGCTGGCCGTTGCGAAACTGCTCAAGGCCTTGATCGACAAGGAACAACCCGGGCTCGTCATCCTGGGCAAACAGGCTATTGATGATGACTGCAACCAGACCGGCCAGATGCTCGCCGCGCTGGCGGATCTGCCGCAAGCCACTTTTGCCAGCAAGCTCGAAGCCGCAGACGGCAAGCTCAAGGTCACGCGCGAAGTCGACGGCGGCCTGGAAACCATCCTGGTCAGCCTGCCGGCCATCGTCACGGCCGATCTGCGCCTGAACGAGCCGCGCTACGTGACCCTGCCCAACATCATGAAGGCCAAGAAGAAACAACTCGACGTCTTCAAGCCCGAAGACCTCGGTGTGGATGTGTCGGCAGGCATCAAGACCCTGAAGGTCACAGAACCCCCGAAACGCAGCGCCGGCATCAAGGTGCCAGATGTTGCCACCCTGGTGGCCAAACTGAAGACCGAAGCAAAGGTGATCTAAATGACAGTCCTCGTAATTGCTGAACACGACAACGCGTCCATCAAGGGCGCCACCCTCAACACCGTCACCGCTGCACTCCAATGCGGCTCCGACGTTCACGTACTGGTTGCCGGCGCCAATGCGGGTGCGGCAGCCGCAGCAGCGGCGCAGATCGCCGGTGTTGCCAAGGTATTGCACGCAGACGACCAAGGCCTGGGCCATGGTCTGGCGGAGAACATGACGGCGCAGATCCTGAGCGTTGCGCAGAACTACAGCCACATCCTGTTCCCGGCCACCGCATCGGGCAAGAACATTGCCCCGCGCCTGGCGGCCAAGCTCGATGTGGGCCAGATCTCCGACATCACCAAAGTTGACAGCCCCGACACCTTTGAGCGCCCGATCTATGCCGGCAACGCCATGGCAACGGTGCAAAGCTCGGACAGCATCAAGGTCATCACCGTGCGCGGCACTGGCTTTGACGCCGCAGCCGCTAGCGGTGGCTCAGCAGCCGTTGAAACCCTGGCCGCAGTCGCAGCCAGCGACAAGGCGACATTCCTGGGCAGCGAGATCGCCAAGAACGACCGCCCTGAACTGACCGCTGCCAAGGTGATCGTCGCCGGTGGCCGCGCGCTGGGCTCGGCCGAGAAGTTCACCGAACTGCTGACGCCGCTGGCCGACAAGCTGGGTGCTGGCATTGGCGCCAGCCGCGCGGCGGTGGATGCGGGCTATGCACCGAACGACTGGCAGATTGGCCAGACCGGCAAGATCGTCGCACCGCAGCTCTATATCGCAGCGGGCATCAGCGGCGCGATCCAGCATCTTGCCGGGATGAAGGATTCCAAGGTGATTGTGGCCATCAACAAGGACGCTGAAGCGCCGATCTTCAGCGTGGCTGATTACGGTCTGGAAGCGGATCTGTTCGTGGCCGTGCCAGAGTTGACGGCCGCGCTTTGATCGTGTCATTGCAGCCTTCGCGCTGCAATTGACCACGGTGTGCCGGGGCAGAATGCACGCTGCTGCCGGCACAAATATTTTTGATGATGACCGGAGGTTTCCCATGAGCTACGTTGCCCCTTTGAAGGACATGCTTTTCAATATCAAGCACCTGGCCGATATTGAGCAGATCGCCCGACTGCCTGGTTTTGAGGACGCCGGCTTTGACACGGCTCAGGCGGTGCTGGAGGAGGCAGCCAAGTTCAATGAAGGCGTGCTCAGTCCGCTCAATTGGGAAGGCGACAAGAACCCGACCAGCTGGGCTGATGGCACGGTAACCGCGACACCCGGTTTCAAGGAGGCTTTTCAGCAGTTTGCCGAAGCCGGCTGGCAGGGTTTGCAGCACCCGGTCGATTTCGGCGGCCAGGGCTTGCCCAAGGCGATTGGCGCTTCCTGCGGCGAGATGCAGAACTCGGCCAACATGAGTTTTGCCCTGTGCCCATTGCTCACCGACGGCGCGATTGAAGCACTGTTGACAGCTGGCTCTGACGAACTCAAGGCCATCTACCTGGAAAACCTGGTCAGCGGCAAGTGGACCGGCACCATGAACCTGACCGAGCCGCAGGCCGGCAGCGATCTGGCCGCCGTGCGCACCCGCGCCGAGCCGCAGCCCGACGGCAGCCACAAGGTGTTTGGCACCAAGATTTTCATCACCTGGGGTGAGCACAACATGGCCGAAAACATCGTCCATCTGGTGCTGGCGCGCGTCAGCGGCGCGCCCGAAGGCGTGAAGGGCATCAGCCTGTTTGTCGTGCCGAAATTTCTCGTCAATAAGGACGGCTCGCTCGGCGCGCGCAACGATGTGCATTGCGTCAGCATCGAGCACAAGATGGGCATCAAGGCAAGCCCGACGGCGGTGCTGCAGTTTGGCGACCATGGCGGTGCCGTTGGCTTCCTGGTGGGCCAGGAGAACCGGGGACTGGAGTACATGTTCATCATGATGAACGCGGCGCGTTTTGGCGTCGGTGTCCAAGGCATTGCGATTGCCGAAATGGCCTATCAGAAGGCAGTCGCTTTTGCCAAGGAACGTGTGCAGAGTCGCCCGGTGGATGGTTCCATCATGGCCGGTGCGCCCATCATTCACCACCCCGATGTCAAGCGCATGCTCATGACCATGCGCGCCTACACCGAAGGCTGCCGCGCCATGGCGACGGTGGCGGCGGCGGCATTCGATGCCGCGCACCACCATCCGGACGCCGATGCGCGCAAACAGAACCAGATCTTCTACGAATTCATGGTGCCGCTGATCAAAGGCTATAGCACCGAGATGAGCCTGGAAGTGACTTCGCTGGGCGTGCAGGTGCACGGTGGCATGGGCTATATCGAGGAAACCGGCGCCGCCCAGTATTACCGCGACGCCAAGATTCTGACCATCTACGAAGGCACAACCGCGATTCAGGCCAATGACCTGGTCGGACGCAAGACCTCGCGTGATGGTGGCACGTCCGCCAAGGGGCTGGCAGCGCAGATCGAAACGACTGAAGGCCTGCTCATCAAGAGCGGCACCGCCGACGCCTTGGTGGTTGCCAAGCGTCTCAAGACGGCGCGCGAAGCCTTTGTCGATGTCGTGAACTTCGTGGCCGGCAATACCAAGGCCAGTCCGAATGCCGTGTTCTCCGGCAGCGTTCCCTACCTGATGCTCTCGGGCAACCTGATGGCAGGCTGGCAACTGGCGCGTGCGCTGCTGGTCGCGCAGGATGAAATTGCAAAAGGTGTTGATGTACCTTTCATGCAGGCCAAGATTGTCACGACGCGCTTTTACGCCGACCACATGTTGACCAAAATCCCCGGTGTGCGCGACGCCATTCTGGAAGGCGCCGAGAGCGTGACGGCCTTGGCGCTGGAAGCGTTCTAAGCTGATGCTGAATTAATTTGTGGTCATTGCGGGCCTGACCCGCAATCCAGAGGGGCGTGTGGCACTGGATCCCGGATCGAGTCCGGGATGACAAAGCCCAAGTCAGATCGAGCTTGGCTTTGCCATGCCGAAAATACAAATAGATTAATGGAGACACCATGTCCAGATTGCCAGCACCCTTGAACAGTTTGCCGTTCCCGGTGATCGGTTCGCCTTTGTTCATCATCAGCACGCCGAAATTGGTGATTGCCCAGTGCATTGCCGGGGTCGTCGGCTCCATGCCCGGGCTCAACGCGCGTCCGGCAGAGCAGTTGGAGCAATGGCTGATCGAGATCACCGAGGCGCTGGCCAAGCACAACCAGGCACATCCGGAGCAGCCGGCTGCGCCCTTTGCCATCAACCAGATCGTGCACAAGAGCAACGACCGCCTGGAACATGACATGGCGCTGTGCGTCAAGTACAAGGTGCCAATCATCATCACCTCGCTCGGCGCGCGCGAAGACATCAACGCCGCAGCGCATTCCTATGGTGGTGTGGTATTGCACGACATCATCAACAACAAGCACGCGCACAAGGCGATCGAGAAGGGCGCTGATGGCCTGATTGCGGTGGCGGCCGGCGCCGGCGGCCATGCAGGTGTCAAGAGCCCGTTTGCGTTGATTCAGGAAATTCGCCAGTGGTTCGATGGCCCGGTGGCCCTCAGTGGTTCCATCTCCACCGGCGACGCGGTGTTGGCCGCGCAGGCGGCTGGTGCCGACTTTGCCTACATCGGCTCGGCCTTCATCGCCACCCAGGAAGCGCGGGCATCGGAGGCCTACAAGCAGGCGATTGTGGAGTCCGACTCCGACGACATCGTTTACAGCAACCTCTTTACCGGCGTGCATGGCAACTACCTCGCGCCGAGCATCCGCAATGCCGGTCTCGACCCTGAGAACCTGCCCGAAAGTGACCCGAGCAAGATGAACTTCGGCGGCGACAAGACCAAGGCCTGGAAGGATATCTGGGGCTGCGGTCAGGGCATTGGTGCCGTGACGCAAATTCAGAGCACAGCAGAGTACGTAGCGCAACTCAAGCGCGAATACGCAGCGGCGCGCCAGCGTTTGCTGGCAATGAATTACGTCTGATTCTTCGGCGCGCCAGAGAGTCGCGCCGGGCTTAGTGCCTGAGTACTCAGGCCTTGCGCCGCGATGTGCGCTGGCAGCGGCAGACCGCGCACCAGCGCGGCGCAGGCCTCGCCCATGGCGGGCGAGGACATGATGCCCGAGCCGCCCTGTGCCGCAACCCAGAAGAAGCCCGGTGTTTTCGCGTCAAAGCCACCGACATGGTCGCTGTCCGCCACAAACGAGCGCAGTCCGGCCCAGGTGCGGGTCGGGCGCCGGATCTTGAGCGTGGTCATCTCCTCGATCTGGTAAATGCCCTGCGCGATGTCGAGTTCCTCGGGCTGGACATCCTGCGGCGCCACCGGGTCGGCATTGGAGGGCGAACCGAGCAGCATGCCGGCGTCGGGTTTGAGGTACCAGTCGTCTCCAATCCCGAACACCATCGGCCAGTGGGTCGTGGCCAAGCCTTCGGGTGGCGCAAAAATGAAGGCTGAGCGGCGTCGTGGCTCGATCGCGATGGGCTCGATGCCCGCCAGTTCTGCCACCTGATCGGCCCAGGCGCCAGCAGCATTGATCACGACTTGGGCCTCATAGCGGATGCCGCCCGCCTGCACCTGCCAGGTGTTTCCTGAGCGTGAGATCGCTGTGACCTCCGCATCGCAGTGCAGCTTGCCACCGGCACGCCGCAGGCCTCGCAGATAGCCCTGATGCAGGGCGTCTACGTCGATGTCAAACGCATCGGGGTCGAAGATGGCGCCGAGCACCTTGTCTGCGTGCAGCACGGGCAGCATGGCGCAGGTGCTGGCGCGATCAAGCAATCGTGCCGCTGGTGTGATGTTGTGAATCGACTCCCAGTGTTCGGCCAACTCGGTCTTCTGACCGGGGCTGGCCACGATCAGGGCGCCGCGCGGTGACAGCAGGGCGTGCTCGCAAAAGCCCGCCGGCGGCTGTTGCAGAAAATCCCGACTCGCCTTGCTCAGGGCACAAACCTGCGGCGTGCCATAACTCTGCATGAAGAGCGCCGCCGAGCGGCCGGTTGCGTGGTAGCCCGGTTGTGACTCGCGCTCGAGCAGCGTGACGCGGCCGTGCGGCGCCAGCCAATAACCGATCGAGGCGCCGGCAATGCCAGCGCCGATGATGAGAAAGTCGGTTTCTTCAATCATTTTGGTTCTTGATGTTCACGGATTCTCTGCGGCCGTACCGTCAGCCTTAGACGACGTTGATTTCCAGCAGGGGCTTGTTTTCCAGTACCCGGTTCCAGCCAAAGGCGCGCAGGTCCAGGCTGCGGTACGCGCCGTAGGCCACCAGTTCCGAGAGCGCGCGCCCGACGGCGGGCGACTGCTGCATGCCGTGGCCGCTGAAGCCGTTGGCGAACAGCAGGTTGTCCAATTCGGGGTGGGCGCCCAGGATGACGTTGCAATCGAAGGTGTTCATGTCGTAGTGGCCGGCCCAGGCGTTTTGCAATCGCACCGCTTCAAAACCCGGCACGCGCGCCGCCAGCAGCGGCCACAGCACATCGTCAAACAAGCTGTGCTGCACGTCGAAGTCGACGCATTCGGGGTCCTGTTCGGCCGGTGGCGAGATGCCGCAGATAAAGCCCTTGCCCTCGGGGCGGAAATAGGCGCCGCTTGGGTCGATCACCATCGGGCAGTTGCTGACCTGGGCCGAGGATGTGAAGTGAAAGACGCAACGCTTGCGTGACTGCACCGGCAGATCAATGCCGGCATTGTGGGCCAGCGCGTGCGCGCCGGTGCCCGCAGCGTTGATCAGCACCGCGCACTCGATGCTGGAGCCGTCGGACAGCGCGACCGATTGGACTTTTCGGCCCTGCCGCTTCACGCCCACCACCTGTGCCTGTTGGTACTGCACGCCCAGTGAAATCGCCTTGCGCCGAAATCCATGCATCAGACCGTAGGCGTCGAGCCAGCCTTCGCCCGACAGACCGAGCGAGCCTGCGCTCAGATCCTCGGTATTGAGCCAGGGATAGCGCGTCTGCAATTGTGCCGGTGTCAGCAGGCTGACATCGGCGCCCAGACTGCGTTGCACGCGGTGATTGGACTCCAGGATCGATTGCCCGGCGGGCGTTGCCAGGAACAAATAACCCTTTTCGTGAAAGCCCACATCAGGCGCCTCGCCGTTGACCGCGAGATGCTCTCCGATGTGCTTGATGAACTCGGTGCCGAACTGCGACATCTGGATGTTGCCAGGGGTCGAAAACTGGTGCCGTATCGACGCTGCCGACAGCGTGGTGGCACATTTCTCATAGCTGAAGTCCTTCTCCACAACCAGCACGGAGCCGTGGAAGTCGGGGTTTGAGGCCAGGAAATATGCGGCGGAACTTCCGATGGCAGCGCCCCCGGCGATGACGACGTCGACTCGTTTCATAAAAACAAATTAATTTTGAAATTGATGGAAGTTTCCATTATCTATCAATATAATTCCTTTACGAAACTTTTTTCCCAAAAGAGAGCAAGACAAAATGTCACTGGCCAACGCACTCCTTCCGCAACTGATGCAAAACCTCGGGCTCGCAGCGTCGGCCTATGCCGGCGGCACGCTGGCGGTGCACTCGCCCATCGACGGCAGTCAACTCGCGCTGGTGCCAACCCATAGCCCGCAGCAGGTAACGGCGATCATCGGCAAGGCGCACGAGTCTTTTCTGTCCTGGCGCCAGACGCCAGCGCCGCGGCGCGGCGAACTCATCCGTTTGCTGGGTGAAGAGTTGCGCGCATCGAAGACCGATCTGGGCAAACTGGTGTCGCTCGAAGCCGGCAAGATCCTTTCCGAGGGCCTGGGCGAAGTGCAGGAGATGATTGATATCTGCGATTTCGCCGTTGGCCTGTCGCGCCAGCTCTACGGTCTGACCATTGCTTCAGAGCGCCCCGGGCACCGAATGATGGAAACCTGGCACCCGTTGGGTGTGGTGGGGGTGATCAGTGCCTTCAACTTCCCCGTGGCGGTCTGGTCCTGGAATACGGCGCTGGCCATCGTCTGCGGCGATTCGGTGGTCTGGAAGCCATCGGAAAAAACACCGCTGACCGCCTTGGCCTGCCAGGCATTGTTTGAGCGCGCCGCCAAACGCTTTGGCGATGCACCGCAGGCTTTGTCGCAGGTGATCATTGGCGCACGCGATGTTGGCGAAGCGCTGGTGAACGACACCCGCGTGGCGCTGGTGTCTGCCACCGGCAGCACCCGCATGGGACGCGAGGTGGGGCCCAATGTGGCAAAGCGCTTTGGCCGCAGCCTGCTCGAACTCGGTGGCAACAACGCTGTCATCGTGACGCCGTCGGCCGACCTGGATCTGGCGGTGCGCGGCATTCTGTTTGCAGCGGTCGGTACCGCCGGGCAGCGCTGCACCACGACGCGGCGCATCATTGCGCACCACAGCGTGCGCGAAACACTGATCGAGCGCCTGAAGAAGGCTTATCTGGCATTGCCGATTGGCAACCCGACTGCCCCCGGCACACTGGTGGGTCCGCTGATCGACCAAGCCTCGTTTGAAGCCATGCAGCAGGCGCTGAGCCAGGCCCGCCAGGACGGTGCAAGCGTGTTCGGCGGCGAACGTGTGTTGCAGGACCAGTTCCCGCTGGCCTATTACGTCAAGCCCGCGATTGTCGAGATGCCATCGCAAACCGCCATCGTGTGCCATGAAACCTTCGCGCCCATTCTGTACGTGATGGGTTACGCCGACTTCAAGGACGCCATCGCGATGCAAAACGATGTGCCGCAAGGTCTGTCCTCGGCCGTGTTCAGCAATGACTTGCGCGAGGCGGAAACCTTCCTCAGCGTAAGCGGCTCGGATTGCGGCATCGCCAACGTCAACATTGGAACTTCCGGTGCCGAAATTGGCGGCGCTTTCGGTGGCGAGAAAGAAACCGGGGGCGGGCGCGAGTCGGGCTCGGATGCCTGGCGCAATTACATGCGTCGCGCCACCAATACGGTTAATTATTCGAAGGAACTGCCGCTCGCGCAGGGCGTTCGTTTTGATGTGTAGGGCCATCCGGCCTTTTTAGTTGATCGCCTTATCGCTCACCGGCACTGAGCACTTAACATAAATTGGAGATTGAGAGATGGGATATTCTTTGATCAAAAAATGGCTGACCGTATCGGTGGCCGCGACCAGTTTGCTTGGAGCGACGGCAGCCTTGGCGCAGTCGACCTACAAGATTGCGGTGGCCGGTCCGTTGACCGGCGCCGCCGCGTCCTACGGCGAGGAAATGCGCCGCGGCGCGCAACAGGCAGCCGATGACATCAATGCCGCCGGCGGCATCAACGGCAAAAAGATTGAACTGGTGTTTGGCGACGACGCGTGCGAACCCAAGCAGGCGGTTTCGGTCGCTTCACGGCTGATTGAAAAAGACAAGGTGCATGCGGTGGTTGGACACTTCTGTTCTTCAAGCACCATTCCCGCGTCTGAAGCCTACGCCGAAGCCGATATTCTGATGGTTACGCCAGCCTCGACCAACCCCAAGGTGACGGATCGCAACCTGGCCAATGTGTTGCGCACCTGCGGCCGTGATGACCAGCAGGGCGTCGTGGCGGGCAACTACATCGCCGATGTACTCAAGTCCAAGCGCGTGGTGCTGATCCATGACAAGGACACCTACGGCCAGGGCGTGGCGGACGCCACCCGGGGCCAACTGGCCAAGCGCGGCATCAAGGACATCATGTATGAAGGTCTGACGCGGGGTGAAAAAGACTACAACGCGCTGGTCACCAAGATCAAGTCCGTCAACGCCGACCTGATCTATTTCGCCGGTTTGTCGGCTGAAGCCGGTACGCTCTTGCGTCAGGTGCGCGAGCAGGGCCTCAAGACCCAGTTCATGTCGACCGACGGCGCGGTTGAGGAAAGCTTTGCCACCACTGCTGGCGGCAAGGCCGTGCTCAAGGGTGTGCTCATCACTTTTGGTGAAGATCCGCGCCTGATCCCGGACGGCAAGTCGGTGGTGGAAAAACTGCGCAAGAGTGGTTTCGAGCCAGCCGGCTTCACGCTCTACACCTATGCTGGCGTGCAGGTCGTTGCTGCCGCGTTGAAAAATTCCAAAGCCACTTCAGGCGCAGCACTTGGAAAATGGCTCAGAGCCAACACCGTCCCCACCATTCTGGGCAAAAAGGCCTGGGACGCCAAGGGCGATCTGACATCGGCTGCCTATGTGGTGAGCGAATACAAGGATGACGGTAGCTACGTGCGGGTCTCGAAGTAACAGAGCTTCTTTCGCAAAGCCGATCGAAATCACGCCATGGATGGACATATCTTTGCCCAGCAACTGGTCAACGGCCTGGTGCTGGGCATGATTTACGGTTTGATTGCTGTCGGCTACAGCATGGTCTATGGCGTCATCGGCATGATCAATTTTGCCCATGGCGATGTCTACATGGTGTCGGCCTATATGACCGGCATCGCCCTGAGTGTGCTGGCATTTTTTGGTGTGCAAATGGTGCTGGCCACCTTGCTCATTGCGCTGCTGTTTGTCATGACGGTGACTGCTGTCTACGGCTGGGTGATCGAGCGCGTTGCCTACCGGCCCTTGCGTGGCGCACCGCAATTGACACCCCTGATTTCCGCCATCGGCGTCTCACTTTTTCTGCAGGCCTTTGTGCAATTGGCGCAGGGTCCGAACCCGCAGGGCATCAAACCGATGCTCAGCGGTGCCTTCCGCTTCTGGTTTGGTAGCGGTGAGGAGCAGTTTTTTCAAATCACCTATATCCAGACCCTGATTGTTCTGGTCGCGTTGTCGAGCATGGCGGCGCTGGCCTACCTGATTGGCTACACCAGCCTCGGGCGTTCCTGCCGCGCCACGCAGCAGGACCCGAAAATGGCGACCCTGCTTGGCATCGATACCAATCGCATCATTTCAACCGTGTTCGTGATCGGCGCCATCTCGGCCAGCATCGCGGGCTTTCTGGTGACGCTCAACTACGGTTCATTTGATTTCTATATCGGCTTTGTGGTTGGCGTCAAAGCCTTTACCGCAGCGGTTCTGGGTGGCATCGGTTCATTGCCGGGCGCCTTGCTCGGCGGGGTGTTGCTGGGGCTGTTGGAGTCGCTGTTCTCAGGCTACATCAGCACCGATTACAAAGACGCTTTTTCTTTTTCGGTGCTGATCATCGTGCTGATCTTCAAACCCAGCGGACTGCTGGGTCGTCCAGCGGTGGAGAAGGTATGAGCGAGCGCCTTGGAATTGTTCAGGAAAGCGCTGCCGCAAAAATGCCGCAGTGGCGCGTGCTGCTGCGCGACGCCGTCTTCACTTTTATTCTGGCCTGCGTTGTTTTTGGCCCGATCACGGGCTTGCAACTCTCCGGTCTCGACTTCATTGCCAACTGGCAGCGCCCGTTGCTGCTGGCGTCCTTCGTCACGCTGGGTCGGATGCTGTTTTTAGGCGCGCTCAACACCAAGTGGCTGAGCCGGCGGCTTCAGCAATCGGCCTCCAGGAAAGCCCAGGCTGCCAGCGTACAAACGCCGCAGGAGTGGCGCAAGTGGTTGATCATCAGCGGCGTGACGGCCGTGGTTGCCTTTGTCCTGCCCTTTGTCTTTGTCGACAACAGCTACGTGATCAAGTCGCTGCTGCTGGCCATGATCTACGTGCTGCTCGGGCTGGGTTTGAACATTGTGGTCGGTCTGGCTGGTTTGCTGGACCTGGGCTTTGTGGCCTTCTACGCGGTGGGCGCCTATTTTCTGGCGCTGGGCGGGCAGTACTGGGGGCTGGGCTTTTGGGGTGCGCTGGCACTGTCGCCCTTGCTGGCAGCGGCCTTGGGTGGTCTGCTCGGCTTTACCGTGTTGCGAACACACGGTGACTACCTTGCCATCGTGACGCTGGGCTTTGGCGAGATCATCCGTCTGGTGCTCACCAACTGGTTGTCGCTGACGGGTGGCCCCAACGGCTTGCCGGCACCGGCACCGACCTTGTTTGGTCTGGAGTTTTCGCGCATCTCCAAATTCGGCGGCACGCCGTTCCATGAATTCATGGGTTGGAACTACAACCCGAACATGAAATTCCTGTTCCTCTATACCGTTCTGTTTCTGGTGGTGGTGCTCATGATCGCCTGGGTCTACCGCCTGCGCCTGATGCCCATGGGGCGCGCCTGGGAGGCGCTGCGCGAAGACGAGGTTGCCTGCCGTTCCCTTGGTATCAACCCGGTGGTGGTGAAGCTCTCGGCCTTCATGATGGGGGCCATGACCGGCGGCCTGGCCGGCGTCTTCTTTGCCAGTTACCAGGGCTTTGTCAACCCGACTTCGTTCACCTTCTTCGAGTCTGCGCTGATCCTGGCGATTGTGGTGCTGGGCGGGCTGGGCTCGATTGTCGGCGTGATCGTTGCCGCCTTTGTGCTGACCTTGTTGCCCGAGTTGCTGCGCGAGTTTGCCGACTATCGAATCCTGGCCTTTGGCATCCTGATGGTGCTGATGATGATCTGGCGGCCACGTGGCTTGATCCGCACGCGCCGCCCGGTCTTTACCATTCCTGAGGGCAAGCTGTGAACACGCCCTCCCATTTGCTGAGCGTGCGCGACCTGGGTATGCGCTTTGGCGGCATTCAGGCTTTGTCCAAGGTCAGCTTTGGCGTCGCAGAGGGATCGATTTCGGCGCTGATCGGCCCCAATGGCGCGGGCAAGACGACCGTCTTCAATTGCGTGACCGGCTTCTACCTGCCCAGCACCGGCAGCATGGAACTCCGTGTCGATGGCAAGGCGCAGGATCTTGGTGCACTGCTGGCATCGCAGTTCTTTGGTGGCTCGCATCGCATCGCACGCGTTGGCATTGCCCGCACCTTTCAGAACATCCGTTTGTTTCGCGACATGACGGTACTGGAGAACCTGCTGGTGGCCCAGCACCACAGCCTGAACCACAACCTGCTGGCGGGTTTCTTTCGCACCGCTTCCTACCGCCGTGCCGAGCAGGCGGCAATCGACAATGCCATTGCCTGGCTGAAGGTGGTCGGGCTGCGTGAAAGCGCCAACCGACTGGCCGGAACCTTGCCTTACGGACACCAGCGGCGCCTGGAGATTGCGCGTGCCATGTGCACGCATCCGCGCCTGATCTGCCTGGATGAACCGGCTGCCGGGCTGAACCCGCGCGAGACACAGGAACTGGCCGCTTTGATCCGGGAGTTGCGCCAGGACTACAAGGCAACCGTGCTGCTGATCGAACATGACATGAGTCTGGTGATGGGCATCAGCGACCACATCGTGGTGCTCGACCAGGGCAAGGTGATTGCCGCAGGAACGCCGCAAGTTGTGGCGAACTCGCCCGAAGTGATTCATGCCTACCTCGGCGTCGAGGACAAGCAAACTGATACGGTGGTGAGCGCATGACGCCGATTCTTCAAGTACAAAACGTCGACGCGCACTACGGGCCGATCCAGGCTTTGCGCGATGTCTCGATTGAGGTCAACGAGGGCGAGATCGTGACCCTGATCGGTGCCAACGGCGCCGGTAAATCGACCCTGCTCATGAGCATTTTTGGACAACCCCGGGTCAGCAAGGGCTGCATCCGGTTCGCCGGTGAGGACATCACCGGTGTCCAGCCGCATCGCATTGCCAAGCGCGGCCTGGCCCAGGTGCCCGAAGGACGCCACATTTTCCCGGCGATGACTGTGGAAGAAAATCTTTTGATGGGCACCGTGCCGGTAGGTCCTGAGTTTGTCGAGATCGATCGGCAGGCGGTGTTCACGCTGTTTCCGAGGTTGCAGGAGCGTCGCAACCAGCGCGCCGGCACCATGTCCGGCGGTGAGCAGCAAATGCTGGCCATTGGCCGCGCCCTGATGAGCCGCCCGCGAATGATCCTGCTCGACGAGCCCTCACTGGGACTGGCGCCCAAGGTCATCGCCGCCGTATTCGATGCGCTCAAGCAGATCGCTGCCAGCGGCAAGACCATCTTTCTGGTGGAACAAAATGCCAACCAGGCGTTGGCGCTGGCGCACCGTGGCTACGTGCTGGTCAACGGCGCAGTGAGAATGCAGGGGACCGGGGCTGAGTTGTTGGCCAACCCGGATGTGCGGCAGGCTTACCTTGGAGGTCATTGAGCATGGGTGAACCATCCGAATCCAACAGCAAACAGAACCTGTTGGGCAAACGGCTGCGCTTGCTGCGCAAGCAGTTGAACTGGACGCTTGAGCAGACCAGCCGGGCAACCAGCCTGGCACGGTCGACCTTGTCCAAGATCGAGAACGGCCTGATGTCGCCCACGCACGACGCGCTGATCAAACTCGCCAGTGGCTTGGGCATCGACATCAGCGAGTTGTTTGAACCGCACGAGAATGTCTCCGGCACTGGCCGGCGCAGCATCTGTCGCAAGGGTACGGGGCAGAATCACCACACGCCGCACTATGAGCACACCTTGCTCTGCAACGACTTGACGAACAAGGACATGATCCCGTTCCGGTCGCGCATCGCGGCGCGTTCCTTCGATGACTTCGAGGATTGGGCGCGTCATGTGGGAGAAGAGTTTGTCTACGTACTGACAGGCGAGATCGAACTCTTCACCGAGTTCTACGAGTCCGTGCGCCTGGGCCCGGGGGATTCCTGGTATATCGACAGTCGCATGGGACACCGCGTCATCAGTGTCAGCCCGCAGGACGCGCAAGTGCTCTGGGTCAGCACGACCAACCCGCGCACCACACGCAACATTCCGACCTGAGCGTGCCTCGGGTCTCTTCCTTCCCTACCGACCTACCATGCAGTTCATCACCAAAGAAGAAGTGGCGCGTCGCTCGCCTTACGCCGCGCTGATCGATGCGCTTGCCAGCGGACTGCGTGAACCGATCGAGTCGCCACCGCGGATTCATTTCAATCCGAATCACGATCCCAGCACGGTGCTGATCATGCCGGCCTGGCGACCCAATCGCACCATGGGCACCAAGATCATTTCGATCTGGCCGCAGAACAATGCCAAGGGCAAGTCCGCTGTTTCCGCGGTCTATGTTCTCACTTCATGCGACGACGGCGCAACGCTGGCTGTCATTGACGGCACCGAGTTGACACTGCGGCGCACCGCAGCCACCGCCGCCCTGGCGGCACGGCTGCTGGCGCGTCCCGCTAGCCGCAAGTTAGCCGTGCTGGGCACGGGTGCGCTGTCGGCGCACATGGCGATCGCGCACCACGCCGTCTTTGGCTTGACCGAGACGACGATCTGGGGCCGCGAACCGGGCAAGGCACAAGCTGTGGTTGATGCACTGGCTCGGGTGGGCATTGCGGCGCGCGCCAGCACCGACCTGCAACGTACGCTGGCGCAGACCGATCTGGTGGCGGCAGCCACCACCGCAACCCAGCCCTTTATCCGCGACGAATGGGTCAAGCCCGGCACGCACCTGGGCCTGATTGGCGCCTTCACGGCCAGCATGGCCGAAGCGGAACCGGCGCTGCTCTGCAGAGTCAGCCTCTTTGCCGACACACGCGATGGCGTGCTGGAAAAAGGCGGTGAAGTCTGGCAGGCCGTGCATTCAGGCCTGATCAAGGCCAGTGACGTGCGTGCGGAACTCGCTGAGCTGGTCGCCCTCGCACCCAAAGTGACAGGTCGCAGTTCGGAGCAGGAGATTACCGTTTTCAAATCCGTCGGCTTTGCCGCGCTCGACCTGATCGCCGCTGAGCATTTGATGCAAAGCGATAACTGATTCCGGCTTCAGGTTGGCCAGCTTGAGCCGTGTTCCGGCACCAGGGCACGCCAGCCAAGGTCGTGCTGGATGCGCTTGCGCAGTTCGTCGGCGGCGGCCAGTTCGCCGTGCACCACATAGACCTGATCCGGTGCCTGGGGCAGGGTGCGCAACCAGGCCAGCAGTTGATTGGCATCGGCGTGGGCTGATGCCGATTGCAGTTGCACCACCTCGGCATTGAGTTCAACGTCGCGGCCATGGATGCGCACCGACCGGGCACCGCTGGCCAGCGTGGCACCGCGTGTTCCCGGCGCCTGAAAGCCGGTCAGGATGATCATGTTGCGGTGCTGCCCTGCGTAATGCGCCAGGTGGTGCAGGACGCGCCCGCCGGTGGCCATGCCGCTGGCCGACAGGATCACCATCGGGCCATGGCGACTGGCCAGCGCGCGTGATTCGTCGGTGCTGCTGATCATGGTGGCGCTGTGGGTGAGGGCGCGTGTTTCCTTGCTGCTCAGGCGATGGTCTTGCGGGTGCTGCTCAAAGAGATGGGTTGTGTGCACGGCCATCGGGCTGTCCAGAAAAACCGGCAGCGAGTTAGGGATATCACCGCGCAACTTGAGCAGGTGAATGGCGTGCAGCAAAGCCTGCGCCCGGCCCACGGCAAACACCGGAACCACGGCCACGCCGCCGCGTGCCGCCAGTCGTTTCAAAGCCGGGCCTAATTCGGCCAGCACGTCCTCCTGCGGATGTTCGCGGTCGCCGTAGGTTGATTCGATCAACACGGTGTCGGCCGCCGGGGCCGGAGCCGGTGGGTTCATGATGAGGTCGTCGGGGCGGCCCAGATCACCCGAGAACAGGATACGCCGCCCGGCAACTTCCAGCAGCACGCTGGACGCACCCAGGATGTGTCCGGCCGATGAAAAAGTGACACGCCAGCCGGGGATCGGTTGAAACGTGATGCCCAGGTCAACTGCCTTGATCAGGCTCAGGCAGTCCAGCGCGTCCTGGCGTGTGTACAAGGGCAGTGCCGGCGCATGTTTGGAGAAACCATGGCGATTGGCAAAAGCGGCGTCTTCTTCCTGGATGTGGCCGCTGTCGGGCAGCAGGATGCGGCACAGGTCGCGCGTGCCGCTGCTGGCGTACACGTGCCCGGCAAAGCCTTCCTTGGCCAGCAGCGGCAGGTAGCCGCTATGGTCCAGATGGGCGTGCGTCAGCAGCACGGCGTCAATCTGGTTTGGCGCGACCGGCAATGGCGTCCAGTTGCGCAGACGCAGCAGTTTGTAACCCTGAAACAGTCCGCAATCGAGCAGCAGGCTCTTGCCGTCGTGGCGCACCAGGTACTTCGAGCCGGTTACGGTACCCGCTCCACCCAGAAAAGTGATATTGACGCTCATAGGTCCGACTCCCGTGTTTTTTTGCTGCAATGGCTGGACTATGCACAAAAAAATGCCGCGCGGCGATTTATATCCTGCGCGGCATTGTTCGGCGTCAAGTACGCCGGAACGAGCGGAGTTATCGACTAACTGAAAAAACTCTTGAGCCGATTGGTCCAGCTGTCACCGCTGGGCAAATGCTTGCCGCCGCCTTTTTTCAGCGATTCGTCGAGTTCACGTAGCAATTTGCGCTGATGCTCGCTGAGTTTGACCGGCGTCTCCACCGTCACGTGGCAATACAGATCACCGGGGTAGCTTGAACGCACGCCCTTGATGCCCTTGCCGCGCAGGCGGAACTGCTTGCCAGTTTGCGTACCTTCGGGGATGTCGATGGCAGCCTTGCCAGCCAGCGTCGGTACATCAATTTCGCCGCCCAGTGCCGCCGTGATCAGGCTGATGGGAACGGCACAATGGATGTCGTCGCCGTCGCGCTCGAAAATATCGTGTTTCTTGAGACGGATTTCGATATACAGATCGCCGGGTGGACCGCCATTGGTGCCGGGTTCGCCGTTGCCGGCGCTGCGGATGCGCATGCCGCCATCGATGCCACCCGGAATCTTGACTTCCAGCGTCTTCTGCTTCTTGATCTTGCCCTGGCCATGGCAGGCCGTGCAGGGCTCAGGGATGACCTTGCCGGCGCCGCGACAGGTTGGGCAGGTCTGCTGCACGCTGAAAAACCCCTGGCGCATCTGCACCGCACCGGAGCCGTTGCAGGTGCCGCAGGTCTTGGCCTGCGTACCGGGTTTGGCGCCGCTGCCGTGGCAGACATCGCAACTGTCCCAACTCGGGATTCGGATCTGGGCGTCTTTGCCGGCTGCCGCTTCCTCCAGCGTCACTTCCATGGCGTAACTCAGGTCACTGCCGCGAAAGACCTGGCGACCGCTGCCGCCGGCGCGGCCGCGCTGCTGGCCGAACATGTCGCCAAAAATATCGCCAAAGGCTTCGGCAAAGCCACCATAGCCTTCGGCGCCAGGGCCGCCACGCATATTGGGGTCAACACCGGCATGGCCATGCTGGTCGTAAGCGGCCCGCTTTTGCGGGTCCGACAGCATCTCGTAGGCTTCCTTGGACTCCTTGAATTTCTCCTCGGCCACCTTGGAAGAATCGCCCTGGTTGCGGTCCGGGTGATGCTTCATCGCATGCTTGCGATAAGCCTTCTTGATTTCTTCGTCGCTGGCGTTCTTGGGAACGCCGAGAACTTCGTAATAGTCTCTTTTAGCCATGGTCTTTCAGTGCCCGGTTTCAATACGAACGCCGCGTTGAACATCTGAAGTGTTCAACGCGGCGCCCGATAACAATCTGCACAACAGTGTGCAGCCTCAGGCCTTAGCCCTTCTTGACTTCTTTCACTTCGGCGTCCACCACGTTGTCGTCTGCGGCGTGCGCCGAAGCGCCTTGTCCGCCTGCCGCATCTGCACCACCGGCATTGCCGGCTGCGGCTTCGGCGGCCTGTTTGGCCTGCATGTCGGCGTACATTTTCTCGCCCAGTTTCTGACTGACCGTTGTCAAGACCGTATTCTTTTCTTCGATCGAGGCCTTATCTTCGGACTTGAGGACGGCTTCAACTTCCTTGATCGCCACTTCAATTTTTTCTTTCTCGCCAGCGTCAAGCTTGTCGCCGTATTCGGTCAGACTCTTCTTCACGCTGTGCACATTGGCCTCGGCCGTGTTGCGGGCCTGTACCAGTTCGAGTTTCTTCTTGTCGTCCGCAGCGTTGAGCTCGGCGTCTTTCACCATCTGCTGGATTTCGGCTTCACTCAGGCCGGAATTGGCTTTGATGGTGATCTTGTTTTCCTTGCCGGTGCCCTTGTCCTTGGCGCCGACATGCAGAATGCCGTTGGCGTCGATGTCAAACGAGACCTCGATCTGCGGTGTGCCGCGCGAAGCGGGCGGAATGCCTTCGAGGTTGAACTCGCCCAGCATCTTGTTGCCAGCGGCAATTTCGCGCTCGCCCTGAAATACCTTGATCGTCACGGCCGGCTGGTTGTCGTCAGCGGTCGAGAAGGTCTGGGCAAACTTGGTCGGGATCGTGGTGTTCTTGGTGATCATCTTGGTCATGACGCCACCCAGGGTTTCAATGCCCAGCGAGAGTGGTGTGACGTCGAGCAGCAGCACGTCCTTGCGGTCGCCCGAGAGGACCTGGCCTTGAATGGCGGCGCCAACGGCAACCGCTTCGTCGGGGTTCACGTCCTTGCGCGGTTCGCGACCGAACAGTTCCTTGACCTTTTCCTGCACCTTGGGCATGCGCGTCATGCCGCCGACCAGAATCACGTCGTTGATCTCGGAGACTTTGACGCCAGCGTCCTTGATCGCGGTACGGCATGGGCCGATGGTGCGTTCAATCAGTTCGTCAACCAGGGACTCAAGCTTGGCGCGCGTGAGCTTGATGCTCAGGTGCTTGGGACCGGATGCGTCGGCCGTGACGTAGGGCAGGTTGATGTCGGTCTGTGCGCTGCTGGAGAGTTCGATCTTGGCCTTTTCGGCCGCTTCTTTCAGGCGTTGCAGCGCCAGCACGTCCTTGCCCAGATCAACGCCCTGGTCCTTCTTGAACTCGGCGATGATGAAGTCGATGATGCGCTGGTCGAAGTCTTCGCCACCCAGGAAAGTGTCGCCGTTGGTGGAGAGCACTTCAAACTGCTTCTCGCCATCGACGTCGGCAATCTCGATGATGGAGACGTCAAAGGTGCCGCCGCCGAGGTCATAGACGGCGATCTTGCGGTCGCCCTTTTCATTCTTGTCCAGACCGAAGGCCAAAGCGGCTGCCGTTGGCTCATTGATGATGCGCTTGACATCCAGGCCGGCGATGCGCCCGGCGTCCTTGGTGGCCTGGCGCTGGGCATCGTTGAAGTAGGCCGGCACCGTGATGACAGCCTCGGTAACGGCTTCGCCCAGATAGTCCTCGGCGGTCTTCTTCATTTTGCGCAGAATGTCGGCGCTGACCTGCTGTGCCGAGATCTGTTTGCCGCGCACTTCGACCCAGGCGTCGCCGTTGTCGGCGGCTGCGATCTTGTAGGGCATCAGGTCAATGTCCTTTTGCACTTCCTTCTCGACGAACTTGCGTCCAATCAGGCGCTTGACCGCGTACAAGGTGTTCTTCGGATTCGTCACGGCCTGGCGCTTGGCCGAGGCGCCAACCAGCACTTCGCCATCTTCCTGATAAGCGACGACCGACGGCGTGGTGCGCGCGCCTTCTGCGTTTTCAATGACCTTGGCCGTGTTGCCTTCCATGACGGAAACGCAGCTGTTGGTGGTCCCCAGGTCAATACCGATGATTCTTCCCATGATCTACTCCAGTGTTCAGATGCTTTTGAGTTGTGGATAACTTGAACGATTTCAAGTCAAAAAAAGTAATTATTTGGCTGCGGCAACCGTCACCAGGGCCGGACGCAGCACGCGCTCGGCAATGGAATAGCCTTTTTGCAGCACCATGACCACCGTGTTGGCCTCCAGATCCGAGGGCACGACACTGATCGCCTGCTGTTGATGCGGGTCGAATTTGCTGCCGGCAGCCGGATTGATCACGATGACCTTGTTACGCTCCAGCGCCGCGAGCAACTGGCGCAGCGTGGCTTGTGCACCCTCGCGGATCTGCTCGGCCGATGCGTCCTGAAGCCCAAGACCGGTTTCCAGGCTGTCCACCACCGGCAGCAGGCTGTCGGCAAAGCCCTCGACGGCGAACTTGCGCGCCTTTGAAATCTCTTCTTCGGCGCGGCGTCGGGCGTTGTCGGCGTCGGCTTTTGCGCGCAGGAACTGGTCTGCCAGTGTGGCGTTCTTGGCCTGCAAGTCGGCCAGTTCCGCTTGGACCTGGGCCAATGCGTCGCCCTCGTTGGCCGCCTGGGCTGATGTTTGCGCTTGCGCGTTCATTGGATCAGCGGGCGCCGGGTTTATCGGGATTGAATTGTTGTCAGACATGCAAATACACCAAAGGGTTGACTGTTACGCAGCTGAAATGGGGGCAGGGCAGTGCAATTCAAGAGTGCAGGTTGGCATTCCTGAAGCCGGCGCCGGTTGCGCCGGCGTGCGCACAGCAAGCAAGGAGGTTTAGTTGGAAACGCCCAACAGTTCAACGTCGAATTTGAGCGTGGCGTTGGGCGGAATAACACCGCCGGCGCCGCGCGCGCCATAGCCGAGATCGGGCGGGATGATGAGGGTGCGCGCACCACCCACCAGCATGCCGGCCACGCCTTCGTCCCAACCCCGGATCACCATGCCGGCGCCGAGCGAAAACACAAAAGGATCGTTGCGGTCTTTGCTGGAGTCAAACTTGGCGCCTTGAACACCATTCTGGTAGAGCCATCCGGTGTAATGAACGGTGACGCTTTTGCCCTTGGTGGCCTGGGCACCGGTGCCAACAACGGTGTCGTCGTATTGCAGGCCGGAGGGAGTGCTGGTCATATGGAATCCTTGATTGCTATTGAATAGATAGCTGGACCGGCGCAATTGATGAGGGCCGCACCCAGAAAAGCGGGAATTATGCCAGCACACGCCCGGCTCAGACCGCCTTCTTGGCCTGACTCGATGCCCACTTGAGAGCAAATGTCGGGATGTCGGCCAGGCGTTTGAGCAGATCAGTGCCGGAGGAGGTCAGCAGATAGCCGCTCTTGCCATGGCTGACCAGACCGGCCTCGCGCAGTTCCTTGATGCGGGTGTTCAGGGTATTGGGTGTGATGCCGCCCACGCTGTCCTGCAGCAGGCGAAAGGTCTGGGCGCGTCCGTCCTTCAAGGCCCAGAGCACGCGGATGGCATAGCGCGACTCCAGCAAGCTCAGCAACTGGCTGGTGGCGGCTTCTTCCTTGGCACTCATGAACTCAATCTCCTCGATGCATTGACTGTTGGTCGGAAGCACCGACACCGGTACCGGCCGTCATGCGTCTTTTTGATCTGCAGTTTTTTCTGAATTGAGCGCAAACTATAACGCAATTCGCGCCGTGCTCCTACTTTTATAGCTGCGTATTTACAGTTGATCAAGTCCGAACATCTTTTGTAATTTTCGATCCAGCGTACGGGTCGATAGCAAGCGTTTGAGCAGTGGCAGCCGGGTGCTTTGGGCGCCGGTGCGGCAAATCGCTGGTGGGGCGCTTTGCAGCAGATGGTCAACGACATCGCGTGCAAAGACGTCAACCGGCGTTGCGCCGCGCTGGGATAACTTGGCGCGGTTGAGAATGTAACGGGAAATGGGTGTGTAGAGCGAATCCTTGGGCAGTCTGGCGTGGGCCGTGCCCGTGTCGCCAAATTTGGAGGCGACGCCGCCGGGCTGGACCGTGACAACCTGGACACCCAGCGCCGCCAATTCCAGGCGCATGGCGTCGGACAAGGCGTGCAGGGCGGCCTTGCTGGCGCAGTAGACCCCGGAAAACGGGGTCGTCACGATGCCGGAGATGCTGCCCATATTGGCAATCAGTCCTGCGCCACTCTTGCGCAACAGTGGCAGCGCAGCGCGCGCCAGCGCGACCGGTGCAACAACATTGGTTTCAAACTGTTGTCGCAGGTCCTCTGGTTGTGCGTCCATGATGGCGCCGAACTGCCCGTAACCGGCGTTGTTGATCAGGATATCGAGATGGCCGGCTTCTTTTTCGACGGCAACCATGGCATTTGCGATGCTGGCGCCATCATTCACGTCAAGCGCCAGGGTGCGCACGCCCTGTGACTGCAGCGCCTGCAGCGATTCGAGACGCCGTGCCGTCGCAATGACACGGTGCCCACGTTTGTGAAACTCCTGTGCCAGCGCAGCGCCAATGCCGCTGGAGCAACCCGTGATCAGAATTGTTTTTGGATTGTTCATTATTCAAGTCTTCTCTGGTGGATGAAACGCAATAACCTGCTGTTGTGCCGATCAGGCCTGCGAACGCAAAAATGGTACCACCGGCTTGTTGCGGCAAACGGTGTTGGTCGGTCTGCCACAATTTGTACGCCAGTGGTCGCCCCAATTGCACAAGGAATCCATGAAACACATCGAATCGCTCAGACGTCGCCATTTGCTCGTGCTGGGCGCCGTCAGTGCCGCTGCTGCCAGTTTGCCGCGCGGCGCCTGGAGTCAGCCCCGCTTTGCCGCCAACCCCTTCACCATGGGCGTGGCCAGTGGTTCGCCGACATCCGATTCTCTGGTGCTGTGGACGCGCTTGCACGGCAAAGGCGCAGCCTGGAACGGTCTGGCGCAGGGCCCGGTCGCCGTGCGCTGGGAGTTGGCGCACGACGAGCAATTTGCACGCATGGTGCAAAGTGGGCAGGTGAGTGCCACCCCCGAGCTCGCACATTGCGTCCATGCCGAAGTTAGCGGTCTGGAGCCTGATCGATGGTATTTTTATCGCTTCATGGCCGGCGATGCGCTCAGCCCGGTCGGGCGTACGCGCACCTTCCCGAAGCCCGATGCCCTTGTCGATCGTTTGCGCCTGGCCTATGCCTCGTGCCAGAAGTGGGAGGACGGCTATTTCACGGCCTGGCGCCACATGCGCGAAGAAAATCTGGACGCAGTCCTGTTCCTTGGCGACTACATCTACGAATATCCCGGCACCAGCAGCAAACTGCGCACGCCTGCCGGCGGCTGGGTACTCGATCTGGACGACTACCGAGCGCGTTATGCCTTGTACAAGGGCGACGCTGATCTGCAGGCCATGCACGCGGCCTGCCCCTGGCTTGTGACCTGGGACGACCACGAGGTGCAGAACGATTACGCCGGCGTACAGGCCGGCAACAGCGGCTTTGCCGACCCTTCCTCGGCCGCCAATTTTCTGGCGCGCCGGGCGGTGGCCTACCAGGCCTGGTACGAACACATGCCGGTTCATTCCTCGGTACTGATGCAAGGCCTGGCCGGCTTGATGCGCGGGGCCGAGATGCGAATCTATCAGCGCGTCGAGTACGGACGGTTGGCGTCGCTCTACCTGCTCGACGGCCGGCAATACAAGGACCCGCAGCTCTGCAACAAGGGCGAAGCGTTGGGTTCGAGTCGGGTCAATCCCGCCAGTTGCGCAGCATGGAAAGACCCGCAGCGCAGTTTGCTGGGCCATCAGCAGGAGCGCTGGCTGCACCAGGAATTTGCCAACCCCCGCTCACGCGCCGTGCAGTGGAATGTGCTGGGCCAGCCGACCCTGCTCGGCCAGCGCAATTTCAAGAGCGGTGCCGGTCAGATTCTGTGGAACGATGGCTGGGACGGCTACCCGGCGGCGCGCAGTCGTCTGACCGATGCCTTGCGCGCCAGTTTGGCGGCCAATCCGGTGGTGCTCGGTGGTGATGTGCATGAGAACTGGGTCGGCCACGTCAAGGCCGACTACGCCGACCCCGGCAGTGCCAGCATCGGCGTCGAGTTTTGTGGCACCAGCATCAGTTCGCGCACCGGCGGCGCGGCCAAAGCGGCCGAAATCCTGGCCGCGAACCCGCACTTTGTTTTTGCTGATGCACAGCGCAAGGGCTACGGCGTGGTCGAGTTCACACCCAATCACCTCAGCACGACCTTGCGCGTGGTCGACGATGTGATGCGCCAGGACACACGCATCGAAACGCTGGCGCGCTTCACCGTGCAGGCCGGGCGGCCTGTGGTGGAGCGCGGTTGATCAAACCGTTGCCAGCGCCTGCTCCAGGTCGGCCAGCAGATCGTCGATGTGCTCAATGCCAACGGAGAGGCGCACCATGTCCGGTTTCACGCCGGCCTTGGCCAGTTCTTCCGCGTTGAGTTGGCGGTGCGTGGTCGAGGCCGGGTGGCAGGCCAGCGACTTGGCGTCGCCAATATTGACCAATCGGGTGAACAACTGCAGTGCGTCCTGGAACCGGGCGCCGGCTTGCAGACTCTCGCTGGCCTTGAGGCCGAAACTGATGATGCCCGAAGCCCTGCCGCCGAGGTATTTCTGCACCAGTGCATGGTCGGCATGGTCCGGCAGACCGGCGTAGTTGACCCAGTTGACTTTGGGGTGCGATTTCAGGTGTGAGGCAACGCGCAGCGCGTTTTCGCAGATGCGGTCCATGCGCAAGGCCAGGGTTTCGATGCCTTGCAGAATCTGGAACGCGGCCAGCGGGCTCAGGGCGGCGCCCATGTTGCGCAGCGGCACGACGCGGGCACGCCCGATGTAGGCCGCAGCACCCAGCGCTTCGGTATAGACAACGCCGTGGTAGCTGACGTCGGGTTCATTGAGACGCTTGAAGCGTTCCTTGTGCTCGGCCCAGGGGAACTTGCCGGAATCGACGATGATGCCGCCAATCGTTGTGCCGTGACCGCCGAGGTATTTGGTCAACGAGTGCACCACGATGTCGGCTCCGTGTTCGAACGGACGGCACAAATACGGGCTGGCCACCGTGTTGTCGACGATCAGCGGCACGCCATGTGCATGGGCGATAGCTGCCAGCGCTGCCAGATCGGTGATGTTACCCAGCGGGTTGCCGATGGTCTCGCAGTACACGGCCTTGGTTCGGGCGTCGATCAGTTTGGCAAAAGAGGCGGGGTCGCGGGAATCGGCGAAGCGCACCTCGATTCCCATTTGCGGGAAGGTATGGGCGAACAGGTTGTAGGTGCCGCCGTACAGCGTCGATGCAGAAACAATGTTGTCGCCAGCCTCGGTGATGGTCTGAATCGCATAGGCAATCGCCGACATGCCCGACGCCACCGCCAGTGCGCCGATGCCGCCTTCCATCGCCGCCACGCGCGCCTCCAGCACGGCGTTGGTCGGGTTCATGATCCGCGTGTAGATGTTGCCAGCGACCTTCAGGTCAAACAGGTCAGCGCCGTGCTGCGTGTTGTCAAAGGCGTAGGCCACCGTCTGGTAAATCGGCACGGCGACCGCTTTGGTGGTCGGGTCTGGCGTGTAGCCACCATGGACGGCGATTGTTTCGATTTTCATGGCCTGGGTTCCTGTGCAAAAAAGAGCCCGATCTTAGTTCGCCTTTTGGCACGGCCATAGACCGAGTATTCATATCGATATATCCGAACCGTGGTGGTTCGGGGCGGCACGGCTCAGGCTTGCAGCAGCGTCAGCAATCGATCCAGTCCACCGCTGTTGATGCAGACATCGGCGCATGCACGCACGGCAGGCTTGGCGTGGTAGGCTACCGCCAGACCGGCCACGCTCATCATTGGCAGGTCGTTGGCGCCGTCGCCCATGGCAATGGCCTGCTTCGGGCTGATGCCGAGCAACGCGCAGGTTTGCAGCAGCATGCTGCGTTTTTCCTCACCGTCACAGATGTCACCCCACGGCTGCGCCACCATGCGTCCGCTGAGCTTGCCGTTTTGTACTTCAAGCTGGTTGGCACGGCTGTAGTCAATGCCCAGATGATCCCGCACCCGATCGCTGATGTGGGTAAAACCACCTGAGACCAGCAGCACCTTGAGTCCGGCCTTTTTACACGCCGCCACCAACTCGGGCGCACCCGGGTTGAGTTTCAGGCGCTCGCGGTAGATGCGGTCTATATCGGCAAGGCTGACGCCCGCGAGCAGGGCCACACGCTCGCGCAGGCTTTGCTTGTAGTCGGTAATTTCGCCCTGCATGGCGGCTTCTGTGATCGCCGCGACTTCGGCCTTGTGTCCGACGGCATCGGCGATTTCATCAACGCACTCGATGTTGATCAGGGTCGAGTCCATGTCGAAGGCAATCAGCTTGAAGTCGCTCAAACGCATAGGTGGCGTCATGCCGCGAATGACCAGACCGGGGGCGATTTCTGTCGCTGTATTCATGCTGCTTTGACTGCTTGTGCAGAACGGGTTTCAGGTTTGGGTTGACCCAGAGCGCGCAGCACATCGCGCACCATGTGCGCGCGCTCTTTGGCTTCGGGCAGAGCGCGTTCAATGCGCAGTTTCTCGCTGCCGGCGAGTTTGATGTGGCGGTTCTTCTGGATCAGTTCGATGATGCGCATCGGGTCAATCGGCGCATCCTTCTTGAAGCTGATGGTAATGACACCTGGCGCGGCGTCGACCTTGACGACACCGTAGGGCTGGCTGATGACGCGCAAGCGGTGCACATCGATCAGGGTCTGCGCCTGCGCTGGCATCTTGCCGAAGCGGTCCACAATTTCTTCCATCAGCGCGTCGATCTGATCGGTGTTCTTCGCGGTGGCCAGTTTCTTGTAGAAGGACAGGCGCAAATGGACGTCGCCGCAATAATCGTTGGGCAGCAGCGCTGGCGCGTGCAGATTGATGTCGGTGGTGACGTTGAGCGGGCTGAGCAAGTCCGGCTCGATGCCGGCTTTCAAACAGCGCACCGCTTCGGCCAGCATTTCGTTGTAGAGCTGAAAGCCCACTTCGAGCATGTTGCCGCTCTGGTTCTCGCCGAGCACTTCGCCAGCGCCGCGAATCTCCAGGTCGTGCATGGCGAGATAGAAACCGGAGCCGAGTTCTTCCATCTGCTGAATCGCTTCCAGACGCTGGCTGGCCTGTTTCGTCAAGCCTTGCAAATCGGGCACCATCAGGTAGGCGTAGGCCTGGTGGTGGCTGCGGCCGACGCGGCCGCGCAACTGGTGCAACTGGGCCAGGCCAAATTTGTCGGCACGCGCCATGACGATGGTGTTGGCGGTGGGCACGTCAATACCGGTTTCGATGATGGTCGAGCACAGCAGCAGGTTGAAGCGCTGGGCCACAAAGTCGCGCATCACCGATTCCAACTGGCGCTCGGGCATCTGGCCGTGGGCCACCGCGATGCGCGCTTCGGGCAGCAGTTCTTCGAGCTTGGCGCGCCGGTTCTCGATGGTCTCGACTTCGTTGTGCAGAAAGTAGACCTGGCCACCGCGCTTGAGTTCGCGCAGCACGGCCTCGCGGATGACACCATTGCCTTCGCTGCGCACAAAGGTCTTGATCGCCAGCCGGCGCTGCGGTGCGGTGGCGATCACGCTCAGATCGCGCAGTCCTTCGAGCGCCATGCCCAGGGTGCGCGGGATTGGCGTTGCCGTTAGCGTCAGCACGTCGACCTCGGCGCGCAAGGCTTTCATGGCTTCCTTGTGGCGCACGCCAAAGCGGTGCTCCTCGTCAATGATGAGCAGGCCCAGGTCACGGAACTTGGTGTTCTGGCTCAGCAGTTTGTGGGTGCCGACCACAATGTCCACGGTACCGTCGGCCAGACCTTTGAGTGCAGCCGTGATTTCTTTGCCCGAGCGAAAGCGGCTCATCTCGGCGATCTTGACCGGCCATTTGGCAAAGCGGTCGATCAGGGTCTGGTAGTGTTGCTCAGCCAGCAGCGTGGTCGGCGCCAGCAGCGCCACCTGCCTGCCGCCCGTGACGCCGATGAAGGCAGCGCGCAACGCAACCTCGGTTTTGCCGAAACCGACGTCGCCGCATATCAAGCGGTCCATCGGGCGCGGGCTGATCATGTCCTGGATCACGGCGTGAATCGCGGCCTTCTGGTCCGGCGTTTCTTCAAAGCCGAAGTCATTGGCGAAGGTTTCGTAATCGCCGGGTGAATAGCGGAAGGCGTGGCCTTCACGCGCGGCACGGCGGGCGTAGATGTTGAGCAGTTCGGCGGCGCTGTCGCGCACCTGTTCGGCGGCTTTGCGTTTCGCTTTTTCCCACTGGCCGGAGCCGAGCTTGTGCAGCGGTGCCTCGTCAGCACTGACGCCGGTGTAGCGGCTGATCAGTTGCAACTGGCTCACCGGCACATAGAGCGTGGCCTTGTCGGCGTATTCCAGATGCAGGAACTCTTGAAATTCGGGCTCGCCATCGGCCTGTCGGTTGCCCAGGTCCAGATTGATGAGACCGCGGTAGCGACCGATGCCGTGCGCCGAATGGACAACCGGGTCGCCGATATTGAGTTCGCTCAGGTCCTTGATCAGCGCCTCGACGTCGCTGACCTGTTCCTGTTTCTTGCGTCGGCGCGTGGTCGGGCCGGCCGCGAACAGCTCGGTTTCGGTGACGAAATCAATGCCGGCTTCAATCCAGGCAAAGCCGGTGTTGAGCGACGAGGTCGCGATACCGAGCGGCTCGTCACTTCCTTCAAACTCCACGAGTGAATCGAAGGAAGGCGGCGTTAGTTGGCTGGTGTGTAGAAAGTCGAGCAGACTGGTTTTGCGGCCTTCGCTCTCGGCCAGCACCAGCACCCGGTGCCCGCTCTGGCGGATGTGGGTCTTCAGGCGCGCCAGCGGATCGTCGGCGCCGCGCAGCACGGTCAGGTCGCCGAGCTTCTGAAATAGTGCGTTGTCGGCGACGTCTTCAAGCGCGGGGCGGATGGCGAGTTGCGCGTGCTGGTTGACGCGGGCGTAAAACTGCTCGGTCGGCAGGAACAGCGCCTCTGGCGCCAGGGTCGGGCGCTCGGGGTCGCCCTGCACCAGCCGATAGCGCTCGCGCGTGTCCTGCCAGAAATGCTGGAACGCGCTCTCCAGGTCGCCGTGCAGCACCACGGTGGCGGCTTCGCCCAGGTAGTCGAAAACGGTGGCGGTTTCGTCGAAAAACAGCGGCAGGTAGTACTCGATGCCAGCCGTGGCCACACCGTTGCCGATGTCTTTGTAGATGCGGCTACGCGTCGGGTCGCCTTCAAGCAGTTCACGCCAGCGGCTGCGAAAGCGCGCACGCGCCGCGTCATCCATCGGGAATTCACGGCCCGGCAGCAGGCGAACTTCGGGCACCGGGTACAGGCTGCGCTGGCTGTCGGGGTCAAAGGTGCGGATGCTGTCGATCTCGTCGTCGAAGAGATCGACCCGATACGGCACGCTGCTGCCCATCGGAAACAGATCAATCAGCGAGCCGCGCACCGCGTATTCGCCGGGGCTGACCACCTGGCTCACGTGGCTGTAGCCGGCCAGTGTCAATTGGGCCTTGAATTTGGCCTCGTCAAGCTTCTGCTTGTGTTTGAAGTGAAAGGTGTAGCCCGCCAAAAAAGCAGGGGGTGCCAAGCGGTAGAGGGCGGTCGTGGCGGGCACGATGACAACATCGGCGCCACTGTCTTTGTCGCGCTGGCTGATGCGCCACAGGGTGGCCAGGCGCTCGCTGATGAGGTCCTGGTGCGGCGAGAACGTATCGTAGGGCAGGGTTTCCCAATCGGGAAACAGCACGCAACGAAGTTCGGGTGCAAAGAACGCCATCTCGTCGATCAGGCGCTGCGCGTCGGTGGCGTCAGCGGTAACGATGGCGGTCAGCTTGCCGGCTTTCTTCTCGCGCACTCCCAATTGGGCCAACAGCAGGGCATCGGCGGAACCGGTGGGTCGGGGGAGGGTGTAGCGCTTGCCGGGGAGAAGCTTGGGTAAATCCATGAAGCGCTTATTTTAGAATGGGCCTCAAGCCTATGACCGACGCCACCCCGAATTCCCCCACGCCAGAGCCGTCACCCGTGCGCTATTGGGCCCTGATCCCCTGCGCCGGCACCGGTTCGCGCGCCGGCACCGACGGCCCGAAGCAATACCAGGTACTGGCGGGCAAACCCATGGTGCTGCACACACTGGCCGCTTTTGCCGCTGTCGCCAGACTGTCGGAACTGCTGGTGGTGCTGGCACCCGATGATGCGTTCTTTGCGTCGCTGGAGGCCGACTCCTTGTTGGCGTACTGCGGTGGCGCGACCCGCGCTGCCAGTGTTTTCAACGGGCTTGGTGTTCTGCTGCAACATGGGGCGAGCCGACACGACTGGGTGCTGGTGCACGACGCGGCGCGTTGCCTGATCACGCCAGGGCAAATCAACACGCTGATCGATGCCTGTTCTGACGATGTCGTGGGCGGTTTGCTGGCCCACCGGCTCGCCGACACCTTGAAAAGCGAAATCAACGGCCGGGTCACGCATACGCTGGAACGCAAGGACAAATGGCTGGCGCAGACACCCCAGATGTTTCGCATCGGTATGCTGCTTGATGCCTTGCAGCAGGCCGGCGAGCAGGTCACCGATGAGGCCAGTGCCATCGAGGCCATCGGTGAGCAGCCCTTGCTGGTGCCCGGCAGCGCCCAGAATTTCAAAGTCACCTACCCGGAAGATTTCGCACTGGCCGAGGCGGTGTTGCAGGCGCGAACAAGGACGAATAAATGAATTTCAGAATTGGCGAAGGCTGGGACGTACACGCACTGGTGGCCGGACGCAAATTGATCATCGGCGGTGTCGAGGTTCCGTTTCACCTCGGTTTGCTGGGGCATTCTGACGCCGATGTGTTGCTGCATGCCATCACCGATGCGCTGCTCGGTGCCGCTGCGCTGGGTGACATTGGCATGCATTTCCCCGACACCGATGCAGCTTTCAAGGGCGCCGACTCGTTGGCTTTGCTGGGCGAAACGGCGCGCCGGGTTCGCGCAGCCGGTTTTGAGATTGGCAATGTGGACAGCACGGTCATCGCCCAGGCGCCCAAACTGATGCCACACATCGCTGCCATGCGCGAGTGCATCGCACAGGCGCTGGGCGTCGCGCTGAATCAAGTCAACGTCAAAGCCAAGACCGCCGAAAAGATGGGGCCGGTCGGACTCGGGCAAGCGATGGAGGCGAGGGC
>CAIWNX010000272.1 GCA_903914175.1 uncultured beta proteobacterium | reverse complement strand
GTCGCGCGATTGCACCTGAAGAAGGTCGGCGCCATGCTGAGCGAACTGACCGACGAGCAGGCCGCCTACATTGGCGTGAGCAAGGCCGGCCCGTACAAGGCCGACACGTACCGTTATTAAAAAAGGAAGTTGTCATTGCGGGCTTGACCCGCAATCCATGGTTCAGAAGACATGGATGCCGGATCAGGTCCGGCATGACAAATACAAAGATGCGTGCTGATCAATTACTCGTTCAACGTCAACTGGCGACCAGCCGCGCGCAAGCGCAACGGCTGATTGCCAACGGTCTGCAATGGCGCAAGGGCGACGAGTGGAAAAACGTCACAAAGAACGGTGACGAAATTCCAGACGAAGCCGAAGTGCGCCTGCTTGACGATTCGGAAGCGCGCTACGTGTCGCGCGGTGGCCTCAAGCTGGAAGCGGCGCTGGAGAAGATCGGTTTGTCGGTCACCGGCCTGGGCTGCCTCGATGTCGGTCAGTCCACTGGCGGCTTTACCGACTGCCTGTTGCAGCGCGGTGCGGCCTCGGTGGTTGGCGTCGATGTTGGCAGCGCACAACTGCATCCGCGTTTGCGCGAGGATTCGCGCGTGCTGTGCGTTGAAAAAGTCAATGCGCGCTCGCTGCTGGCGGCTGATCTGGTGGAAGCCTATGCGCATAGCACGGGTGTCGACGGGCAGTTTGCGGTGGAAGAGGGTGAGGCGTCGGAGTTTGTTCCGGAGTTTGACCTGATCGTGGCCGATCTGTCCTTCATTTCGCAGACCCTGGTGCTGCCGGCCATCGTGCCCTTGCTCAAACGCGGCGGCACCTTGCTGACGCTGGTCAAGCCGCAGTTCGAATTGCAGCCGGGCCAGGTTGGCAAGCACGGCATCGTCAAGGACGCTTCGTTTTATCCGATGATCGAGCAGCGCTTGCGCGAGGCCTGCGCTGCCCTTGGTTTGAAAGTGACTGCCTGGTTTGATTCGCCGATCGCCGGTGGTGACGGCAACCGCGAGTTCTTTATTTCTGCCGTCTGGCGCGATCCGGTGTAAGGCGCCAGGGCTATACCCGATGTTTCAGGACCCATCATGAGCGATACCCCGAAAACGCATCTGAGCATTGAATTCTTTCCACCGAAAACGCCGGAAGGCGTGGAGAAGCTGCGCCTGGTGCGCCAGAAGTTGTACGCACTCAAGCCCGAGTTCTGCTCGGTGACTTTTGGCGCGGGCGGCTCCACGCAGGAGGGTACTTTCAACGCCGTGCGCGACATCCTGGCCGAAGGCCAGAGTGCGGCTTCGCATCTGTCGTGCATCGGCGCCACGCGCGCCAACGTGTTGGCGCAATTGGCCACGCTCAAGGCGATGGGTGTCAAGCGCCTGGTGACCTTGCGCGGTGACCTGCCGAGCGGCTACGGCACCGGTGGCGAGTTCCATTACGCCAGCGATCTGGTGGCCTTTATCCGCGCCGAGACCGGTGACGATTTCCATATCGAAGTGGCGGCCTACCCGGAAGTGCATCCGCAGGCCAAGTCACCGGCGAGTGACCTGCAAGCCTTTGCGACCAAGGTGCGTGCCGGTGCCAACTCGGCGATCACGCAGTACTTTTACAACGCTGATGCCTACTTTCGCTTTGTCGAGGAGGTCGACGCACTGGGCCTGAGCGTGCCGGTGGTTCCCGGCATCATGCCGATCACCAGTTCCATGCAGCTGATGCGTTTTTCGGATGCCTGCGGCGCCGAGATCCCGCGCTGGATCAGGCTGCGGCTGCAAAGTTTTGGCGACGACAGCGCATCGATCAAGGCTTTTGGCCTGGACGTGGTGACCGATCTGTGTGAACAGCTGCGTGCCGGTGGTGCGCCGGGTTTGCATTTTTACAGCATGAACCAGAGCGCGGCGATTCTGGAAATCTGCAGCAGGCTGGGATAAGGAACACGGCGGGAGATCGCCGGTTTTTAGGCGCGGTGTTCGAGCGCCGCCAGTGCTGCTGCGTGCAGCGCCACCAGGCGTGAGCGCTGCAGTTTGCCGGTGGCGGTCAGCGGCAGATTATCAAGCCAATGCACCCAGTGCGGGCGCCGGTAGGTCGGCAGCGCTGTGATCGCATCCCGGACAGACTGTTCTGCCAGTTCCCGCTGCCCCGGCGCGGCAACGGCAAGTAACGCCAGTGCGGTCAGACCTTCGGCCGTCAGCACGCCGACGCAGGCCAGTTGTGAAACATGGTTGCCCGCGGCGCTGGCAAGAGCCTGTTCCACCCACAGCGTGCTGACCCAACGCCCGCTGATCTTGAGCATGTCGTCGGTGCGCCCGGCAAATTCAAGCTGGCCTTCGGCTCGCCGCAGAAACATGTCACCCGGGCAATACCAGCCGTTATCAAAGCCATCGGCCTGCGCTTGCGGTCGCTTCCAGTAGCCAAGGGCCACTGTGCTGCTGCGCAGCCAGATGCGCTGCGGTCGATCCGGGTCGGCATCGCTCGCAAAACGCAGTTGCGTTTGCGGCGTGGTCTGAAGCAGGCCGCTGTCGTCATCGCTGTAGAGCATCAGGCACAGCGTCTCAGAGGTGCCGTAGCCGCTGACGATGGCGAGTCCGGTGGCTTCGCGCCAGCCTCGGCGTACGCTGGCAGGCAGGCTCTCGCCGGCTGATACGAAGTGGCGTATTCCGAGCCCGGCCAGTTGCTGCGCAACGCCGCTTTGCAACATCTTGCTGTAGAGCGTGGGTACGCAAAACACCAGGCTCGGGCGGTGTGTTCGCACCATCTCCAGCACGCGTTGCGGGTCCGGCCAGTGGCGGTCCAGGATCACGGTAGCGCCGGCGCGCAGACCGGCAAACAGGCTGTTGCCCAGTGCGTAGGCAAAGAACAGTTTGGAACTGGCATAAAGCCGATCCGCCGCGCTCAGTTGCAGGATGCCGCGGGCAAACGAATCGGGTTGCAGCGCGACGCGCTGCGCATGCACCACGCCCTTGGAGACACCGGTGGTGCCAGAGGTGCCGATCCATAGCGCCGGTGCTTCCTCATCCAGCAACACCGGTTCCGTCGGCTGCGCATGGCTGAGCCGGCGGGCCCACGGCGATTCGCCGGGACCGCTTTCAATCAGTGCTGGTGCTTGTGGCATGCCGGCCAAGAGTGGCGTGAGGGGCGCCACGCTGTCGGTTTCGCACCAGACAAAACGAACTTCGCTCTCCTGCAGAATCGGCGCCAGTTCGCTCGGTGACAGGCGCGGGTTGACGCCAATGGCCACACCGCCGGCCCAGATCACGCCCAGATAGGCCGCGACCCAGGCTATGCTGTCAGGCGCAAAAATGATGACTCGCTCGCCCTGTTGCAAGCCCAGCGCGCGCCAGGTCCCAGCGGCGATCCGCACTTGCTGGCGCAACGCTTCGTAAGTCAGGGTCTCGCTGCCACACTCCAGCGCCGTCGCTTGCGGCACACCCGCCTGCAACAAGGTTTCGGCGGCGTTTATGCGCATCGGCGCAGCTTACTTGTCGTACTGGTTCAGTAGCGCCTTGGCCGATTCCAGCAACTGCTTGCCGTCCGCGCCTTTGGCTGCCACGTCCTTGAGCCAGTCCTGCGCCACGCCCTCGGTCGCTTTCTCCCAGCGCTGGACTTCCGCGGCTGTTAGCACGTTCACAATATTGCCGCGATCGGTCGCGGCCTTGCGTCCGGGCTCAATCGTGCTGTCCCAAACCCGTCCCGCCCAGCTTGACGCTTCGGCGCCGCTGTTGGCGTCGATGACTTTCTTCAGGTCCGCCGGCAGGCTGTTGTACTTGGCTTCGTTCATGGCGACGACGAAGATCGTGTTGGACATCTTGCGCTGGCCGGGACCGGTCTCGGTATGGAACTTGGTGACTTCATGCACCTTGATGCCGGGCACCACTTCCCACGGCAGCGAGGCACCATCCACCACGCCTTTGGAGATCGCCTCTTGCACCTGGGGTGCGGGCATCTGGATCGGCGTAGCGCCCAGTGCGCTCAGCATGCGTGTGCCGATGCGCGTGGGGGCGCGCACCTTGAGCCCTTTGATGTCTTCCAGTGTCTTGACCGACTTGTTGGCAAAGTGCAGTTCGGCGCCGTCATGCACGTGGGCCATCAGAATCTTCGTCCCCTTGAATTCATCAAGCGAGTTCTTCTGCACGTATTCCCAAAAAGCGCGGCTGCCGCCTTCGGCGCTCTTGATCATGAAGGGCAGTTCAAACACCTCGGATTTGGCGAAACGCCCGGCCTGGTAAGTGGGCACAGTCCAGACGATGTCGGCCACCCCGTCCTTGGCTTGGTCGAACAGTTGCGGCGGCGTGCCGCCGAGCTGCATCGCGGGATAGATCTGGCATTTGATGCGGTTGTTTGATTCCTTGCCGAGCTTCTCGCACCACGGGCCGAGCAGCAACTTTTGGGAAGTTGCGTTGGGCGCCAGGAAATGATGAACCTTCAGTGTCACGTCTTGTGCCCAGGCGCTGCCGGCGCCAAGGGCTAGCGCGGTGGCGGCCAATACGGGGGTCAATGTCTTGCGGATCTGCATGTCGAAGCTCCTCATTGTTTTGGTTGGGAAACAGGGTGAACAAGGAATCAGGTGCCGAAAGTGTGCACCAGATAAAGCGAGATGATCGGGAAAAAAACCAGCAGCGTGATGCGCAGGAAGTCCGAGATCAGGAACGGGACCACGCCCTTGAAGGTTTCTATCAGTGGCACATCGACGGCGAGCCGGTTGATGACATACACGTTCATGCCAACCGGCGGGTGCACCAGACCAATCTCGACCACCATCAGCGCCAGGATGCCAAACCAGATCGACTTGTCGACCTGGGCCAGGCCGAAGAAGTCCAGGCCCATGATCATCGGGTAGAAGATCGGAATTGTCAGCAGGATCATGGCCAACGAATCCATGACACAGCCGAGCAGTATGTAGATCAGCAGGATCATGGCCATCACCAGCAGCGGCGACATGCCGCTGTTCTTGACCCACTCCGCGAGTTCCACCGGCATCTGCGAGATCGCCAGCGCCGAGTTCATCATGTCGGCACCCAGCAAAACGAGAAAGATCATCGCCGTGGCTGTGGCGGTACCGAGCAGGGTTTTGCGAATTTCTTCCATCCCCATATTGCCCGACAACATGGCCAGGATGCCACAGGCAGCGGCGCCGATCGATGCGGCTTCTGTCGGATTGGCCCAGCCGCCATAGATGCCGACGATGACGACGACGAACACCAGCAATACCGGCAGCACTTCGATCAGGCAACGCAGGCGTTGCGACCATGGCACGCGCGGACCGGCGGGCCCGGCTTTCGGATCGAGCGTGACCATGATCTGCACCACCAGCATGTAGCCGAGCATGGCGATGATGCCCGGCAGCACAGCGGCCATGAACAGTTTGCCGATCGATTCCTGCGTCAGGATGGCGTAGATCACCAGCGGCACCGACGGTGGAATCATGATGCCCAGTGTGCCGCCGGCCGCCAGTGCGCCGGTGGCCAGGGAGCCGGAATAACCGTAGCGGCGAAGTTCCGGCAAGGCAACCTGACCCATGGTGGCCGCCGTTGCGAGCGATGAGCCGCAGATGGCACCGAAGCCGGCACAGGCGCCGATGGCGGCCATGGCAATGCCGCCCTTGCGGTGGCCGATGAAGGCGCTGACGAACCGAAACAGCGAGCGGCTCAGGCCTCCGTGTGTGGCAAATTGACCCATCAGCAGGAATAGCGGGATAACGACCAGGTCGTAATTGGACAGCCGCGCATAGGCCAGATTTTTCAGTGAGTTCAGCAGCACGTTAGCCTGCCCGCCGGTCAGGTAGAGGTATCCCCCCGCACCCGCAATGAACATGGCAACACCGATCGGCACGCGCAGCACCAGCATCGTCAGCAGCACGCCGAAAATCAGGAAACCCAGTTGCATGCCGCTCATGGTTTCATCTCGCGACGGGTCCAGGGATGCCAGCACATGTAAAAGCCAGCCAGTGCCAGCAAGATAAAGCTGGGGACCATCATCGCCTGCGCCAGCCAGACCGGTAATTCGAGGATGGCGGAGGATTCGCCCGCTTCCCTCAGGCTCAAGGCGCCGACGGCGGTGCGCCAGGCCAGCAAAGTGCCGAGCAGGCCGACCAGCAGGGAGCCGATGGAGTCAAGCAGCAAGCGCCGGCTGCTGGTCATGTGCGCGGTGAAGAAATCGACCTTGACGTCGCCATGCATCAAATGGCAATAGGCAAAGAAAGTGGCCGAGGCAAAGGCAGCTGAGAGTTGCAGCAGTTCAACATCGCCCGGCACTGGGGCATTGAACAACTTGCGGCCGACGATGGAGACCACCGACATCAGCACCAGCGCGATGAAGACCAGACCGCCAGCGTAAGCAAACCATTTTGCCAAGGCAAACAACGCACGGCCATAAGGCCCGCGCTGTTCATCGCCAGCCGCAGGAGGCTCAGCGACTGAACTCTCTTTTTCTTGCATGCCTGTCGCCTCTTGTGATTCTTGTTTGCTTGTTTTCGAATACCAGGGGAATCAATTTGCGGTCCGGATCACAGGCTAATCGCTAATTGGTACAGCAATACCGGAATTCCCGACTCGCCTGCATGGTACATCAATAATTGCGCAAAGTGGCGCTTGCGGTTGGCAGGGTTTTTACCAGCGTGAAGTGGCGAATTCCCGGCAGAATTGAGATTCCACCGGGAATTGCAAGAAGGACCAGAGAGGAAATTCTGGAATGAGATCGCACGAATGATCGATTGGAACCCGCATGAATGCTAGGTTTTGGCTAAATGGCTGAGTCGCTGTTCCCCGGTTTGTTCCCCGGTCTTGTCGTTGATGTAACCGAATCGAATC
>CAIWNX010000271.1 GCA_903914175.1 uncultured beta proteobacterium | reverse complement strand
CAGATCCGCATTGATGGAGCTTGGCTTCAAGTTTGATCCAGAAGCGAATGCCTGGAGTGCCATCGCTGGCGGCGTATACGCGAAAAAGCTGGAAGCGGCACTGGTTGACATGGCGGTCTTTGATGGCCGATTCGAACGGTTCAGCGTTGAGTTACTTGAGACGTCACCAGCGCTCAACCCTTATCCGACTTGCCTTCCTGCATCGACTTGATGAGGTCAGCGAAGGTCTTGGCGAGCTCATCAGCCTCGGGGCTGCCTTGGATATCGTCAGATATCAAGAACCCATGATTGGCGAGTTGCTGTTCGTGACTTTCTTTGACGGCACGTCGCTGCGCATCACCATTCGTTGCTTCAGTTATTTGAACCTTAAATTCATCAGAAATCGGCCGACCGTTTAGCTCACCGTCAAAGCATGCTGTGACGGTCCGGCCAATGGCTGGCATGAAATCAAAGGTTACGCTGACAATCTGTTGGGCATCTTCGCCCGCTTGGGCGTGCGACTCTGCCATCGCGCTGAAATAGCGATTGATCTCGTTCAATTCCTCATCGGTCAACAAAAAGTTGTTTTGCGTTAGTGCCATAAAAGCCTCCATGGTCGGGCATATTTCAATACGAGTCTGTGACACTCAGTCGCAATCGACCATGACCTTCAGCGCCGAAGATGCCGCGCCGGATCGAACTGCTCGCGCGAGACTTGCACCGCCGACGCCGCTGCATGCGCGACATGGCTGTCCAGGTCGATGGTCATGCGCTCAGTGCTGGAGTCTTGCAGCGTCGAGCCCATCAGATCATCGGCGACTTTCTTCTTGCGCAGCACTTCCTCGATCTGCCGGCGCTCCAGGGTGTCACGCAGGTGGGGGTAGAAGACGTCGAGCTTGATATTCGGCAGCGCGGCGACATTGCTTGCTGCAGCCTCGTATAGCCTACGCTCCAGTAGACTGAAGTAGCGGTCTACACGGCCGACGCGCTGCTCCAAGTCACCAGCAGTCCAGGCGATGCCGTAATGCATCACCCGGTCACAAAAAAGGTGCAGGTTGACGCCTTCTCGCATGCAGTCTGTCGCCACCACGACCCATGGCATGCCCGGCGTGTTGAACTGGCGGATGAGGCGCGAATGATCTCCGCCACCCACGACGCCGACCACCGGGTCCAGAGAGGTGAGGAAGTCGAATCTGTGGTCATGCGCCGAGGCCTGTTTCGCGGTTAAGTTGTGCAATGAAGAGCTGAACACCGTTCGGTAGCTCTTCGTCCACGCACCGAATACGTTGCGCAAGGCCACTGCGTCGACGTCGACGTCTTGCAGCCATTGCATGAATTCAACGAGCAATGACTTATTACTTCTTTTGTCGGCGCAGTAATATAGGTCAACGAGCGTGTCAGTCAGGCGCATGTACTGGGTCATCGCCGTGGTGAGGCCCTGGCGCCAGTAAATTGCTTCTCGACCTTCGATGGTGGTAGCGTCTGTCTCACCTTCGCCGCCAGGGAGGTTGACGCCGAGCAGACTTTCAACATTTGCCCAGCGCGTCCAGATCGACTCGAAGGCTGGCAGCTCCTGATCGATGTGGTCGGCAGTTGAGGTATCCTTTTCAGCCTGGGCGATGTCCCCGAAGACGTTGGTGAGAATTTTTTTCCATGCCTCAACTTGCGGCCCGTTCAGCCCGAAGATACGTTGCCCATCGCGGCTCAGCGAATGTAGCGTCAGGTAGCGCAGCTGCCGGCGCTTCAAGCGCTTGCCGCTGCGGTGGCAATAGCTATGCGCCTCGGCCCAGATCTCGGGCGGAATCTTCCCGATAGCGTCACCGATCGACACCCCGCCTTCCTCGCACAACCGCGCGAACCAGTTTGGCTCGAAGAACAGCGCGTTGCCGCCGCCGTCATCGAAAGTGGCCCTAAAGTTGTAGAGCCACTTGCCCGGCAGCAGCGCCTTGCGCAGCAGGTCTGTCTCGTCGGGCAGTGCAACCACGATTGCGTTTGTTGCCTCGTCCGGGTCACCCATTTCGCCGTTGGCCGGCTCTTCGCCCAGCTTGCCAACGTCCCAGTCCAACTCGCGCTTCCATTTGCGCCGCACGCGCGCAGCAATCCATTGCAGGTATTGGGCCATCAGGCGGTTACACAGTGTGTCCACCGTGCTCAGGCGTCGGCAGAAGACGAGAGTCTTTACACCGCCGGGCTGCGCGCCGTCGCCGAAGGCCGCGGCTGATAGCACCTTTGTCACCGCGTCGATCTTCGGGTGAGGCAGGGCGAGCGGGTCGAATCGCTCGGCAAAGCGGCGGCTCAGGCGGCTT
>CAIWNX010000270.1 GCA_903914175.1 uncultured beta proteobacterium | reverse complement strand
GACGCTCCGAGACTCGCGCGCCCTAGCGTCGTTTGGCGTGCGGCATTCGACGTTTCGTCGCAGCGCACGGGCGCCACACGGCCGAGCCGGCTAAAGTGCAGCCATCGCATCAGCACACCGGAGATTTCCATGAACCCTGCCATGAGCCCACAAGACATCGAAGAACTGGCCCGCAGACGGGCCAAGCGCAAGATGGGTTGGTACACCCACGCCTTTGTTTACGTCGTCGTCAATTTAGGACTGGCCCTGAAGTCCGCTTTTACGGGTCACAACTGGGCCATCTACCCGCTGCTGGGCTGGGGTTTGGGCTTGATGATCCACGGCTTCGCAGTTTTTGTCAGCGCCCCTGCCGACCGGCTGCGCGAACACTTGGTGCAAAAGGAACGCGAACGTCTGCAACAGCAGAACCGGCCGTGATGCCAGCTGCGTCACAGCCCCCGTGCCGCTGGACCATGAGGGCGCTGGCGCAGCGCAGTCTGCCGGGTCTGAGCGTCAACACCGTCATTGCCCTGCTGCTGACCGCTTTTGGCGTGGGCGATTTTGGCGTTAACCTGGTTTATTCGCACTGCATTGGCGTGAGCATCTGGCTGCTGATCGAGGCGGCGTTGTACTGGCTGATGCCAGAACCGGATCTGCCATGGCGACGCATGTACCTGCTGGTGCCGCTGTGTGTCGTGCTCGGCTACGCGATCGGCCTGTCCCTGGCTGCCGCGTTGCTGGGGCACTCAATTGACTGGTTCGGCGCCGGTTCACCACGCTTGGTGTTGGGCTATCTGCTGCTGAGTCTGCTTGCCGGCGGCTCCTTGAGCTACTACTTCATGAGCCGCGAGCAATTGGCAAGCGCCAGTGAAGAAATCGCGCTCGCCAGCGCCCGGACCGAGACCGTGCAGCGCCAAGCGACCGAGTCGCAACTCAAACTGTTGCAGACCCAGCTTGAGCCGCACATGCTGTTCAACACGCTGGCCAATCTGCGCGCGCTGATTGCCACCAACCCGATTGCCGCCACCGAGATGCTGGACCGGCTCAACGCCTACCTGCGCGCAACCCTGTCGGCCTCACGCGCCACCACGCACAGCCTGCAGGCCGAGTTCGAGCGCCTGCGTGACTACCTGGAACTGATAGCAGTACGCATGGGGCCGCGCTTGCAATACGGCCTGGAGTTGCCGCCGGAACTGGCGCAATGCCCGGTGCCCACGCTGTTGCTGCAACCGCTGGTCGAAAACGCGATTGGTCACGGCCTGGAGCCCAAGGTCGAAGGTGGCCTCATCACGGTGCGCGCCAGCCGCTCGGCAGACCGGTTGACGCTGGAAGTGAAGGACAGCGGCATCGGCCTGGCGCGCGACGATGCAGCAACCGACGGCTTCGGCCTGTCACAGGTGCGCGAGCGCCTGGCCAGCGCTTACGGCGAGCTTGCCAGTTTTGAATTGCACAGCGAGCAGGCGCCGGGCACGCTGGCGCGCATCACTTATCCTTGTTCAGCATGAATACGGACCAACACCCCACAGCCCTGATCGCGGAAGACGAGCCGCTGCTGGCCGCTGCGCTGCAGGCCGAGCTCGCGCACGCCTGGCCCGAACTGCAGGTGCTGGCCGTGGTTGGCGACGGCGCTTCGGCCGTGACACAAGCCATGCGACTGCAGCCCGACGTGCTGTTCTTTGACATCCGTATGCCCGGTCTGAATGGCCTGGACGCCGCCGCCGAACTGGCCGACGCCTGGGACGGCACAGCGCCGGACAAACCATTTCCGGCGCTGGTGTTTGTCACTGCCTACGACCAGTACGCCGTGGCCGCTTTCGAGGCGCAGGCGATGGACTACCTGCTCAAGCCGCTGCAAGCAGCAAGGCTCCAGAAAACCGTCGCCAAGCTGCAGCAAGCCCTGACCCGCCGCACACAACCGGCACAGCAGTTTGAATCAACCCTGGCGCAGTTGCGCGGCCTGCTGGGTGCGAGCGCACCGCCGATGGCAACACCTTTGAAAATGATCCAGGCCAGCGTCGGCAACGCCATCCGCATGGTGCCGCTAAGCGAGGTGGTCTATTTTGAAGCCGCCGACAAGTACGTTCGGGTGTTGACCACCAGCCACGAATACCTGATCCGCACCGCGCTCAAGGAATTGCTGCCGCAACTCGACGCCAGTGTGTTCTGGCAAATCCACCGCGGCACCGTGGTCAATTCCACCTGCCTCGATGCCGTCACACGTGACGAGGCCGGCAAGCTCAGCGTCAGCCTGAGCGGCCGGCGCGAGCGACTGCCGGTAAGCCGTCTCTACAGCCATCTGTTCAAGGCGATGTAGGTCGCCAAAGCTGACGGTCAAAGTTGAAAGTCAGGTAGGGAGAAAAACCTGGGCCGACATGCAGCGGGAGCGGGTCTTCGCCGCGAGCGAGAGTCTTGTGTCGACTTCTCGTGACCGGTCAATGCGGTCGCAGGTCCAGTTTCATCATTCGATCAACTCGAAATCTCCGAAGCAGTCATCCACCGGAGGTTGAGGTTTTTTCGAACTGGAGGTGATGGTTTTATCGTCAGCGGTCATTGGCGGCCTTGCGCTGGCCGTCAAGACCCGACCAACAAGAGTCTTTCAAGACAGCGCTCTGATGCGGTCTTTCAACAGACAGATTGCCAAGTAGCGGTCCGTCAGTTCTGAAAGGGACGGATGCCTCGATGTTCAACGGGGGTGATCACGCTGGAGTCAACTCCAACCTAATTCGCCGGCCCAGCGCGGCAGCAGCGCCAGCTAATGTGGTCAAGGTCAGGCTTGTGTCATTCGCATCAAGCAAACGGTTCAGAGACGCGCGACTGGTCCTCATCTTCTTGGCCATCGCGGTCTTCGTCATCTTCTGAGCGCTCATTTCTTG
>CAIWNX010000269.1 GCA_903914175.1 uncultured beta proteobacterium | reverse complement strand
TAGCGTGTCTACCAATTTCACCACGACGGCGGTTTTCAGATGTCCAAATTGCGTGAGGAACCTTGCGGTTTTGGCTTTCAGGACAGCGTGCAGTTTACCCTGAAAACGCGCTGTTTCCCGACGCATTCACGCAATATCGGAAGCAATTATTTGGAAGGAATTTGCGCTGCGCCCGAAGCCGGCACTACGGGCACAACGGCGGCCGGAGCCGGCGCTGTTACGGGTGCGCTTTCCAGCACACTGCCCGAGCTTGCAGCAGTGCGTGCGGTACCGAAATACGCGAGGAGCAAGGTGCAAACGAAGAACACCGTCGCCAGCACAGCCGTTGTGCGCGACAGGAAATTGGCGCTGCCGCTGGCACCAAACAGACTGCCGGAGCCACCGCTGCCAAAAGCTGCACCCATATCGGCGCCCTTGCCATGCTGCACCAGAATCAAACCGATCATGGCCACGGCCGCGATCATCTGGGCAACGAGAAGGAAGCTGAGAAAAACATTCATGAAAAACTCCTGGAGAGGTAACAGTACGGCCCTGAATCAGATTCAGCTGGCCGACGCGATGATCGAAAGGAAATCGGCGACCTTGAGGGCGGCACCGCCCACCAGTCCGCCGTCAATATCGGGCTGCGCCAGCAATTGCGCGGCATTGCCCGCGTTCATGCTGCCACCGTAAAGAATCTGAATGCGATCGGCGTGCGCCGAGGCCGCTTGCAACTGGGCACGCAGTACGGCGTGCACCTGCTGCGCCTGCTCGGTGCTGGCAGTCTTGCCGGTACCGATGGCCCACACCGGCTCATACGCCACCACGATCTCGCTGATGCAGTGGCCGTTGGCGTGAATCACCGCCGCGAGTTGGCGCCTGACCACTTCATCGGTCTTGCCGGCTTCGCGTTCGGCCAGGGTCTCACCCACGCACACAATCGGTGTGATGCCACAGGCCAGTGCACGACTGGCCTTGAGCGCCACCTGGGCGTCGGTTTCAAAGTGGTACTGGCGCCGTTCCGAGTGCCCGACCAGCACATGACGCACACCGAACTCGCGCAGCATCGCGCCCGAGACTTCACCCGTGTATGCACCGGTTTCGTGTTGCGACAAATCCTGCGCCCCCAGGCTGATGGCACTGCCAGCCAACAGACTCTGGCATTGGGCCAAATAGATGGACGGTGCACAGACCGACACCTGGCAGGCATTCGCCCCGAGACCAGCCAGCAGCCCCTTGATCAGAGCCTCGTTGGCAGCCAGGCTGCCATTCATCTTCCAGTTTCCTGCGATCAACTTGTTTTTCATGCCTCACCCCAGGTCAGAACAATCTTCCCAATATGCTGATTGGATTCCATCAGCGCGTGCGCCTGTGCCGCATCCTTCGCCGCGAACGTGCTGTGGATCACCGGTTTGATCAGACCCTGCTCGATCAGAGGCCACACATGCTTGCGGCAGGCCTGCGCAATCGCCTGCTTGAACGCGACCGGACGTGGCCGCAAAGTGGAGCCGGTGAGTGTCAGACGTCGGCGCAATACCAGTCCAGCATTGACCTCGGCCTTGACGCCACCCTGCACCGCAATGAGAACCAGACGACCGTCTTCGCGCAGGCTCTCGATTTCCTTGGCCACATAACTGCCAGCCACCATGTCCAGAATGACATCGACGCCCTGCCCCGCAGTCAATCGTTTGAGCTCGGCCTGAAAATCGTGCGTCCGGTAGTTGATGGCGTGCTCCGCCCCAAGCGCCACGCAGGCTGCGCATTTCTCATCGCTGCCTGCGGTTGCAATCACCTTGGCGCCCATCGCCTTGGCCAACTGGATCGCTGTCACACCGATGCCGCTGCTGCCACCTTGCACCAGCAGGGTTTCGCCCGGCTGCAAGCGGCCACGGTCAAACACATTGCTCCAAACCGTGAAAACGGTCTCGGGCAAGGATGCTGCCTCGACATCGCTCAGACCCTTGGGCACCGGCAAACACTGGCCAACGGGTGCCACGCAATATTCGGCATAACCCCCACCGCTGACCAACGCACAAACCCGATCCCCAAGCGCAAAACCCGCTGCTGCCAGCGCTTGTGCATCACCCTGCTCGATCACGCCCGAGACTTCCAGCCCCGGAATATCCGAGGCACCCGGCGGCACCGGATAGTTGCCGGTGCGTTGCAGCACGTCAGGGCGATTGACGCCACTGGCCGCCACACGAATGAGCAACTCACCGACACCCGCAACCGGCATCGGCCGCTCACCCAGGCGCAACACATCTGGCGCACCAAACGTGGTGATTTCAATGGCTTTCATGGTCATGCGATTCATAGGCGACCGTGCTGTGCGCACGGCCAACGCTCAACCGTGGTTGTCCTGACCACCCTGGTTCGGACGGTCCAGCAGGACCTTCATCGACAGCTTGATGCGACCCTTCTCATCGGTTTCCATGACCTTGACGCGAACGATCTGGCCTTCCGACAGGTAGTCGGTGACCTTTTCGACACGCTCATGCGCGATCTGGCTGATGTGCAGCAGACCGTCCTTGCCTGGCAGCAGATTGACCAGAGCGCCGAAGTCCAGAATCTTGGTGATCGGACCTTCGTAGATCTTGCCGATTTCAACTTCGGCCGTGATCTGTTCGATGCGGCGTTTGGCTTCTTCAGCCTTGGCCGGATCGGT
>CAIWNX010000268.1 GCA_903914175.1 uncultured beta proteobacterium | reverse complement strand
GCCATGCGCGAGTGCATCGCACAGGCGCTGGGCGTCGCGCTGAATCAAGTCAACGTCAAAGCCAAGACCGCCGAAAAGATGGGGCCGGTCGGACTCGGGCAAGCGATGGAGGCGAGGGCGGTTGTGCTGGTGTACCAGCGCGCCTCAGCCGGCTAGCGTGTAAAGCGGAATATCTTTTTCAACGGCCAGGGCATCGAGCGTCTTGCGTGGCATGCCCAGCAGGTAGTCGGCTATCAATTGATGCGTCGCCGGGGCGAGCATGCTCAGCATGTTTACATAGGGCACACCGGCTGCCGCGCACAGCGATTTGGCAAAGTGCGGCTCCAGCGCCGCCACGGCGACGCGTCCGTCCTTGCAGGGGTAGACACGGTAACCCGCATGACCACCGCCGACGGCGGCACCGTCTTGCGTCAAACCCCAGTTGCGCGGCAGGGCAAGGTAGGCAGCGGCTTCTGACAGGGCCACTTCGACGTAACTGCCTTTGCCCTTTTGCCGCTGAATCAGCACGGTTTGCAGTACCGCTTCCGAGGCCATCAGCGAGCCGCCCATGTCGGCATACAGTGTCGGGGGCAAATCGAGGCTGGTGATGAGACCGCTTTCGGCCAGGTAAGTCAGATCATGGCCGGGTTCTTCAGCGCGTGCGCCAGGGGCTCCGACGATGGCCACTTGTGACAGTGCCGGGTACAGTTTGTGCAGCGGTTTCCAGTCCAGCCCCAGTTTCGTCAAGGCCGAGGGGCGAAACGAGGTCAGCAGGACGTCGGCTTTGGCCAGTTCGCGGTGCAGGGCCTTCTGGCCTTTTTCGGTTTTCAGGTCGGCAGTGGCGACGCGCACACCCTGGTGTAGCGTCTCGTAGGCCTTGCGGTTGTACAAGCCCATGGGATCGCCCGAGGCACCGGGCGGGGAGCCGGCGGGCGCAGGCGGTTCGAGCTTGACGCAGGACGCGCCCATTTGCTGGCAGCGCATCATCGCTGCCGGCCCGGGCAGGTTCAGACTCAGGCTGAGCACGCGTACGCCCTTGAGCGCTAGCAGATTTGGTCGGGTCGATGGCTTCATGTGATGGCCCATGCCCATGATGCACGGGTGGTGTTTGAAATTGGTGTCCAATTTACCGCATGCTGGCAGACGCGGCTGTCACACAGGCGCTTTCAAGCCCCCGACTTGAAATATGGGCGGGGTAGAATTCCCGCGGTGTGGGGCCGGCTTGGCCTGCCAATTTTCCGTTCACCCTGTGCTTGCTTGGGCCGTTGGCCAAGAGGTTCGCCAGCGGAGCCAGAGCTCCCGAGGATTTTGATGAAACGTGTTGATGACTTCCGGCTGATGTTCGGGAAAAAAGAGTATGTCCCGATCATGATCGGCGGCATGGGCGTCGATATTTCCACCGCTGAACTGGCCCTGGAAGCAGCGCGGCTGGGTGGCATCGGCCACATCTCCGACGCCATGGTGCCCGACGTTTCGGATCGGCGTTACCACACCACTTTCGTCAAAACCAAGCTCAAGCTCTACAAGCACAATATCAATAATTCCGACAAGTCCAGCGTCCAGTTCGATCTGGGTGTTCTGGCGGAAGCAACCCGGCGCCACGTTGAATCAACGATGACGGCCAGGCGCGGCGACGGGCTGATCTTCGTCAACTGCATGGAAAAACTGACCATGAACGCGCCGCGCGAGACGCTTCAGGTGCGCATGGCTTCGGCACTCGATGCCGGCATCGACGGCATTACGCTGAGCGCCGGATTGCATCTGGGCTCGTTTGGACTGCTGGAGTCGCATCCACGTTTTCGCGATGCCAAACTGGGCATCATCGTGTCGTCGGTGCGGGCGCTGCAACTCTTTTTACGCAAGAACGCCAAACTCAATCGCCTGCCCGATTATGTGATTGTGGAAGGGCCACTGGCCGGAGGCCATCTTGGTTTCGGCGCAGATTGGGCGCAGTACAACCTGGCTGTCATCACCGCCGAAGTCATTGCGTATCTCAAGACCGAGCAGTTGTCCATTCCGGTCATCGCAGCCGGGGGTATCTTTACCGGCAGCGACGCCGTGTCCTTTTTGGAAACCGGCTCGGCAGCGGTGCAGGTTGCAACGCGCTTCACCGTGGCCGACGAATGTGGCCTGCCCAAGAAGGTCAAACAGGAGTACTTCAAGGCCAGCGAAGACGACATCGTCGTCAACACAATTTCGCCAACCGGCTACCCAATGCGCATGCTCAAGGGCTCACCCGCAATCGGCGCAGGTATTCGTCCCAATTGCGAGGCCTACGGCTATTTGCTCGATGGTTCGGGCAATTGCGCCTACATCACGGCCTACAACCGCGAATTGGCGCTGAACCCGGACATCAAGACGCTTTCCGTGCTGGACAAGACCTGCTTGTGCACCCAGATGCGCAACTTCAATTTGTGGACTTGTGGACAGACAACCTACCGTTTGAAAGACACGACACGGCGTCTGGCAGACGGCAGTTACCAGTCGCTGAGCGCCGAGCACATCTTCAAGGATTACCAGTTCAGCGTCGACCAGAAGGTCGTCTTGCCGGACCTGGTTCAAAGCTAATCAACTTCAACAATCTCGGTCACCGCCAGTGCCGAGATGTCGCGCATCTTTTCATGGCGCGGCGAGTCCAGATCAACCAGTTCAGAAACGCGTGAATAGGTTGCCTTCACGAACACTTCGCGTTTGTCCTGATCCTGCCGGCGCACGCCAAATCTGACCTTGTTGCGTTCTTCGGCCGAGAGTTTCCCCATCAGGTTCTTGGTTGCCCATAAGGCACCCTGGCGCGCAAAGTCGGACAAGCGGGCTGCATGGTTGATGGTGTCACCCAGCACCGTGAACTCGATTTTGGTTTCGATGTGGAAAACGCCGAGCCATTCCTGACCTTCATTGAGCCCCGTGTTCAGATAAAGTTCGTTTAACCAGTTTTTGCGCAACTGCCACTCTTTGCTGATCTTGCGCATGGCTTCGCGTATCCGGTTGGCACAGCACAGCGCGTTGTACACGTAGTTGCTGTCGGGCTGCGGGAAAAAGTAATAGACCATGCCGTCGCCGACATGCTTGCCGTGGGTGCCGTAATAGTGGCGAAAGATCGGCTCCATGGTGGCCCAGATCTGGTTGATCAGTTCAAAGTATTCCTCAGGCGGCAGTTCGGAGCAGATGCGCACCGAGCTTTGCAGATCTGCCACCATGACGGCGACGTCAGTCAGTACGGGAAGGCGCTTCTTGAGCAGGTTGCGGATGACATCGTCACGTTTCTCCAGCATTCCCAGCAAACCATGGTGGCCCATTTCCTCACTGGCGAAAATGACGAAGACGCCTTCACGGAAGCGCGAGGCGTAGACACGGTAGTGATCTTCTGTGCCATCTGTTCTGGTCAGGCAGAGTGGCCAGTCTGAAATCGGAATGCTTGTGTTGGGCTGGGGTTCTGCGACCACCTCAGGATCAACGGGCGTCTGGGGCGTTCGTACACGTCCCATCTGTTGGTGCAGTTGGACGAGCGACTCGATATTTGTTCGGCTCGTGCCGTAGCGCCCGTTGAAAAAGAAGCCAATGACGCCGCGTCCCTTGGTGTCGGCCGGCAGTTTCTCAAACGTTCCCAGCAGTGTTGTCCGGGCTTCTTCGTTGTACCAGGTCAGTTCCAGGTTGTAGTTCAACATATAAGCCGGGCATGTCAGCTTGTCGACAGTCAATCGCAGAGGTCCGGTTTCGGTAGCAGCAGGGCTCTGGGCCGGCCGGGGCGATGGCGACTTCGTTAGGCCATTGCTGACATTGGCAGTCGTGCTCTCCAGTGCCGGCGCTGCGGTGGTCAATCCGGCATCGCTGGTTTGGAGCAGGGGCGAGAGATGGCCGGCAATGTCGGCCATCGCGACGCCGTCCTTTTTCAGCGCCTTGATGCGCTCGATCCGCTCCAGCACCTCTGGCGGGAAGTAGCCAATCTGACGTGCGGTTGTTCGCGGGTCGTCACCGGGGTTTCGTACGACCGGCTTTGGCAACAAACCAAGGGCGATGTAGTTGTGCAAGGTTGCACGCGAAATTCCGGTTTGTTGCAAGAGTTCGAGACTGCTCAACATGATATTTGAACTGTATAACTACAATTCATTTGTTTGTACAGTTCAATAGTCCTTTGTTTAGACTGTTTAGTCAAGTGATCACAGAGGCGCCAATTGAAATCGGCAACTTGTGTTGTAAATTCAACAAACTAAAGCGGGTTGTTCGCGTCACTCGAAGGGGTTATGGAAGTGATTACAACGTCCAAATGGACGGTCTATATAAATACAAAACAAAATGGACCGTCCATTTGCAAAGGAATTCGCCTGCCGGGATGGATTACGGCCGCTGCGCCTGAACCATCTTCATGGCAGAGGCGATCAGTGCCGAAACCTCGGTCATGTTGCTGGGCACAACCAGGGTCGTGCTGGCGCTGGCGGCTACGCGCGAGTAGGCGTCTACCGCTTTTTCCGCAACCTTGAGCTGCACCGCCTCGGCGCCACCGGGCTGACGGATGGCTGCGGCGATGGCGGAAATGGCCTGCGCCGTGGCTTCGGCGACGGCTTTGATCGACTGGGCCTCGCCCTGGGCCTTGTTGATGACGGCCTGTTTTTCGCCTTCGGAGCGCTGAATGAAGGCTTCGCGCTCACCGGTGGCAATATTGATCTGCTCCTGCCGGCGACCTTCCGAGGCAGCGATCAGCGCGCGTTTCTCGCGCTCGGCCGTGATTTGCTGCTGCATCGCGTGCAGGATTTCCTTGGGTGGGGTCAGGTCCTTGATTTCATAGCGCAGAACCTTGACGCCCCAGTTCAGCGCGGCTTCGTCGATGGCCTGAACCACCTGCGCATTGATGATGTCGCGTTCCTCAAAGGTCTTGTCGAGTTCGAGTTTGCCGATCACCGAGCGCAGCGAGGTTTGCGCCAGTTGCGAGATCGCTGTGATGTAGTTGCTCGAGCCGTAGCTGGCGCGCATGGCGTCCGTTACCTGGAAATACAGGATGCCGTCCACCTGCAACTGGGTGTTGTCGCGGGTGATGCAGACCTGGCTGGCAATGTCGAGCGGGATCTCCTTGAGCACGTGCTTGTAGGCCACCTTGTCGATGAACGGCATCAAGAAACTCAAGCCGGGGGTCAGCGTGCCGTTGTACTTGCCGAGGCGCTCAACCACCCAGGCGTGCTGCTGGGGTACGACCTTGACCGACTGCGTGATAAAGACAGCGACGATGAAAAGCAATATGACGGCGATTTCCATTGAGTTTCCCCTTAAGCCCTGCGGCAGTTTTTACAATTTACGAAGCACCAGACGGCTACCAACGACTTCCACAATCTGGTGCAGGCCAGGTGCCGGATTGGCCCCGCTGGCGAGGGCCACATCCCAGTGGGCGCCGCGGTACTTGACCGAGCCGGTTCCATCGGGATTCCAGGCGTCCACCTGGACCGTTTCGCCAACATCCAGATTGACGTCCCGGTTCGCGCTGGCCGGTGGCGCTGAAGGTTTATTCTGCTTGTGGCGGCGCCATCCCAGGACAAAGCCGCCGCCAACAAGAGCTGCCACCACCAGTTGTGTTGTGATTGAAGCGCCCAGATGGGCCGCGATGGCCGCCCCTACCAGACCGAGCGACAACATCAACAGATAGAAGGTGCCGGTCAATAATTCCAGCGCAATGACCGCCCCCGCCAGCACCCACCAGATTGAACTTTGTGCCATATCAGCCCTTATATGTGTTGCTATCGCCACATTTTGCGGCAAATCAGCGTTGACGCAAAGGATCAGCCTGCAGAACTCCTTACACTTCGCGCCTGTTTCCCAATTAATTCCAGGCATCGCTGGCGCGCATCATGAAATTCAGATTTCCGATTGTCATCATTGACGAAGATTTCCGCTCCGAAAACACCTCGGGGTTGGGGATTCGCGCGCTGGCCCAGGCGATTGAAACTGAAGGATTTCAGGTGCTGGGCGTTACCAGTTATGGCGATCTGAGCCAGTTCGCCCAGCAGCAAAGCCGCGCCAGCGCCTTCATCCTGTCGATTGACGACGAGGAATTCACGCCCGGTCCCGATCTGGACCCTGCGGTGCTGAATCTGCGCCACTTCATTGAAGAGGTGCGGCGCAAGAACCTTGATGTGCCGATTTACATCTATGGCGAGACCAAGACTTCACGTCATTTGCCAAACGACATCCTGCGTGAGTTGCATGGCTTCATCCACATGTTTGAGGACACGCCCGAGTTCGTGGCGCGCCACATCATTCGGGAAGCCAAGAGTTACCTCGAAGGCGTACAGCCGCCGTTTTTCAAAGCACTGCTCGAATACGCCGAGAACGGCTCTTATTCCTGGCACTGCCCGGGGCATTCAGGCGGCGTTGCTTTTCTGAAAAGTCCGGTTGGCCAGATGTACCACCAGTTCTACGGTGAGAACATGCTGCGCGCCGACGTTTGCAACGCGGTGGAGGAACTGGGGCAACTGCTCGACCATGACGGCGCCATCGGCAAAAGCGAGCGCAATGCGGCGCGTATCTTCAACGCCGATCACTGCTTTTTCGTCACCAACGGCACCAGTACCAGCAACAAGATGGTCTGGCACCACACGGTGGCGCCCAATGATGTGGTGGTGGTTGACCGCAACTGCCACAAGTCGATTCTGCACGCCATCATCATGACCGGTGCGATTCCGGTCTTTTTGAAGCCCACGCGCAATCACTTTGGCATCATCGGGCCGATTCCCAAGAGCGAATTTGAGCCGGCGGCCATCAAGGCCAAGATCAAGGCCAACCCGCTGATTCAGCAGCATCTGAAGGGCGTCGATGCCACGAAGATCAAGCCACGGGTGCTGACGCTGACCCAATCCACCTACGACGGCGTTCTGTACAACACCGAGACCGTCAAGGGTTTGCTCGATGGCTATGTGGAAAATATTCACTTTGACGAAGCCTGGTTGCCACACGCGGCTTTTCATCCGTTCTATGGCAGTTACCACGCCATGGGTAAGAACCGGGCGCGCCCCAAGCACGCCGTGGTTTATGCCACGCAGTCGCTGCACAAATTGCTCGCCGGTATCAGCCAGGCCAGCCATGTGCTGGTGCAGGATTCGCAGACCGTCAAACTCGACAAGCACCTCTTCAATGAGGCCTATCTGATGCACACCAGCACCAGCCCGCAGTACAGCATCATTGCCAGTTGCGACGTCGCTGCCGCCATGATGGAGCCGCCCGGTGGCACCGCGCTGGTGGAGGAGAGCATCGCCGAAGCGCTGGATTTCCGCCGCGCCATGCGCAAGGTGGACGAGGAGTATGGCGACGACTGGTGGTTCAAGGTCTGGGGGCCGGAAAAGCTGGTCGATGAAGGGATTGGCCGCGCCGACAACTGGATCATCAAAGGTGAATCACCGAAGGCCAAGGCTGGCGTGAACTGGCATGGTTTTGGCAAGATGGCCACCGGTTTCAATATGCTGGACCCGATCAAATCCACCGTGGTGACGCCCGGAATGGACTTGAATGGCAAGTTCGCCAAGACCGGGATTCCGGCCAGCATCGTGACCAAGTTCCTGGCCGAGCATGGCGTGGTGGTGGAGAAGACTGGCCTGTACAGCTTCTTCATCATGTTCACCATCGGCATCACCAAGGGACGTTGGAACAGCATGCTGACCGCTTTGCAGCAGTTCAAGGACGACTACGCCAAGAACCAGCCGATGTGGCGCATCCTGCCCGAGTTCTGCCAGAAGTACCCGAAGTACGAGAACATGGGTCTGGCCGATTTGTGCCAGCACATCCACCAGCTCTATGCCAAGTACGATATCGCGCGCCTGACCACCGACATGTACCTGAGCGACCTGACGCCGGCCATGAAGCCGAGTGACGCCTACGCGCATATTGCGTTACACAAGACCGAGCGCGTCGAGATTGACCATCTGGAAGGCAGGATCACCGTCGGACTGGTCACACCTTACCCGCCGGGGATTCCCCTGTTGATTCCGGGCGAGGTGTTCAACAAGAAGATTGTTGATTACCTCAAGTTCTCACGCGATTTCAACAGCCAGTGTCCCGGTTTTGAGACCGACATTCATGGTTTGGTGGAAATGGACGACGCCAACGGTGAGAAACGCTACTACGCCGATTGCGTAATCGTCTGAATAGGCCCCCACGCTCATCGCTTCGCGTAGTTCGCTGCCCCCCAAAGGGGGAGCAACCCGCCTTGGGGCGGCCCGGCGGCGGGTTCATTCGCTATTCTTAGTCGCTCGGTGTTTCGACGACCGCCACGGCGGTCTGGCTGACGCCGCAGTCGACGTAGGAAATCTGGCCGGTCATGCCAGAGGCCAGGTCGCTGAGCAGAAAGGCCGCGACATTGCCGACTTCTTCAATCGTGACGTTGCGCCGTAGCGGCGAGGCGCTGGCGGAGATCGCCAGCAGGCGGCCAAAATCCTTGATGCCGCTGGCGGCCAGGGTCTTGACGGCACCTGCGCTCAGGCCGTTGACGCGCATGCCCATCGGTCCGATGGCATCAGCCAGGTAACGCACGGATGATTCCAGCGAGGCTTTGGCCAGTCCCATCGTGTTGTAGTTCGGCACCACGCGCACGCCACCGAGATACGTCAGCGTCAGCAGGGATGATTTGTCGTTGAGGTAAGGCAATGCAGCCTTGGCCATGGCGGGGAAACTGTAGGCGCTGATATCGTGGGCGATTCTGAAATTCTCCCGGCTCAGGCCGTCAAGAAAATTCCCGGCAATGGCTTCACGCGGCGCATAGCCAATGCTGTGGACAAAGCCATCAAAGCGCGGCCAGTGCAGGGCCAGATCCGTGAACAACTTGTCAATTTGGGCGTCGTCGCCGACATCGCAGTCGAATATCAGTGACGAGCCGAAGTCGGCTGCGAACTCGGTGATTCGTTCCTTGAAGCGTTCGCCGACGTAACTGAAAGCCAGTTCGGCGCCTTGCTCGTGGCAGGCTTGTGCAATACCGTAAGCAATCGAGCGTTTGGATAAAACGCCTGTAATCAGTAGTTTCTTCCCTGTCAAGAATCCCATATTGTCTTCTTCCATGTGCAAAAGGTGTCAGCGTTGTGGCGATGGCGCCATTTGAGGCGGAATTGTCGCATGCGTTGCCGCCGGGCGCAGAGGCGTCACCAAGCGCGGTAATGGCATTGCACGGCGCAGCAACACAGTTGGCTGTGCTAAGGTAGCGCCTTTGAAATTTCGGGTGAAATTATGCGCTTCTGCCTTGTCTTTCTCGGCCTTCTTTTATCGGCACTCAACCTGCACGCAAGCCCGGTCCCGGTGGCGGGTTTTGCCCATGTGAAGACGGTCGGCAGCATCGACGAGTACCGGCTTGAATCGAACGGGCTGCAGGTCTTGCTGCTACCCGAGCATTCGAGCCCGACGCTGACCTTCATGGTGACTTACCGCGTCGGCTCCAAGAATGAGGTGACCGGTAGCACGGGCGCGACCCATATTCTGGAACACATGATGTTCAAGGGTACGACGCAGCGCGACCGCAGCAAGGGCAACAACGTCGACCAGTTGCTTGAGCGCACCGGCGCCCGCTACAACGCCACCACCTGGCTGGATCGCACAAACTATTACGAGAACCTTGGCAGCGAGCACCTGGCTAGCGCCATCGACATGGAAGCGGACCGTATGCGCAATCTGCTGCTGCGCGATGAGGACCGGCGCCCGGAGATGACCGTGGTGCGCAATGAGTTTGAGCGCGGCGAAAATTCGCCGGTGCAGGCGCTGTACAAGGAGATCTATCAGGCGGCGTTTGTCGCACACCCTTATCACCACAGCACCATCGGGCATCGCAGCGACATCGAGAAGGTGTCGATCGAGCGGCTGCGCGAGTTCTATGACACGTTTTACTGGCCGGACAATGCCACCGTTACCATCATTGGCGACTTCGACCCCGCACAGGCGCTGGCCCTGGTCAAGAAATCCTTTGGTGTCTATCCGCGCGCACCCAAACCCATTCCGCTGGTCTACACCGAAGAACCGGTGCAAACCGGTGCCCGCCGGGTGCAGGTCAAGCGCGCGGGACAACTCGGCGTCGTGGCGCTTGCGCACAAAATCACGGCCGCCACGCATCCCGACTACGCCGCACTCTCACTGCTGAGCGCGATTTTGACGGACGGTAAGAACAGCCGCCTGTACCGGGCACTGACGGACAAAAATCTCTCCACCGGTATCGATGCCGATGCCGGGTTTAACAGCGACCCCACACTGCATCTCATTTTTGCGCCGCTTGCACCTGGCGCCACGCATGAGGAGGTGGAGAGAATCCTGCTGCAGGAAATTGAAAAACTGAAGAAGGACGGAGTATCCGAAGCTGAACTCAAGGCGGCAATCGCCAAGACGCTGGCCGATGCCGCGTTCAAACGGGACGGTTCTTTCGCTGTGGCTGGCAATCTCAACGAGTGCATTGCCGTGGGCGACTGGAGCCTGTTTTACACGCTGGACCAGGCCATGGCCAAGGTCACGGTCGCCGATATCAAACGCGTGGCCAACGCCTACTTGAATGAAGACCAGAGCACCACCGGCTGGTTTGTGCCGACTGCGTCCGGCGGCGCAGGCGCTGCGCCCAGCGCTGCCGGCAAAGGCGCGCGCGCCAATGGTCCCAATTACTACCGCAGCCCGGAGATCGAGGCGCTGGCACAGTCTGCAACAGTGCCGGGCGGTGCTGGCGCAACGGTGGAGGCCGGCAGCAAGATCGCGCCCCAGGTCAGGCGCCTGAAGGTGGCCGGCATTGAACTGATCGCGTTGCCGAGTGGGGTGAAAGACGTGGTGACGATGCGAGCCAGTCTGCCGGCCGGCAAGGCGCTGGCCGGCAGCGGTAACCCGGCGATTCCGACACTGACCGGCATGTTGTTGGACCAAGGGACACTGAAGCAGGACAAGTTCGCCATAGCCGAAAAACTCGAAGCGGTTGGCGCCAGCATTTCCTTCTCTGTCGGGACCGATTTACTCGACATCAGCGCAAAATCCTTGAAAAAGGATGCGCCGCTGGTGATCAGCCTGATCGCAGAGCAGTTGCGTCTGCCCGCCTTCACGGCTGAGGAGTTTGCCAAGGTCAAAAAGCAGTATGCGGGTAGCCTGAAGCGGCGTCTTGAAAACACCGATTTCCGCGCGACCGATGCGTTCTCGCGCGCGGTTTACCCGACTGGACATCCGAATCGCAATCCCGCGCCTGAGGCGCTGCTGGCTGCAATTGAGGCGGCAAGGCTGGAGGATGTGATGGCCTTTCACAAGGCGGTTTACGGTCCGGCGCAGATGACGCTGGTGCTGGTTGGCGATCTGGATCTGCCGACGCTCGAAGTCGAGATTGGACGGGCATTTGCTGGCTGGCAGGGCGGCGGCCAGTTGCTGCGTGTCGCCACCCCAACGCCGTCGGCTGCACCGCCGCCGCTCGAGGTCGTCGTGCCCGACAAGACCAGTGTTTCGGTGGTACTGGGCCAGAGCAGCGGCCTGCGCTACAACGAACCGGATTACCAGGCGCTGCGCGTCGCCACCGCCATTTTGGGCAGTGGTTTTACCGGACGACTGATGGCCAATGTGCGTGACAAGGAAGGCCTGACTTATGACGTTGGCGCGCGCCTGGGCAATGACACGGTCAATGCAGGCGACTGGAAGATCACTGGCAGTTTCGCGCCAGCGCTGCTGGACAAGGGCCTGGCATCGATCCGGCGCCAACTCACACTTTGGTATGAAAGCGGCGCCACGGCCAGCGAGATCGAGGCGCGCAAGAGTAATCTGATTGGGTCGTTCAAGGTTGATCTGGCGACCAGTGACGGTATGGCGGGCGCCTTGCTGGCCACTGTGAACCGGGGTTACGAGCTCAATTGGCTGGATGATTTTCCGGTCAAGATCAAGGCGCTCACCGACGAGCAGGTCAATGCCGCCATCAAAAAGTACTTGAAACCCGACGCCATGGTCCTGGTTAAGGCGGGTACCTTGCCGGCTGCGGCTACGAAATAGCGCTCAAAGTGCTCGCCACAGTTCATTCCCGGGGCTGTCCCGGGCGTTGCCAAAGCACAATAAATCCTTGAAAATCATGGGACTAGGCTCGCTTTAGGATACAATCCAAGCTCACGACCAAACGGGCGGGTAACTACCGCCCGTTTTTTTTGGTCGATTGTTTTTGCATCGCATTTGAACTGAAGTGGCACTTAAAGAAATTGTCGAACAAACGGTAGCCGGTCTGGGCTACGACTTGGTGGAGATCGAACGATCTGCCGCCGGGTTGCTGCGCGTCACGATTGACCTGCCATGGACGGCGCCGACTGCAGGTGCTGAGGCGGGCGTTGTGAGTGAGCAATTTGTTACGGTGGAAGATTGCGAGAAAGTCACGCGCCAGTTGTTGTTTGCGCTGGAAGTTGATGCTATTGAATTCAAGCGGCTGGAGGTGTCCTCGCCTGGCATTGATCGCCCCTTGCGCGGCGAGCCTGATTTTGAGCGTTTTGTCGGGCAGCAGATCGACGTCACCTTGAAAGTTCCTCTGGGTGTGGGCGCGGCCGCAGGTTCGTCGGTCAGCGCCAACCGGAAGAAGTTCCGCGGCGTTCTGGAGCGGGTTGCCTTGGCCGATGGGCTGATGGGTTGGCAAATTGTCTGGAGCGACGCGCCGGCGGTCAAACCAGGACAACGCGTTAGCAAGAAGAGAATGCCGGCGCCGCTGCAAGCGCTGGGCTTTACTTTGGATGAGTTGCGAGAAGCGCGTTTGGCGCCGATTGTCAGCTTCAAAGGCCGGGGCGCCAAGGGCGCTACCGAGTCGGATTTGGATTGATTTGAAATAGGAGAGTCGTGGCATGAATCGCGAAATGTTAATGCTGGTGGAAGCCATCTCACGCGAGAAGAACGTCGAGCGTGATGTGGTCTTTGGCGCGGTCGAGGCCGCCCTGGCGCAAGCAACGAAGAAGCTTTATCCGGGCGATGTGGACATCCGTGTCTCGGTTGACCGTGACAGCGGCTCCTATGAAACGTTCCGGCGTTGGCATGTGGTGCCCGATGAGGCGGGTCTGCAGTTGCCGGACCAGGAAATCCTGTTGTTTGAAGCCAAAGAACAGATTGCCGACATCGAGGCTGACGAGTACATCGAAGAAACGGTGGAGTCGGTGCCAATCGGTCGCATTGGCGCCATGGCCGCCAAGCAGGTCATTCTGCAAAAAATTCGTGATGCTGAGCGCGAGATGTTGCTCAATGATTTCATGTCGCGCGGCGACAAGATCTTTGTTGGCACGGTCAAGCGCATGGACAAGGGCGACATCATCGTCGAGAGCGGCCGCGTCGAAGGCCGGTTGCGACGCAGCGAGATGATTCCGAAGGAAAACCTCCGCGTAGGTGACCGCGTTCGCGCCATGATCATGGAAGTCGATCTGACGCTGCGTGGTGCCCCGATCATTCTGTCGCGTTCTGCACCTGAATTCATGATCGAACTGTTCCGCCAGGAAGTGCCCGAGATTGAGCAGGGACTGCTGGAGATCAAGTCCTGCGCCCGTGATGTCGGTTCCCGCGCCAAGATTGCCGTGCTGTCGCATGACAAACGCGTTGATCCGATCGGCACCTGTGTCGGTGTCCGAGGCACTCGTGTCAACGGCGTCACCAACGAATTGGCCGGCGAGCGTGTCGATATCGTGCTCTGGAGCGAAGACCCGGCGCAGTTTGTGATCGGTGCGCTGGCCCCGGCCAATGTTTCGTCGATTGTGGTGGACGAAGAACGTCACGCCATGGACGTGGTGGTGGATGAAGAAAATCTCGCTATTGCCATTGGTCGCGGTGGCCAGAATGTGCGCCTCGCGTCGGAACTCACCGGCTGGAAAATCAACATTCTGGATGCGGCCGAATCAGCGCAAAAACAAGCCAGCGAGACCGATGTGGGTCGCCGACTGTTCATGGAAAAGCTCGATGTCGACGAGGAAATTGCAGACCTCTTGATCGCCGAAGGTTTCACCAGTCTGGAGCAGGTGGCCTACGTGCCGCTGGAAGAAATGCTTGAGATAGAGAGTTTCGACGAAGACACGGTCAACGAGTTGCGCATGCGTGCCAAAGACGCGCTGCTGACCATGGAGATCGCGCACGAAGAGAACGTGCAGGAAGTCTCGCTGGAATTGCGTGACCTTGACGGGTTGACGCCGGAGTTGATCGGAAAACTTGCGGACAGTGGTATCCACACCCGCGATGATTTGGCCGATCTGGCGGTAGACGAACTTACCGAAATCACAGGCCAGTCCGAGGACGAAGCCAAGACCTTGATCATGAAAGCGCGCGCGCACTGGTTCGCCAATGAAGCCGCCTCTCAAGAATAAAGCCGATGTCATGAATACATGAATACGAAATTTCAGTGATGGCCAGCAATAGCCCGTCGGGCTTGTCAGGCCGAACTAAAGGTTACACACCAAATGTCCAGTACGACCGTCGCCGAGTTTGCAACCGAACTCAAAAAATCAACCGAAACGCTGCTTGAGCAGTTGAAGTCGGCAGGGGTGGCTAAATCAGCCGCTTCTGACAAACTGACTGAAGCTGACAAGCAGCGTCTGCTTGGCTTCCTGCAAGCCAGCCATGGCACTGCCAGCCCGGAACGCAAGAAGATCACGCTGGTCAAGAAATCGACCAGTGAAATCAAGCAGGCGGATTCAACGGGCAAGGCACGCACCATCCAGGTTGAAGTGCGTAAAAAACGCACGTTTGTGCGTCGTGAGGACGGGGTTGATGTGCCGGCAGAGACGTCGGAGCCAGAACACGAAGTGGTTGAGGCGGCGCCTTTGATCAGCAATGCCGAATTGGCGCGCCGCGAGGAAGAGGCGCGCCGTCAGGCTGAATTGATTCGCCGCCAGGAGGAGGAGCTCGCCGAACGCAGGCGTCAACGCGAGGAGCAAGAGCAGCGCGCGCGCGAGGCAGCAGAATTGGCGGCCAGCAAGGCGGCACAACAAGCTGCGGCGCAGGCGGTTCTGGAGAAACAAAGCCCGAGCGAACCCGAACAGCAGACGCCTGATGCGGCTGAAATTGCGGCGGCAAAGGTGACGGCGGCAGCGGAAAAAGCCGATGTGCTGGCCAAGGAGCAGTCGCAGGAGCGTGATCAGGCGGCAGCTGATTCCAAGAAGCGTGCGGCTGAAGATGCGGCACGCGCGGTTGATCTGGGGGATCGCAGACGCATGGCGGAAGCAGAAGCTGCGGCGATTCGTTTGATGATGTCGGCGCCGGCAAAGAAGCCGCCACCCCCGCCTCCGATCAAAAAACCGGATCCAGCCGTCGGCCTCAAAGGCACTTTGCACAAACCCGCTGCCGGAACGACACCCGCGAAACCGGTTAGACCAGATGCCGCAGGTGCAGCTGGTGCTGCAGCAGCACCAGGCGCCGGCAAGGAAGTCAAATCCGCAAAACTCTCCAGCAGTTGGGCCGGCGATCCAGCCAAGAAAAAGGCGATTCCGACCCGTGGCGCTACAACGGCGCCCGGTGGTCGTGGCAACAATTGGCGCGCCGGTCCCCGTGGCAAGCGTGGCAGCAATGACCGCGACCATCGCGACGACGACCGTTCCCAGCAGGCGCCAGTGGAGGCTCGTGTCATTGAAGTGCATGTGCCGGAAACCATTACGGTCGCCGAGTTGGCACACAAGATGGCCGTCAAGGCGTCAGAAGTCATCAAGCATTTGATGAAACTCGGCCAGATGGTGACCATCAACCAGCCGCTGGACCAAGACACCGCCATGATTGTGGTGGAAGAAATGGGCCATACCGCCATTGTTGCGGCGCTCGATGATCCGGAAGCCTTTACTGATGATGAGGTCTCCAAGCAGCAGTCGGAATCCCTGCCACGGGCACCGGTTGTGACGGTCATGGGCCACGTCGATCACGGCAAGACATCCTTGCTCGATTACATCCGGCGCGCCAAGGTTGCGTCCGGCGAAGCGGGCGGGATCACGCAGCACATTGGTGCTTACCACGTTGAGACGCCACGTGGCATGGTCTCCTTTCTGGATACCCCGGGTCACGAAGCCTTTACCGCCATGCGAGCGCGTGGCGCCAAGGCCACCGACATCGTCATTCTGGTGGTTGCCGCTGACGATGGCGTGATGCCGCAAACCCGGGAAGCTATCAAGCACGCCCGTGCTGCCGGTGTTCCGATCGTGGTGGCCATCAACAAGATCGACAAACCGGACGCGAATCCGGAACGCGTCAAGAATGAGTTGGTGGTGGAAGAAGTCGTGCCTGAAGAATTCGGCGGTGATTCGCCGTTTGTTGCGGTCTCGGCCAAGACTGGCCAGGGCATCGATGCCCTGCTGGAACAGGTTCTGCTGCAGGCCGAGGTGCTGGAGTTGCGCGCCCCGGTGGATGCCATGGCCAAGGGCCTGGTGATCGAAGCGCAACTGGACAAGGGACGCGGTCCCGTGGCCACCGTTCTGGTGCAGTCCGGTACGCTCAAGACTGGCGACATCGTTCTGGCCGGTTCAACCTATGGCCGCGTGCGCGCCATGCTCGACGAGAACGGCAAAACCATCAAGAGCGCCGGGCCCTCAATCCCGGTCGAGATTCAGGGTTTGACTGAAGTGCCGCAGGCTGGTGACGAGTTCATGGTGATGGCCGACGAGCGCCGTGCGCGCGAAATCGCCACCTACCGTGCCGGCAAGTTCCGCCATACCAAGCTGGCCAAGCAACAGGCAGCCAAGCTCGAAAACATGTTTACCGACATGGCGGCGGGCGAAGTCAAGCTGGTGCCCATCATCGTCAAGGCCGATGTGCAGGGTTCACAGGAAGCGCTGGCGCAGTCGCTGCTCAAGCTCTCGACCGACGAGGTCAAAGTGCAGTTGGTTTACGCAGCAGTGGGCGCCATCAGCGAGTCCGATGTGAATCTGGCGATTGCCTCCAAGGCCGTCATCATTGGCTTCAACACCCGGGCCGACGCCGGCGCGCGCAAACTGGCCGAGAACAATGGCGTTGACATCCGTTACTACGACATCATTTACGACGCCGTTGATGAACTCAAGCTCGCGATGTCGGGCATGTTGACACCGGACAAGAAGGAAGAGGTCATTGGTACCGCCGAGATTCGCCAGGTGTTCAAGGTGTCCAAGATTGGCTCGATCGCGGGTTGTATGGTCACAGCGGGTGTCGTCAGGCGCGCCGCGCGTCTGCGTCTGCTGCGCGACAACGTGGTGGTCTTCACTGGCGAGCTCGAATCGCTCAAGCGCTTCAAGGACGATGCCAAGGAAGTCAAGGAAGGCTTTGAGTGCGGTCTGAATGTCAAGAACTACAACGACATCTCCGAAGGTGACGTGCTGGAGTTCTTCGAGATTCGCGAAGTCGCCAGAACACTTTGATTTCCGACTGACGACCAAGCTATCCATCGTGCGCAAGAAATCAGCTACGCCGAACCGTGCCTTCAAGGTGGCCGATCAGATCCAGCGCGATCTGACCGAGTTGATCGCGCGCGAGCTCAAGGATCCACGCGTTGGCATGGTCACGATTCAGGCGGTGGAAGTGACGCCGGATTACGCCCACGCCAAGGTGTTCTTCAGTTTGCTGACCGGAGACTCAAAGGAGTGCACCGAAGGCCTGAACCAGGCGGCAGGTTTTCTGCGCGCCGGCTTGTTCAAGCGGCTGCACATCCACACCGTGCCAACGCTGCATTTCATCTTTGACCGCACCACGGAACACGCTGCAGACATGAACGCGCTGATTGCGCGTGCGGTGGCTTCCCGCGCCAAAGAGGATTAACCATGAATGCGCCGCGTGCACGGGTTGCCAGGCGCCCCGTGCATGGGGTGCTGTTGCTCGACAAGCCTTTGGGCTGGTCCAGCAACGACGTTCTGCAAAAGGCCAAGTGGCTGCTGCGGGCGGAAAAAGCCGGTCACACCGGGACGCTCGATCCGCTTGCCAGCGGTGTCTTGCCCTTGTGTTTTGGTGCGGCGACAAAGTTCAGTCAGCTTCAGCTGGATGCGGACAAGACCTACGAGGCGACGGCGCGCCTGGGCGTCAAGACCCGTACTGGGGACGCCGAGGGTGAGGTGATTGAAGAGCGCGAGGTGAACGTGACTGCGCAGCAACTGCAGGACGTGGTTTCGCGCTTTAGCGGACCGATCCGGCAAGTACCGCCGATGCACAGTGCCTTGAAAAAGGACGGCAAGGCTTTGTATGAGTATGCCCGGGCCGGGATCGATGTCGAGCGGGAAGCCCGCGACGTGACAATTTATGAATTGAAGCTTGATTTTGAGGCTTCAGACGGTGCACCGCGCGCCATCGAGATGACGGTCAAGTGCAGCAAGGGTACTTACATTCGCACGCTGGGCGAGGACATCGGCGAGGCGCTGGGTTGCGGCGCACACCTGACGGCACTGCGCCGGACCGGAACGGGTGGCTTTGTGGTGGCGCAGTGCGTCACGCTGTCAGCGCTGGAAGCCATGACAGAGGACGAGAGATTGAAGTGCCTGCTGCCGGTGGATTCGCTGCTGGCTGAGCACACAGCGGTGACGCTCGACGCTGAAAACGCCGGACGTTTTTTAAGCGGCTTGCGCCGTCGTGGCAGTTGGGTGGACGAAGAACGGATTGCGGTGTATGCCGAAAATCCGCGCGCCTTGCTGGGCACAGCCCATGTGCGGGCCGGTGAATTGATACCGGGACGTTTGCTCAGTCCGATTGAGATTGAGCAGATGACCCAAAAGAGTTAGTCGGGATTTAAGAGAAAGTGAACCATGAGCCATAAACAAATTCGCAACATTGCCATCATCGCCCACGTTGACCATGGCAAGACCACCATGGTCGACCAGTTGCTGCGCCAATCCGGCACCTTTGCCCAGCACGAGAAGGTGGTCGACACCGTGATGGACAACAACGCCATTGAGAAAGAGCGCGGCATCACGATTCTGGCCAAGAACTGCGCCGTGACCTGGAAGGACACGCACATCAACATCGTCGACACCCCCGGCCACGCCGACTTCGGTGGCGAAGTGGAACGAGCCCTGAGCATGGTCGACGGCGTGGTGCTGCTGATTGATGCGCAGGAAGGCCCGATGCCGCAAACACGGTTTGTGACGAAGAAGGCGCTGGCCCTGGGTCTCAAACCCATTCTGGTGGTGAACAAGGTGGACAAGCCCGGTTCGCGTCCGGACTGGGTCGTGAACGCAGCCTTTGATCTGTTTGACAAGCTCGGTGCGACCGACGAACAACTCGATTTCCCCGTGGTCTACGCCTCCGGCATCAACGGCTGGTCGTCGATGGAAGAGGGCGCACAGGGT
>CAIWNX010000267.1 GCA_903914175.1 uncultured beta proteobacterium | reverse complement strand
GTCTTTGTCCTTCTTCGCGGCTTGTTGTGCCTCTCGGTATTGGGCAATGAGGTCATCCTGAGACAAGCGCGTGGTATGCAGCGAGTCGAGTTGCTGGGATAGTTGCCGGGGATTGGATAAACGCTCGTGATCCAGTTGCTCATCGACATAACGGTCTACGCCGATCTGCATGACGCGGGCCACTTCGCCCGGAGCCGGGCCAAAGCTCATGCGGTTGACTGCGTGCAGTGCTTCGGGCTGTGTGCTGGATTGAGCGAACGCAGTGCCAGCCAACAAAAGTGTCAGCAGCAGACCCAAAGGACTGAGGTCCAAGAGTTTGAGGACTGGCATGTGGATCTCCAAAAAATAGGGCGCCATCGAAGGAATCCCGATTGCAACGCCCTGATTTTGGACAACGTTGACGTGCCAGTCTATTCTCGGCCAGTAAAGAAACGTAAGGCGATTGAGCATGCGTCTTGACAATTCTTTACGCTTCGCGAGGTGCGCGGAGTCAACGAGGCCAGGGGGCACAGGCGTTGTTGGCCCATGGAGTATTTCCATACCAATACGAACTGGAGTCCCCGATGAAGATTCAAACTTTGATTGCTGCGATTGCTTTGACCGCTGGTGGTGTTGCCTTCGCCCAAACCCCTGCACCCACCACCCCGAACCTGGACAAGCGCGAAGCCAACCAGCAAAAACGCATCGATCAAGGTGTTGCATCAGGGCAACTGACCGCCAAGGAAACCAATCGTCTGGACAAACGTGAAGCCAAATTGGCAGCCGACGAAGCAGCAGCCAAGTCCGACGGTAAGGTGACGCCTGCGGAGCGCAAGAAACTTCAGCGTGAGGCCAACAGAGATAGTCAAGTGATTCACAAGCAGAAGCACAACAAACAAACGACCGCTCCTGCGGGCGCTACGGGCAGCTAAATGTTAGGTGATTTCCCAAATCAGGACCTCGAGAATGCGAATTCTTCAGGTTCTGGTTGTCGTTAAGGGTGTTGGTACAACTTGCGGGTCATGTGTGCCAAATGCGTTTAAGGGTCACTGATCGAGAACCCAATGATTCCGACGATCATCGGGGTACATTTGCCTTTCTTCATTTCCGGCGGAACTTATGAACACCGAGATTCTGGACCCCGAACTATTGGCTTCATCAGCCCCGTTGTACTCTGATGGCGCGAATCGTCTGCACAAGGACTTAGCAGCTCCCGCCTTGACGGCCCTGCTGCTGTCGGCCTGTGGGGGCGGTGGTGGCGAGGTCGCTTCCATATCGACAGTACCCGCTCCAACGCCTACGCCTACGCCTACTCCAACACCAACACCAACACCAACGCCAACTCCAACTCCAACTCCAACGCCCGTGCAATCTGCGGCAGCGCAGGCTTCACGATTCCTGGCTCAGGCGTCCATGGGAGCAGACCGCGCTCACATGGCCAGTGTTCAGGCGGGTGGCTATCCAGCATGGCTTGACGCTCAATTCGCTACGCCGCAAACCATGAGTCGGTGTGACTGGTTGGTGAGCAAAGGATATGACGCCCTCGGTGTCAACAACTCCTACAAGAATGGCACCACGGGTTTTGATGCCTGTGTTTGGCGCAAGCTGCTCGCATCTCCCGACACACTGCGCCAACGCGTGACACTAGCGTTGTCCGAAATCCTTGTCGTTTCCATCAACAGTTTGTCAGGTGGGTGGCGTGCATTTTCTGCAGCCAACTATCTGGACATCCTGGAGAACAACGCATTTGGAAACTACAGGACACTGCTCCAGCAGGTTTCCACCAGTCCCGCCATGGGGGAGTTCCTGACTTTTCGTGGCAATGTCAAATACAACGCCGCTACCGGTGCGTTGCCCGACGAGAACTATGCCCGAGAGGTCATGCAGCTTTTTACGATCGGCCTGCTCAAGCTCAATATGGATGGGACCCCTGCCTTGTCGGGTGGGCAGCAACAGGAAACATACGCGCTCAGTGACATCACAGGTTTGGCGCGCGTGTTTACCGGTTGGGATTGGGACACGTCTGGTACGGGCACGAATACGCCCGACTACCAGCGCAGGCCCATGATGCAGGTTGCCGCTCGCCATGAGACGGGAGCGTCAACATTTCTGGGATCCACTGTTCCAGCCGGTCTCAACGGTGTGGACTGCCTCACTGCTGCGTTGGACATTATCTTTTCCCACCCCAATGTGGCTCCATTTGTCAGCAAACAGTTGATTCAGCGCTTGGTCACCAGTAACCCAAGTCCAGCCTATGTCCTGCGGGTGGCAAGCGTCTTCCAGAATGACGGCACTGGAATAAAAGGGAACCTGAAGGCTGTTGTTCGTGCCATTTTGCTCGATGATGAAGCACGTAACTCCGCGAATCTGACCAGCAACACGTTTGGTAAATTGCGCGAGCCGATGTTGCGCTTCACTGCCTGGGCACGCGCTTATGGTGCAACGTCACTAAGTGATGCGTGGGCCATCGGTGATACGTCCGATCCGGCGACCCGATTGGGACAAAGTCCCTTGCGCTCTCCAACCGTATTCAATTTCTTTCGCCCAGGCTATGTTCCACCCAACAGTTCGTTGTCTCGTTCATCCTTAGTGGCGCCTGAGTTTCAGCTTGCCAATGAGTCGTCCGTCGTGGGCTACGTCAACTACGTGCAAGGAGTCATCAGCGTAGGGGTGGGTGACGTCAAAGCAGATTACACAGCCTTGCTGGCACTGGCAGACAATGCCCAGTCTCTGCTTGACGAGATCAATACCGTCATTGCAGCGGGACAAGTAGGCGTCGACACGATCGCCACCTTTAGGGCAGCTGTGGACAGCATGCCCAGCGGAACAGCTTCGGCTCGCGCCAATCGTGTCTATGCCGCGCTGGTCCTGATCATGGCTGCGCCCGAGTTCCAGGTGTTGAAGTAAGGACGACTGCCATGAAGATCTCTGCAAATATGAATGCCTCACGTCGCGCCTTTTTGCAACGTGCATCCGCCTTGTCGGTTGCCGGGGTGGCAGCGCCATGGGCTTTGAACCTTGCTTCTCTTGGCGAGGCGGCCGCCGCGACAGCGACTGACTACAAGGCGCTGGTCTGCGTATTCCTGTACGGAGGCAACGACTATGGCAATACCCTGATCCCGTACGATCAAAGCAATTACAACGCTTACAACAGTTTGCGTCCGACCATGGCCTATGGGCGTAGCGCATTGACTTCCACGATTTTGACGCCTTCTACCGCCTTGGCAAGTGGTCGCCAATATGCACTGGCACCAGAACTCGCGCCATTGCTTCCTTTATTTGATGCCGGTCAAATGGCGGTGCTGCTGAATGTGGGAACTTTGATTCAACCAACGACCAAAGCGCAGTACCTCGCGAAAACCGTTCCATTGCCGCCCAAGCTGTTTTCTCACAACGACCAACAGTCGGTGTGGCAGTCCTCTGCACCTGAAGGTGCGACCTCTGGCTGGGGTGGCCGCATGGGCGACTTGTTCCAGTCAGGCAATGGCAATGCCACGTTTACATGTATCAATGTCTCTGGCAATGCGGTTTACCTGTCGGGCAACACTGCTGTGCAGTACCAAATGTCAACATCCGGGTCGGTACCGTTGAAGGCTTTGACAACTCCCTTGTTTGGTTCAACCAATTGTTCTGCAGCATTGCAGACCGTTATCACTCAGTCGCGCAGTCACTTGATGGAGTCTGAACTAACTCGGGTAACCAAGCGGTCCATTGATGCCAATGCGATGCTTAGCAGCAGTTTGGCGCCAAGTAGTTCCATCACAACGCCATTTCCGGCCAGCAACAATTTGGGTGACCAGCTCAAATTGGTGGCACGGATGATTTCCAGTGCCAATGCCTTGGGGGCTAAACGGCAGGTGTTCTTTGTTTCCATGGGAGGGTTTGATACCCACGATGGTCTCACCACAGTGCATCCAGATCTGCTAACCACGGTTGCGGACGCGCTGTCGGCATTCCAGGCTGCGACGAAGGAGTTGGGCGTGGCAAACCAAGTGACGACCTTCACTGCTTCCGACTTTGGCCGAACATTGAGTGGCAACAACGATGGCTCTGACCATGGTTGGGGCAGTATGCATTTCATTATGGGGGGTGCCGTTAATGGGCGACGCTTCTTTGGTACGCCTCCGGTTGTCGCCGATAACGGGCCAGATGATGTGGGTCAGGGGCGACTCCTACCGACAACATCCGTCGACCAATACGCGGCAACGCTGGGCAAATGGTTGGGAGTGTCAAACACTGACCTGCTGACAGTTTTGCCTAATCTGCAGAACTATGATGCTGGCGTACGCAATTTGGGATTTGTCTGAGCACTTCTCGTTGATTTTCCCAATGCCGGCTTCTGGTCATCAAGAGACGATCACTATGCAGATGGGGCATCCTGCTTGCAGTCATTCACTACAAGGCAACGCCGATTCCTGGATGCCGGCTATCTGGCGCTGACTTCGGCTGCCCCGACTTGAGCAGGATTGAAAGCGGCAAGCCGCCACCGAACATCCTGCAATTCATGGCGTGACAGGCGAATCGACAGGCGAACCAAAATGCAACGACAGGCGTTCTGACAGGCGAATCAATTCAACAGCAGCGTGGAAGTGACCGGCCTTACGTGTGTGCTTGTTCGCAGCGGAGCATCCCAACTGCGTGAATGGCCACGACAGGCGACACGACAGGCGTGCTGACAGTCGAATCAATTTCCAGCAGCCTGCAACGACAGGCGGATCGACAGGCGAACCAAAACGCAACGACAGGTGTCCCGACAGGCGAATCAATTCAGCAGCAGCGCGAGAGTGATAAAAACTTACTGTGCAGGGTAAGGGCCTTGTGCCCACGTTTTCTGCTGCGCAAGAAACGTGGCATCGGCCCCCTGCTCAGGGCGTTGCCCCGAGACCCTGGTTATCTCGCCGCGTCGCGCTTCGCTTGACGCATAAATGTCCGGTGTGTTTAAAACCGTGACCATATAGCGCAACAGGATGGCGAGCGCCTTGTCATTCGTACTGCGTTCACGCGCGTACGGCGCCCACCTGTAGGAATGACAGAACGCTATCGACCAGTCTATAGGCGGGCATGGACCCGCCAGCATTGGCATCCCGCCACAGTGGGAGCGGGGGTAGTTGACCCTTGGGCATAGCACATTGCCCTTACTTTCCGATGCAGTCGCAGCAGTCAGGGAGGGTTCGGGTCAGCCCGAGTGAATGTGCTGATGATGAGGGCAAATGCAACACATGATTGTTTGAATAAATTTCATCATCCAAGAATGTCCCCACTTTGTCCCCGCTACGTCCCCGTTTTGTCCTCTCTCGCTGATACTGCGCCAACCCGCATGGATGCTGGGTTTCGGCCATTTGTCCCCGCTGCTTCCACGATTTCACCCGCCAGCAGCCGGGGTACGTGGCAAAACATTCCGGGCTTGACCATCAGGCGGCCTTCTGGGGCAAGGGAATCACGTCAGCACCCTTGCGCAGCCCGTCAAGGTAGTTTGCCCAAGTCTGCATCATTTCGCGTCGCTGGGTTTCAAATTCGGTGCGGTTATAGGAGCGGCCCAGCTTGTCGGGTACAGAGTGGGCAAGCTGCGCCTCGATCACCGCTTCGGGTAAGCCCAGGCGTTCGGCCATCATCGTGCGCGCGGTCGCTCTGAATCCGTGGCCCACTACTTCATCAGCACCGAAGCCCATCGCCCGCAAAGCTGCATTCACGGTGTTCTCACTCATGGGCCGGTGGTGGTGTCGTTCGCCACGAAAGACGTACACCCCCCCGCCGGTGACGGTTTGCAGTTCGCGCAAGGTTTCCACCGCTTGCGAAGGCAAGGGCACGAGGTGTGGCTTGCCGTTCTGCTTTCCGGTTTTCTCGCGCTTCATCCGTTCAGCGGGAACAATCCACAGCGCCGCGTCAAAGTCGAACTCTACCCATTGTGCATGTCGCAGTTCTCCCGGGCGCAGAAACAGCATCGGTGCTAGCCGCAACGCGGCCCGCACTACATGGCTGCCCTGGTATCCGTAGCAAGCCCGCAGCAGTTCACCCAGGCGCGAAGGGTCAGTGATTGCCGGGAAGTGCTTCACCACGGGTTTGCGTAAGGCGTCTTTAAGGTCGCGTGCCGGGTTGCTCACAGCCCGGCCCGTGGCCACGGCATAGCGAAACACTTGTCCGCAATTTTCCAAGGCACGGTGCGCAGTTTCGATCACACCGCGTGCCTCGATTTTGCGCATTACATCCAACAGTTGCGGGGGCGTGATGCTGCCAGCGGGTTCGCGTCCAAGCCACGGGAAAACGTCAACTTCTAGCCGCCGAATGATCTTGTCGCCGTAGCTGGCTGCCCAGTCATTGCGCCGGGTGTCAAACCATTCGCGTGCGACTTCCTCGAAGCTGCCGATTGTGGGCAGGCCGGACGCTTCGCGCTCTTTGGCTTCGCGGGTTTGAACCTGTAGCGCCTTTGTTGCCTTGCGTCGGTCGCTCGGATCGGAACCCGCTGCCACCAGCTCACGGGCTCGGTCGGCTTGTTCGCGTGCCACCTTTAGCCTAGTGTCCGGGTAGGTGCCCAGGCTCAAGGTTTTTCGTTTGCCGTTGATCGTGTAATCAAGTCGCCAGCCATGCGCCCCACCTTTGACGAACAGCAGCAGGTAAAGCCCCTCGCCATCGCTCAAGCGCTTGCGGAGATCGCCTCGCTTGATGTTGCGAATCGTGGCGTCAGACGGTATCATTGATCGTGCCATGCAGTAACTCCTACAGTAACTTGATTCTGCATCATCACGTAAACATAGCATTCATGCGGCCTGCGGGTCTTCTTTCGGTAGAGCCCCAGCCACCAAATTGACACCGTAGAAGCAGACGTTTCTACGGTGTTCTAGCTTCTGCGTTGTCTAACCGACAAACAACCCGACGATATTGACCATGACCGCTCTTCGCCTGTCTCAAAAAGTTTGTCTCATCACCGGCTCGGCCCAGGGCATTGGGCTGGCCACGGCGCTCAAATTCGCCGCCGAGGGTGCCACTGTGATCGTCTGCGACATCAAACAGGCCGGCGTTGATGAGGCGCTGGCCCAGTGCCGTGCTCTGGGCGCCACAGCCGCAGGTTTTGTGATGGATGTGACGCAGCGCGCCACGGTTGACGCTGTTGTGGCGCAGGTAAAGGCGCAGTTCGGACGCGTCGACGTGCTGGTCAACAACGCCGGCATCACGCAGGACGCAAGGCTGCAGAAGATGACGCTGGAGCAGTTTGACCGCGTCATTGATGTCAATCTGCGCGGCGTCTTCCATTGCTCGCAGGCGGTAGCCGACCTCATGGTGGCGCAGGGCAGCGGTGTGATTTTGAACGCCAGTTCGGTGGTCGGCATCTATGGCAACTTTGGCCAGACCAACTACGCTGCGACCAAGTTTGGCGTCATCGGTTTTACCAAGACCTGGAGTCGCGAACTCGGCCCCAAGGGTATTCGCGTCAACGCCGTGGCGCCGGGCTTCATCACAACGCCGATGGTGTCGGCCATGCCCGAGAAGGTGCTGCTGGGCCTGCAGGCCAAGGTGCCACTGGGCCGCCTGGGCACACCACAGGAAATCGCCAACGTCTACGCCTTTCTGGCCAGCGACGAAGCCAGCTACATCAATGGTGCCGTGATTGAAGTATCGGGTGGCATGTCGCTCTGATGCTTGGGCGTGATTGAATTCGCGTCAGCGGCTTCAGTAATTTCGAACGGTGCGGTGAAAATTTCGGGCCTGCGTTGCGCGGGTCCGCTTTTAGACTGAGGTCATCCCATTCACCTCACTGAAAGCACGACATGACCTCCATTCTTTATGTAAAAAGCAGCATCCTGGGCGAACATTCCGCCAGCAACGCCGTTGTTGACGCCTTGCACGCACACTGGACGCAAAAGCACGCCGGTGCCAGCCACGTGGTGCGCAATCTTGGCGTTGCCGCGTTGCCGCATCTGGACATGGCAACCCTGGGCGCCATGCGTTCCGAATCCGCCGAAGCCCAAGCGGGTGCGGCCACCGGTCTGAAAGTTTTGCAGGAACTGCTTGACGCCGACACGCTGGTTCTGGCCGCGCCGATGTACAACTTCGGTATTCCCTCGACGCTCAAGGCATGGCTTGACCATGTGATTCACCCCGGCAAGACTTTCCAGTACGGCGCCAACGGTCCTGAAGGACTGCTCAAAGGCAAGAAGGCTGTGCTGGTGCTTTCCACCGGTGGCGCCTACACCGAAGGCCCGGCCAAGAGCATGGACTTTGTTGAGCCCTATCTGCGCGCCGTGCTCGGCTTTATTGGCATCACCGATGCCACCGTGGTGCGTGCTGAAGCACAAGCCATGGGCGAAGCGGGCGTTGCCAGCAAAGCCAAGGCCGTGGCCGCTGTACGCGCGCTGTAATCAGCGATTGATAAAACTCCCCGACTTGCCGCCGTGCTTTTCCAGCAGGCGCACGTCGGTGATGGTCATGCCGCGGTCCACTGCCTTGCACATATCGTAGATGGTGAGCAGGGCGATCTGCACCGCCGTCAGTGCTTCCATCTCGACCCCGGTGGGGCCAACGGTCTCCACGGTGGCCGTGCAGGCAACGCTTGCAGCGTTCGCGGCGTCGGCATGAACCAATTCAAACTCAAGCGCGACCCGGGTCAGCGCCAGTGGATGGCACAGCGGAATCAGTTCGCTGGTCTTCTTGGCTGCCATGATGCCGGCGATTCGCGCAATGCCCAGCACATCGCCTTTTTTCGCGCTGCCGGCCTCAATGATGGCCAGCGTGTCAGCCTGCATTTCAATGCGTCCGCCGGCCACGCCAACGCGGTGCGTGCTGGCTTTGGCTGCCACGTCCACCATGTGGGCTTGGCCCTGCGCGTCGAAATGGGTGAGTGAGTTCATGGTGAAATTCGCGGGCCTTGAAATATATCGGTCAAAATTTACAGAACGTTTATAGTGAACCGGCATCATACGACCATGCCATGCCCGCCTACTTTGAACTGTAACGACTGAGCCTCAGTCGAGGGAAACTATTTTGATGCGCCGTATGCCACTTAGCACGATCTTGTCCCGGGTTCGGATGACATGGCTTGGCCCTGCTTGCCGGGCCTTTTGTCTTGGCGCTGCGTTTGCCCTACCGGCGCAGGCGGCCACGCTGGACGCGCCGACCAACCTGCAGTTGCCCACGCTGGGTGATGGCAGCGATATGACGAGCAGCGCCGAGCGCCGCTTGGGTGACCGCATCGCGCGTGAGATCTACCGTGACCCGGACTATATCGATGACCCGGTGCTGGTTGATTATGTGCAGGGTATCTGGCAACCGCTGCTGGCAGCAGCGCGCGCCCGTGGCGACCTGTCGAGTGAGTTGGACGAGCGCTTTGCCTGGGAGGTCATGCTGGGGCGGGATCGCACGGTCAACGCCTTCGCGCTGCCGGGTGGTTACCTGGGCGTGCATCTGGGCCTGATCGCGATTGTCAGCAGCCGCGATGAACTCGCTTCGGTGCTCGGGCATGAGCTCAGTCACGTTACGCAGCGCCACATTTCACGTTCGATGTCAAAGCAAGGCCAGCAAGCACCGTGGTTGCTCGGCGCCATGATTCTGGGCGCACTGGCGGCCAGCAAGAGTGTGGATGCGGGCAGCGCCCTCATTGTTGGCGGGCAGGCCGCCGCCGCCCAGACCCAACTCAACTTTTCGCGCGACATGGAGCGCGAGGCCGACCGCATCGGTTTTGGTGTCATGACCGAGGCCGGTTTTGAGGCCCAGGGCTTCGTCTCGATGTTTGATAAATTGCAACAGGCCTCGCGCCTCAATGACAACGGCGCTTATCCCTATTTGCGCAGCCATCCGCTGACGACCGAGCGGATTGCCGATATGCGTTCGCGCATGCCGCTGGGCGCCGCAATGCCCGCCGCTGTTGTCGCTTCAAGTGCGGAACACGCCATGATCAGTGCCCGGGCCCGGGTTTTGTCGAATCCAGGGGTGGATACTTTGCGTGCCGTTGCTGCCGAGGCGCAAGGGCTGCAGATGGCAACGATGGCGCCGCCGCTGCAGGCTGGTGTCCTGTATGGCGCTGCTTTGGCAGCCAGCCGTTTGCGTGATTTTTCGGTGGCCCGGCAGTATCTGGAGCGTTTGACGAAAGCGGTGCAAACCGATGCGCCGACTGCGCGCCTGGTACGTTTGCTGGCGCTGGAAGTTGAAATGGCGGCCGGTGACGACGCGCGTGCGGCGGCCTTGTTTCGCGCCGGTGGTGATGGTGTGGGCACTGAAGGCGCCAGCGTTTTTGCGCAGCGCCGTCCCGAACTGTTTTTGCGTGCCCAACTGGCGCTGCGGGTGGGCCCCGTCGAGCAAATCAGCGATGTGGCGCAGCGCCTGCAACTCTGGGTGCTGGCACATCCGCATGACGCGCAGGCCTGGCAACTGCTCTCCAGCGCGTCGGCAGCGCAGGGGCAAGCGCTGCGTGCCATTCGCGCCGATGCCGAGGCGCAGATGGCACGGCTGGACTATGCCCCGGCGCTGGAACGCTTCAAGGCGGCGCAGGAACTCTCGCGCCAGGTGCGCAGTGGCAGCACGGCAGCGGCCGACCACATCGACTCGTCCATCATTGACAGTCGGCGCCGGCAGGTGGAACTACTTTTGAAAGAACAGGCGCTCGAGCGCTGAGTCGATGACGATGCCGAAGCACGAATAGATCAGCGAGCCCAGCAGCGCGGCGCCAAAGCCGCTCACATAAAAACCATCGAGCATGCCGGCAGCTGACCAGAACATCAAAGCGTTGATGACAAACAAAAAGAGGCCGAGTGTGACGATCGTGACCGGCAGGGTCAGCAGGACCAGCACCGGGCGCAGAATCATGTTGAACAGACCGATGACGAGTGCCGCGATCAGTGCGGCGCGAAAGCTTTGCAGCGCGACGCCGTCATAGAGGGAGGCCACCGCCAGCAGGGCGCATGCGCTGAGCAGCCATTTGAGGATCAGTTTCATGGGCGCAAGAATAGCACCTCCGCACGCAACCCCACTCTCACGTGACCCTATTTCCAGCGCAGCGGCTCCAGATTGACGTTATGGCTGCCGTCGCCGAGCATCAGCACGCCTTCCTGAATCGTCGCCTGCAACTGCATGCTGCGCGTGGCCATGGGAATGAGCGCTTGCGCGGCGTTGGTCGGGATGCGAAACACGCTCAGGTTGTTCGGGCGAGCGAGCTTGGCTTCCATGCTGCGCCACCAGATTTCCGCCGCCTGGCTGAAGCAGTACAGCACCACTTCGTCGGCGCGACCGCAGGCTTTGAGCAGCGGCTTGTCCTCGGGCTGGCCGACTTCGATCCACAGGCGTGTGAGGCCAGTGAAGTCGCGCAACACAACGTCAGGCTCGTCGGGGTCGCTTAAGCCGGCACCAAAACTCAGCACACCGTCACCGCCGCACACCGATTGCAGTTTGTACGCCTGCAGTGCCAGGGCGCACAGGCGCACCATCATGCGCTCGTCGGTTTCACTGGGGTGGCGTGCCAGCGTCAGCGCGTGGTCGGCGTAGTAGGCGTGGTCGATGTCGGCGATCTGGACACTGGCCTTGAAGATGGTTGATTTGGTCGCCATCAGACTCGTCTTGCGAGTTCGGCTGCCTTGCCGGTGTAACTGCCAGGTGTCATGGCCAGCAGGCGTTCTTTTTCTGCGGCAGGAATGTCAAGTTTGGCAATGAAACCCTGCATCAGCTCGCGCGTCATCGGTTCACCGCGCGTGAACTTCTTCAGTTGTTCGTAGGGCTGGGGCAGACCGAAGCGGCGCATCACGGTCTGGATTGGCTCGGCCAGCACTTCCCATGAGGTGTCCAGATCGGCGGCAATCGCAGCCTCGTTGATTTCGAGTTTGCCCAGACCGGTGCTCAGCGAATGGTAGGCCAGCACGGCATAGCCCAGCGCCACGCCCATGTTGCGCAGCACGGTGGAGTCGGTCAGGTCGCGCTGCCAGCGGCTGATGGGCAGCTTTTCGCTCAGATGCCGCAGCACGGCGTTGGCGAGGCCGAGGTTGCCTTCGGCGTTTTCAAAATCAATCGGGTTGACCTTGTGCGGCATGGTCGAGGAGCCGACTTCGCCTTCGCGCAGTTTTTGCTTGAAATAACCGAGTGAGACATAGCCCCAGACGTCGCGCGACCAGTCGATCAGGATGGTGTTGGCACGCGCTACCGCGTCAAACAGTTCGGCCATGTAGTCGTGCGGCTCGATCTGGATGCTGTAGGGTTGGAAGCTCAGTCCCAGACCGAGCGGTTCGGGTGTCTCCACCACCTTGCGCGCGAACGCTTCCCAGTCGAACTCGGGCCAGGCGGACAGGTGGGCGTTGTAGTTGCCAACGGCGCCGTTCATCTTGGCCATGAGGGCGATGCCGGCGATCTTCTCGCGCGCTGCCACCAGGCGCACCACCACGTTGGCGATTTCCTTGCCGACGGTGGTCGGGCTTGCGGTTTGCCCGTGCGTGCGGCTGAGCATGGCGACCTCGGCAAAGGCGTGCGCCATCTCGCGCAACTTCTGGATCACGGCGTCCAATGCCGGCAGCAACACCTGATCGCGCCCGGCTTTGAGCTGCAGCGCGTGGCTGGTGTTGTTGATGTCCTCACTGGTGCAGGCAAAGTGTACGAACTCGCCCGCCGCCATCAGTTCGGTGCGTCCTTCAAATTTCGATTTGATCCAGTACTCCACCGCCTTCACATCGTGGTTGGTCACCTTCTCGATGGCCTTGATGGCTTCGCCATCGGCCTCCGAGAAATTCTTGACCAGACCCAGCAGGTAAGTGCGCGCTCCGCTTGAGAGGGGCTTGAATTCGGTAAAGCCGCAGTCGCTCAAGGCGACGAACCAGGCGACCTCGACCTGCACGCGGCGGTGCATATAGCCCTGCTCGCTCATGGCAGGACGAAGTTTGGCAAGGCGCGCGGCGTAGCGGCCATCGAGTGGGGAAAGGGCTGATATGGCAGAGAAACTCATGACCGGATTGTAGGTGGCGCGCTGCTGTCTGGCGCTGCCATAGCGAACGGGCAAGGGATGTATAGAATCAAAGCTCCCGTAACAGCAAAGTGCTCATGAAATTACTCGGATCCACCACCAGCCCTTATGTGCGCAAAGTGCGCATCGTCATGATCGAGAAGAAGCTGGACTATGTTCTCGTTCCCGAAGATGTCTGGGCGGCGCAGACCACGATCGCCGAGGTGAACCCACTGGGCAAGGTGCCGTGCCTGGTGATGGAAGCCGGTGAGGCGCTGTTTGATTCGCGCGTGATTGTTGAGTACCTTGACACCCTGTCACCGGTTGGCAAACTGATTCCGCCGGTCGGGCGCGAGCGGGCCGAGGTCAAGACTTGGGAGGCGTTGGCCGATGGCGTGCTCGACGCCCTGATCCTGGCGCGGCTGGAGGCCACCTGGGCTGGGCGCAGCAGCGGCGAGCGCAGCCAGGCCTGGATTGACCGTCAAATGGACAAGGTCCATGTGGCGCTGAAGGCCATGAGCAAAGGTCTGGGCGACAAAGCGCTTTGTTCCGGCATTCACCTGAGTCTGGCCGACATTGCGGTCGGCTGTGCACTGGGCTACCTCGATTTCCGCTTTGCCCAGATCGACTGGCGCAGTGACTACCCGAATTTGAAGAAGCTCTACGACAAACTGATGTTGCGTCCAAGCTTCGTGGAAACCCGACCGGCCTGACACGCGGGCTGCCGGCGCGAGGCCATGACTGACTTGACCGCCCCCTTTATCGAGAAGATTTGCTCCCGCGCCGAAGTGGCCGAGCGCGTGGCGCGCCTGCCGCGACCACTCGTCTTTACCAATGGCGTGTTCGACGTGCTGCATCGCGGCCATGTGCTGTACCTGAGTCAGGCACGCGCACTGGGCGCAAGTTTGCTGGTGGCACTCAACACCGACAGTTCAGCGCGGCGTCTTGGCAAAGGGGATGACCGCCCGCTGAACAAGGAAGCCGACCGCGCCATCGTCATGGCGGCGCTGGCCAGCACCAGTCTGGTGACCTGGTTTGACGAAGACACACCGCTGCAACTGATTGCCGAGATCCGCCCCGATCTTCTGGTCAAGGGTGGGGATTACGACATGCGCAAGCTCGCTGAAACGCAGGTCGTCGAGTCTTACGGCGGGCGCGCGCTGGCGCTGCCTTTTGTCGAGGGCTACTCCACCACTGCGCTGGTGCAAAGAATTCGCAAGACCTGAGCGTCGCTCGCACCGAGCCGCTAAGATGCCCACTCGCGCATCTGCCGAATCAACAAAAGAGGAATTCCATGACCGTGTCCATGTACCAAGCCAGCGTGCCACGCTTTGCCAACATTCTCGGCAACCTGTCGGCCATTCTTGACAAGGCGCAAGCGCATGTTGAGGCCAAGAAGATCGACGCCGCCACATTGACGACCTATCGTTTGTTCCCCGACATGCTGCCTTTGACCCGGCAGGTGCAGATCGCCTGTGATTCCGCCAAGGGCGCCGTGGCGCGCCTGGCCGGCATCGAGAACCCGGTGCACGAGGACAACGAAAAGACCTTCGCCGAATTGCAGGCGCGAATCACCAAAACGATTGCCTTCATCCAGAGCGTGAGCCCGGCGCAGATCGACGGCACCGAAGACAAAGATATCGTTATCAAGCGCGGTGACACCGAGACCCATTACAAGGGCATGCAGTTCCTGCTTGGCAATTCGCTACCGAACATCTATTTCCACGTCACCACCGCCTACAACATCCTGCGCCACAACGGCGTCGAGATCGGCAAGCGCGATTACCTCGGCAAGCCCTGACGTTGTTCCTGTCGCACGGGAAAAGGGCAAGAAACCCACTGCGCGCAAGCCCACAGGTACCGACTGGGCGCGTGTCAGGCGCGAGGCTGCACAGGATGCGCTGGTGCCTTTCGATCTGACCAGCGAGCCGTACGATCCGAACGACAGCGCCGCCAGCGTCTGAAGTGTTTTCAGCGGGCGCTGCCAGCGAAAACTGCACATGAGTCTGCGATGCCAAAACAAAAAAGCCTGCTAGCAATTAAGTAGCAGGCTTTTCAATACCCGTAAGGGATTTTCTGGTGGCTCTTCACGGATTCGAACCGCGGACCTGTGGATTATGATTCCATCGCTCTAACCGACTGAGCTAAAGAGCCAAGGCGCGAATTATAACCAGAAGCGCCAACCGTCCCGCTGCCCGCAAGCGTTCAGCGCAGGCCGGGTTCACTGGTTCTTGAAGTTGGCCTTGCGCTTGTTGACGAAGGCGTCCATGCCTTCTTTCTGGTCGCTTGTGGCAAACAGCGAGTGGAACAGGCGACGCTCGAACAGAATGCCCTCGTTGAGCGAACTCTCAAAGGCACGGTTCACCGATTCCTTGGCTGCCATGGTGGCGATCTGCGAGTGGTCACAAATCATCAGCGCCGCCGCCAGCGCTTCCTCCATCAGTTTGTCCAGCGCCACGACGCGGCTGACCAGGCCGCCGCGTTCGGCTTCGGTGGCGTCCATCATGCGCCCGGTCAAGGCCAGGTCCATCGCCTTGGCCTTGCCAATGGCGCGTGGCAGGCGCTGCGTGCCGCCGGCGCCGGGGATGATGCCGAGTTTGATTTCGGGTTGGCCAAAGCGCGCGTTGTCGGCCGCGATGATGAAGTCGCACATCATCGCCAGTTCGCAGCCGCCACCCAGGGCAAAGCCGCTGACGGCAGCGATCACGGGTTTGCGCACGCTGCGAATCAGTTCCCAGTTGCGTGTGATGAAGTCGCCCTTGTAAACGTCGGCAAAGCTGTAGCTGGCCATGGCGCCAATGTCGGCACCGGCGGCAAATGCCTTTTCGCTGCCGGTGACGATCATGCAGCCAATGGCCGGATCAGCGTCAAAGGCTTTCAGGGCGGTGCCGAGTTCGGTCATCAACTGGTCGTTGAGCGCATTGAGTTGCTTGGGTCGGTTCAGCGTGACGATGCCGACCTTGCCGGCTTCAGTTCGGACGGTGATGACTTCATAGTTCATGGGGTTCTCCGGTTGGTTTGAATTCAGTGAGCCACCGGCTGGCCAGCGGGCTGTCACGTAGCGACAACTGCCAGTTGCTCGCGGCCTTGGGCAGGCTCAGGCGCAGGGTGAGCAGGCGCTTGTCACGTGCCACCAGGGCGTCGATTTTGGTGTGCTTGCCGGCGTACAGCAAAAACTCGTCGAGCGTGGAGATGCGCCAGCGCGTTGCCGACTTGGCGGCACCGACCTCGATGCCAAGCCATTCGTCACCGGCGGCGAAGCCGGCTTTCTCGGCGGCGCCGCCGCGCAGCACGGTCTTGATCTGGATTGCCTTGCCCTCGCTCACGCGCAGACCCAGGCGCTGCGCCATCGGGGCCGCTTCTTCCTGCACGTCGATGCCCTGTTTCGTTAGCAAGTTCTTCAGCGGCAAGTCGGCTGTGCCATGCACCCAGCGCGCAATCTCGGCCTGATAGGAACGCCCCGAGCACTCAGTCAGCACGGCGCACAGGTCAGCCTCGGTCATCGGGCCGGCCTGGCAACGTTGCCACAGCGCCGTCATGACGGCGTCCAGCGTGGTTTTGCCCTGCTGGCGCAGGCTCAGGTCCAGACACAGTGCCACCAGCGCGCCCTTGGTGTAGTAGCTCACCGTGGCATTGGGCGTGTTCTCATCCTGACGGTAGTACCGGGTCCAGGCATCGAAGCTGGACTGCGCCACGCTTTGAACTTCGCGTCCGGGCGTTTGCAGCACCTGGTTGATGGTTTTGCCCAGCAGTTTGAGGTAGGTCTTGTCGTCGATCAGACCGGCACGCCTGAGCAACAGGTCGTCGTAATAGCTGGTAAAGCCCTCGAAGAACCAGAGTAGTTGCGTGTAGTTCTCGCGGGAATAGTCATAAGTCGAAAACTCTGCCGGGCGCAGGCGTTTGACGTTCCAGGTGTGGAAATATTCGTGGCTGATCAAACCCAGCAAGGTGACGTAGCCATCGGGTTTTTGCTTCGGAGCGTCCAGTCGCGGCAAGTCTTTGCGCGTGCAGATCAGGGCCGTCGAGTTGCGGTGCTCCAGACCACCGTAGCCATCGCCGACGGCGTTGAGCATGAACAGGTAGTCCCGGTGCGGTGGCTTGTTGCCTGAGCGCTTCTCTGCCTTGCTGCCGTGCCAGAACCTGATTTCGGCTTCGCAGATTTTTTGTGTGTCGGCCAGCAGCGTGGCAGTGTCAAAACTGGGCGGCGCACCGGCGACAACAAAGCGGTGTCGGATGCCGGCAGCGACGAACGAGCCGCTCCAGAAAGCTCCCATCTCCACCGGACAATCGACCAGTTCGTCATAGTTGGCAGCCAGGTAGCTGCCAAAACCGTCCTTCTTGATTTTGTTGGGCGTCAGACCGGTCGCGACCTGCCAGCCAGCACTGGCTTTGCTGGAGAACAGTTCCAGCGCGTGGGGTGATTGCTCCTGCCCCTGCACTTGCAGGAACAGGCTGCTGCCATTGAAGAAACCGCGACTCGCATCGAGCCAGGCCGTGCGCACCGAGTTGTCAAACGCATAGACCTCATAGCTCAACAACAGGGGCTTGTCGATGTCGCACTGTGCCTGCCAACTGCACTTGTCAAGCTGGGTCAGCGCGAGCCTGCGGCTGCCCTGACTTGCTTGCAGGCGCTGCAGGTTTTTCGAAAACTCCCGCACCAGGTAGCTGCCCGGAATCCAGACCGGAAGACTGAGCCGCTGTGTGGCCGCCGGCTTGTCGATGCGAAGGCTGACCTGATAGAGGTGGGCGTGCAGGTCAAGCAGGCGGACCTGGTAGTGCAGGGCGGCGGTGTGCATCAGTTCTTGCTGTCGGCGAGGTACTTCTCAACTTCGGCCGAGGCGATGGCGCCCGGCACCCGTGTGCCGTTGCTGAAGATCAGGGTCGGTGTGCCGTTGATCTTGTGCTTGTGGCCGATTTCGACGTTGCGATCAATTGCGGCGCTGTCGCAGCTCGCCACCGCTGCCGGCTTGTCGCGCACCATCCAGTCCTGCCAGGCTTTGGCCCGGTCCTTTGCGCACCAGATGTGCTTGGACTTCTCGCTTGAATCGGCGCTCAGGATCGGATACAGGAACATGTAGATCGTGACGTTGTCCACTTTTTGCAGGTCGCGCTCGAAGCGCTTGCAGTAGCCGCAGT